>NZ_ANBF01000039.1 GCF_000341025.1 Nocardiopsis salina YIM 90010 | reverse complement strand
CGATGGCGGACTCCGCGGCGATGGCCAACCCGTTGACCCTGCCGGTGGCGGTCGTGGCCACGTGTGTGTACGCCCTGGCGGGCGGCCCCGGCGCCGGCGGGCACCTGGGGTACGTGGACCTGGTCGCCGGGGCGGCCCTGTTGACGGGGTCCCTGCCGACGATCGCGCTCACGCGGCGCATCGTGGGCCGGATGCCGGACCGGGTGCACGCGTGGGCGTACGTGGGTCTGCTCGTGGCGGCCCTCGTGGGCATCAACGTGGTCTGACCCGGCCCGGCCCGCACATCGGGCTGCCGTTCGACGCCCAGAACCGGCCCGGACACAGGTCCGCCCCGTCGCGGGGGCTGACGGGGCA
>NZ_ANBF01000038.1 GCF_000341025.1 Nocardiopsis salina YIM 90010 | reverse complement strand
GGATGATGCTGCCTTCGTACTCGTCCTCGATGAACTCGAGGGTCTCGTCGGCCAGGAGCAGCTCGCCGAGGGTGGCGATGCGCGGGTCGTCGGCGTTGTCGGTGCGGGCGGCGAGGACGTTGACGTAGTCGTTTCCCTCGACCTCTTCCAGAAGGACGGAGTCCTCCTCGAAGTCGAGCCCGGCCTCCTGCGCGTAGTTGTTGTTGACGATCGCAGCGTCGACGTCGCCGAGCGAGCGCGGGAGCTGGGGCGCTTCGACCTCGTGGAAGTCGAGGTCCTTGGGGTTGTCCTCGATGTCGGCGAGCGAGAAGTTCGACTCCTCGACCCCGTCGGCCAGTGTGATGAGGCCGCTGTCCTGGAGCAGCAGGAGCGCGCGGAACTCGTTGGTGGGGTCGTTGGGCAGTGCGATCTCGGCGCCGTCCTCGAGGTCGTCCACCGAGTCGACCTGTTCGGAGTAGAGCCCCAGCGGCGGCAGGTAGGCCTGCTGCACGGCGGTCAGGTCGGCGTCATTGCCCTCGTTGAACTCCAGCAGGAAGGGTTCGTGCTGGTAGAGGTTGGCATCGAGTTGCCCCTCGTCGAGCGCGGTGTTGGGCGCGACGTAGTCGGAGAACTCCTCGATCTCCAGCGACAGTCCGGCATCGGCGGCGAGGTTCTCGTCGATGAACTCCAGGACCTCCCCGGCCGGGACCGCGGTCGCTCCGACGACCAGCGTATCCTCGGCACCCGTGGCATCCGCGTCGTTCTCGGACGGCGCACCACAGGCGGCCACCGCCAGGACGGCCACTGCGGCGGAGGCGAGTACTGCGGAGCGGTGCATCGGGGAGGATCCTTTTCGTGAACGGGATGGAAGGCGCCTGAGGGCGGTTCGTGCCCATCTCGGCCAAAATTTCCGATTTACCCGACCATAATGGCAGGGTATGGCACTGCGCCACCCCGGGTGAGCAAGCGCACACGGGCGTACCCAGGGCGTCGCCCCGACCCGCCACACGCCTCGGCGCCACCCATCAGCCACGCATCGGACATAGCAGGAGAAGTGCCGATTTTCCCGCGCAGTACCGGCGCTCCGCCGAGACTTCGAAAGATTTTTCGGCGGAGATTCTCCGTTCCCGCCCCATGGCACCCCGCGATGCGGCAGGATGATTCTCGAAGGCGGAACACGGGTCCCGGCCATTCTCCGCGCCCCCTGTCGGAGACGGCCCCTCCCCCGGCGCCGGGACCCTTCCCCCCTTCGTTCCCCCTCTGCCCCCGGTGCCCCGTGCACCGGGGGCGCCCTTCGCTCCCAGCACCCCGGAAAGCCCCTATCGCCGCTAACACGGTCCTTACAGCCCCGGAGGACAGACTGCACGGGTCCGACCGGACCCATCACGAACACGAACAGGGCACAGATGATCAGCGAAGCGATCGAGTGGATCAAGGGACTCCTCGGCGGCGAGGCGGGACAGCTCGTCCAGGAGGCCGCCGAGTCCTACGGCCATGAAGCCTTGGAAGACGTGCAGGACTCCGCCCAGGGGCTCCAGGACGGCGTCGACACCGCAACCGACGTGGCAGAGGACCCGGGCGGCGCCGCCGTCGACGCCGCGCGGGACCAGCTCCCCGGCGACAACTGAGCGGACCCTCCCATGGCCCGGGGGTGGCGGGCACCCCTTCCGCCCCGCCGCCGACACCACTGCTCCCCGGAAAGACCTGGAACCCTCGCCGACCTCGACCTCGACCTCGCCCCCAACACCGTCCGGGCCGTCTGTGCGTGAGTGAGGCACTGCGCGGAACCGCCGGCCCCGGTCCCTGCTGATACCCCGAGCGCACGAGCGGGCCCGCCCCGGAAGGGAGCGGGCCCGTATTTGCGTCCGCCCGGTTCAGTCGCGGGTGACGCCGTGCATCTCGGACGTCTCGGGGTAGGTCGGGAGCTGCGGCTTCTGGGTCCCGATGATCACGCAGATGCGCGCGTCCTCGGCGCTGACCGTCTCCAGGCTTCGCGGCACGCCGGCGGGCACGCGCAACAGGTCGTAGCGGCCGAGCACCCGGCTGGCCTTCTTGTTGCCGTCCCCGGCGTCGTGCACGGAGAACCGGACCTCGCCCTCGAGGACGAAGAAGACCTCCTCGACGTCGTGGTGGGTGTGCTCGGGGCCCACACAGCCCGAGGGCAGAACCATGTTCGAGAAGGTGAAGTGGTCGGCGGGCAGGATGTTCTCGTCGCCGTCGTGGTTGCCGGTGGCGCCGGACCCGATGTAGCGCACCTGGGCGCGGCGGAACTGCGCACCGGCCTTGGTCTGGAACGCGAGGGTGTCGAAGTCGACGTTGCGCGAGGCGTTGGTGGCCAGCGCCTCGTCGATGGCCTTCTCGAGCTCGGGGGTGGAGTTCTCCGGAACGGTCTCGGTCATGACGTTCTCCTTGCTCTCGTGGAGGGTTGCAGGGGTCATACGGGGGCCGGAACCGGGCCCGGGGCTCCGGAGCCTTCGGACGGGCGGTGGCGGGCAGCCTGCCGGCCGGGGCCCGCCACGGAGGGCTCAGGCCCAGCCCGGATCGGGGACACCGCCCATGTGCTCGCGGACGCGGGGCGAGGGCGGGCCGGCGGTGCGGAACAGGTCGGACAGTTCAGGGGTGCGCGGCCACACCCTCGGCATCCAGGTCTCCTCGTCGATCTGCAGGACCTCGGCGGTCATCTCCGGGACGAGCCCGGCCGGGTCGATGTAGTACGCGAAGGCGTTGTCGCCGGGGCCGTGGCGCCCGGGCCCCCACGCGGTCTCGTGTCCGGCGACCTTGAGGCGGCCGATGCTTCGCATCCACGCGTCGAGGCTCGCGACCTCGTAGGCGACGTGGTTGGGGGCGGTCCACTCGGCCTGGTTGAAGGCGATGACGTGGTGGTCGCCGATCGCGCGCAGGAACACCATCTGGTGCTCGGACCAGTCGCTCACGCGCAGCCCGAGCACCCGGGTGTACCAGGCGGTGGCGGCGTCGATGTCGGTGGTGTTGAGAACCGAGTGCGCGACCTTGCGCGGAACGGGACGGTCCCGGGGCAGCCCGGGGACGGCGTGCACGTGGGCGCTGATCTCCAGGACCCGGTTCTCGGGGTCGAGGAAGCGCACGGCGTATCCGCCGCCGAGCCGGCCGGTGCGACCGGGCTCTTCCAACAGGGTCACGCCCTCGGAGCGCAGCCACTCGGCGGCCGCGTCGACCTCGGCGGGGTCCTGCACGGCGAAGGCGATGTGATGGAGCCCGTTGCGTTCGGCGGCGTGGAGTTCGAGCACGTGGTGCTCAGGGCCGGCCGCGCGCAGGTGAGCGGTGGTCCCGGTGCGCTCGACCAGGTCCAGGCCCCAGGGGCCGGTGTAGAAGTCGACGGACTCATCGAGGGCGGTTGTGCGCAGGCCGACGTGGCGAAGCGCTCGGATCGTGGGCGGTTTCGGGGCCGTCATCGGCGCTCCTCCTCGGTTCCGGGGATGCTGACCGGAGGGGTGAAGGGTCGGGGGATGGAGCCGAGGGCGTCGACGTCGACCTCGACGACCGCGGGCCCGCGGGTGGACAGCGCGGAGGCGAGGGCCTCCTCGACGTCGTCGGTGCTCTTGACCGGGAAGTGCGGAATCCCGTACGCGCCGGCGAGCTGTGCGAAGTCGGGGTTGGCCAGGTCGACGCCGGAACGCCGCTCGACGTGCGCGTCCTGTGTGTTGCGCAGGACCCCGTACCCGCCGTCGTTGAAGAGCAGGACCACCAGCCAGGGGCGTTCCTGGGCGAGGGTGCCCATCTCCCCGAGGTGGACGGCCAGGCCGCCGTCGCCGACGAGGGCGAGGGCGGGCAGGTCGGGGCGGGCGAGCGCGCCGCCGATGCCCATGGCCAGGCCCTGTCCGATGCCGCCTCCGCGTGGGAAGACGTTGATCTCGGGTTCGTCCACGGCCAGGAGCCGGTTGCCCCACATGCTGGACGGGATGGTGACGTCCCGGGCCAGGACGGCGCGGCGCGGCAGAGCCGAGCGCACGGCGTCGCAGATCTCGGCCTGCCACCCGATGTTCTCGCGCATTCCCTGTCGGGAAGTGCGACGGGCGGCGGCGACCTCGGCGAGCCAGCCGTCGTCGGTGGCGGTGCGGTCGGGCAGCAGCTCGGCCAGGGCGGTGAGCACCGGGGCTGCCTCACCCTCCACGCCCACGGAGGCCGGGTACACACGCCCGAGTGCTGCGGGGTCGGCGTCGATCTGCACGTGTTGTCCCGGCAGGTGGAGCGAGTAGTCGCCGGTCTCGTTGCTGCGGAAGTGGGTCCCGATCGAGACGAGCAGGTCGGCGCGGTCCATGAGGGGGCGGACGGCGGGGTTCATGGCGAAGTTGCCGATGCAGGCGCCGTGGCCCTCGGGGACGACGCCGCGGCCGGAGTTGCTGGTGAGCACTCCGGCGCGGGTGCGTGTGACCAGGTCGAGGACCTNCCCCCCCCCCCCCGCCGATCCAGAGCAGGGGGCGTTCTGCGGCGGCGATGCGGGCGGCGGCGTCGGCGAGCACGTCGTCGGAGGCACGCACCGAGGGCGCGGCCGGGGCGATCTCCAGGTCGTCGAACTCGTGCCGTGCGTACTGCAGGTCGATGGGCCACTCGACGCTGACCGGGCCGTAGGGGGCGCTGAGGGCATCGGACGCTGCGGTGGTGAGCACCTTCTCTGCGTCGCCGGGACCGGTGACGGTGTGCGCGGTCTTGCTGACCGCGGTGAGCATCCCGTACTGGTCCTTGGTCTCGTGGATGAACCCGCGGCCCTGTCCGAGGTAGCGGCTCTCGATCTGCCCGGTCACGTGAAGGACGCGCGAACCGGTGGAGAGGGCTTCGACGAGGGCGCCCGCGGCGTTGCCTGCCCCGGTGCCGGTACTGGTCAGGGCGATGCCGANGGCGGCCGCCTCGTGGCGCACCGGGACGAACCGGCGGCGCGCGGCGACGGCGTCGACGAGGGGAAGGTTGTGCACGCTGACCACACCGAAGACGGTGTCGACACCGAGGGCGTCCATGAGAGCGACGAGAAGGTCGCCACCGATGTGGCCGAGCAGGTCGTTGCTGTCAGACATCAGGGGCGACCACCGATCCGTGTTCCATGCGAGCACGCTAGCATATAGTTTAGCACTAAGACACTTTGTGCTGTGAGGTTTTCGGGGAGAACCCGGAACAGCTCCGGAGTTCGCGTGTGAGCTCCCGAGTCCGCCGCTCCGGCAGGTCGCACCCACACCGGTTGTCGCTCTCAGTAGCATCTCAAGTGCCCAGCGCAAGGAAACAGGGGAGTGACCACATGAAGCCGCCCGTCGAAGCGCACCAAATGCCCGCCCGGATCGCCACCGGGGCCTTCATCCTCAGCTCGGGACTGGACAAGCGCGGGGCCGACGAGGAGACCGCGCAGGGGCTGCACGGGATGGCCGCCGGCGCGTACCCGTTCCTGAACAAGATCGAGCCCGTGCCCTTCGCCAAGCTCGTGTCGGCCTCGGAGATCGCCCTCGGGACCGCCCTCCTGCTACCGGTCGTGCCCACGAAGGTCGCCGCCGCCGGGCTGACCGCCTTCGGCGCCGCGTTCGTGGGCCTGTACCTGCGCACCCCGGGGATGCGGCGGCCCAACAGCATCCGCCCCAGCGAGGAGGGGCTGGCGATCGCCAAGGACGTGTGGATGTTCGGCGCGGGCCTCTCGCTGCTGCTGGACCCCGGGCGAAAGCGCGGTGAAGCACGGCCGTGCTCCTGGCTCGGCTCGAAGGGCTGACACCGTACCCTCGGGTGCTCCGGCGGGCCGTCCCTGCGACCATGGGGCGGCCCGCCGCGCTGCGCGGCCGGCGCACACACGCGGGAAGGGGACGGTCGTGGCGGAGACAGTACGCACCGACACGGTGGTGGTCGGACTCGGGGCCATGGGGTCACAGGCGTTGTGGCAGCTCGCGCGGCGGGGTGTCCCGGCTGTGGGAGTGGAGCAGTTCGCGCCCGGCCACGAGCGGGGGTCCAGTCACGGCGAGTCCCGCATCATCCGCACCGCCTACGTGGAGGGCGCGGCGTACGTGCCGTTCGTGCGCGCGGCGTGGAAGCACTGGGCCGATCTGGAACGGGCCTCGGGCCAGAACCTGCTGTTGCGCACCGGAACACTCATGGCGGGCGCCCCGGACTCGGGGGCCGTCACGGGCGCGCTCACCGCGGCCGCACACCACGGTCTGCCGCACGAACACCTCTCGCCGGAGCGGGCACGCGCACGCTTTCCCCATCACCGGTTCGCACCGGGCGACGAGGCTGTCGTCGAGGAGGAGGGCGGGGTCCTGCTCCCGGAGGCCGCCATCGGGGCCGCGGTCGGCCTCGCGCGTGAGGCCGGGGCGCGGGTGATGACCGAGGCACCGGTGACCCGGATCGCGCCCCACTCCGACCGGCCGTCCGTGTGGGTGGGCGGCACCGAGATCCGGGCGCGACGCGTCGTGGTCACCGCAGGATCCTGGCTGACCCGGGTGCTGCCCGACCTTCCCGACCCGGGGATCAGGGTGGAACGCCGGGTGCTGGGCTGGTTCCCGGTCACCGGCGACCCCGCCGCGCACACCGGTGGACCGGTCTTCGCCCGCGACGAGGCCGACGGGACACTCTGGTACGGGTTCCCGAGTCTGGACGGGCGGACCGTGAAGATCGGCGTGCACGCCGAAGCCCCGGGTGCTCGGTTCGAAGGGGCGCAGTGGGGCGAACCCGTGGACCCCGACGAGGGACCGCGCGCACCCGAACCGGCGGACGCCTCCCGGCTGGGCCGATTGGCGGAACGGTTGGCCGGCATCGGGACGGAGCCCGAACGCATGGCGGCGTGCATGTACACGATGACGCCGGACGAGGACTTCCTCGTCGGGCACCGGCGCGAGCTTCCGGGACTGGTGCTGGCCGGCGGGTTCTCCGGCCACGGGTTCAAGTTCGCCTCGGCGGTGGGTGCCGCCCTGGCCGACCTGGCCGGACACGGCCGCACCGACCTGCCGATCGCGATGTTCGACCCGCACCGCTGGGACTGATACCCGGCGTGCACGCGCGGTCCGGGGTCGTCAGCGGCACGGGCCGAAGCGGTCGGCGCGGAAGGGCTCCAAGACCTCGGGCCGGGTTCCCTCCACCATGAACCGGGCCAGCGCCTCCGCGGCCGGGCTGGACAGCGTCATCCCCAGCATCGAGTACGCGGTCGCGAC
>NZ_ANBF01000037.1 GCF_000341025.1 Nocardiopsis salina YIM 90010 | reverse complement strand
CGGGGGCCAGCGGCCGCTCGCCGGTCCACGGGTGGCGCCGGTCCGTCCAGTCCACACCGCGGAGCATGGGTTCGGCCGAGCGAGCCACCGCCGAGAGCCGGGACGGTTCGGGCACGCGGCCGTGCAGCCCGAAGTCCATCCCGCCCGAGATCCGCAACCGGTCCCCCATCGGCGCGCACGCCACGTGAGCGTCCAACAGGAGCGTGGAATTCGTGGGCAACGGCTGCGCCGACACGTCGAAGCTGTATCCGCGCCCGCCCTCGACCGGCAGCCGACGCCCCATGACCTGTGTGAGCGCCGAGGCACCCGCCCCGGTGGCGATGACGACCGCCCCGGCGCTGCGGGTCCCCTCGGTGGTGTGCACCGCCGAGACCACACCATCGCGGGCGCGCACGCCGAGCACCGCCTCGCCCTCGTTCACCTCGACCCCGCCGGCACGCAGGTGGGCCGTCAGCCCGCGCACGACGCTCGCCGGTTCGGTCTGCACGTGTTCTTCGAGCACCGCGCCGCACGTGACCCTTCCGGAGAGCGCGGGTTCCATGTCCCGGAGCTCGTCGCCGTCGGTCGGCGCACCGGGGAGCGGGAAACCGGCGCGCCTCAGGGGTTCCAGCGCGGCGAGGTAGCCCTCCACGTGCGCGGGGTCCTGCGCGACGGCCAGGAACCGGGTCCGGGTGCTGGTGAACTCCACCCCGTCCTCGGCGAGCTGTTCCACGAGGGGGAAGGTCCGGCGGCCCAGCGCCGCCAGCGCCTCCGCGCCGCGTGTGTAGCGGGCGGGCGTGCAGTTGCGCAGGAAACGCAGGAACCACGGGGTCAACAACGGAACGCTCGCCGGTGCCAGGTGCAACGGCGAGTCGGGGCGGGTGAACCCGGTGAGCCCGTCGGCGACCATCCCCGGTTCCGGCAGCGGCCCGGTCTGGGCAGGGTTGATCCACCCGGCGTTGCCGTGCGAAGCACCCGCACCGGGTCGACGGGAGTCGCACACGACCACGTCGATGCCGCGCCTGCGCAGCTGGTGGGCGACGGTGAGCCCGGCGATGCCGGCCCCTACGACCAGCACCGGGCGGGTGGTACGTGAGTCTTCCATCGGCAGGTCCTCTCGGTCGATGGCGGGTCGAAGGCAGGGCGTGGCCCCTGCCCGAGTCAGGGGGCGGGGAAACAGCGCATGCGATCATGTGCCCGGTGCCGGCGCGAGCACCCCTCCTCTTTCGTCTGCGTCGGAAGGATTCCCATGCCCCAGCCCACGTCACGTACCGCCCTGGTCACCGGCGCGTCCTCCGGGATCGGCCGTGCGGTCGCCGCCGCCCTCCTCGAACGCGGGTACCGGGTCGTAGGTACGAGCCGCAAACCCGAGGCGGTGACCGATCCGGTCCCCGGGGTCGAGTACGTGGCCCTGGACCTGGCCGACGACGCCTCGGTGGAGGCCTGCGCCGAGCAGGTGGGCGCCGTCGACGTGCTGGTCAACAACGCCGGGGAGAGCCAGAGCGGCCCGTTCGAGGAACTGCCGGGTGCGGCGTTGGAACGCCTGTTCCGCATCAACGTGTTCGGGGCCGTGCGGCTCACCCAGCTCGTGCTCCCGGGGATGCGCGAGCGCGGGTACGGGCGGGTGATCATGGTCGGGTCGATGCTGGCCAGTTTCCCGTTGGCCTACCGTTCCTCCTACGTGGCGTCCAAGGCCGCGGTCAAGGGGTTCGCGGATTCCCTGCGGCGCGAGGTGCAGCCCTACGGGGTGGGGGTCAGCACGGTCGAGCCCGGGTCGATCAGCACCGGGATCAGCGAACGGCGCACCCAGTACCTGCGTGAGGACTCCCCGTTCGGCGACGAGTACCGGACGATGCTGAGCGCTCTCAACGCCAACGAGGCGAAGGGCATCACCGCCGAACGTGTGGCAGGCACGGTGCTGCGGGCGGTCGAGGCTCCGGCGCCGCGACCGTTGTACGCGGTGGGCAGCAACGCGCCGGTCGTGTTCGCCCTGCGGCGGCTCTTCCCGCGTTCGCTGATGCTGCGGATCGTGGCCCGCAAGCACGGGTTGTGAGTCGACCCCGTCCGGGGTGGCTCACCGGGTGATCCGGCCGGTGCGGGTGAGGATGAGAACCCGTCCACCGATCCGAGCCTTTGGAGGCCCCATGAGGCAGCAGGTGCACTTCGTGACACTCTCGACCGCGGACCTCGACGCGGCGCGGCGCTTCTACCGGGACGGCCTGGGGTGGGAACCACTCGCCGACGTTCCGGACGAGATCCTGTTCTTCCAGGTCGGGCCGGGCATGGTGCTCGGGCTGTTCGACGCGGTCAAGTTCGGACACGACCTGTCGGGCTCGGACGCGGCGGCCTCGGGCCCGGCGCTGTCGCAGACCCCGGTTTCGGGGGTCACCCTGGCGCACAACGTCGAGGGGCCCGAGGAGGTCGCCTGGACGGTGGAGGCCATGGTGCAGGCCGGCGGCAGGGTGCTCCGGGCACCGGAGCACGGTGAGTTCGGCGGGGTGCACCACGCGTTCGTCGAGGACCCCAACGGGGTGGTCTGGGAGGTCGCGCACAACCCGGGCCGGCACGTGGACCAGACGGGGAACGTGGTACTGGGCTGAGCCGCACTCACCCATACCGGGAGCAGGACCGGAGGTCCCGGGAGGACCGGCCGGACCGGGTCACACCAGGCCGACGACCTCGCTGCTCCCCGGCCTGGCGAGTACGACCGCCCTGGGCGCACCGTGCAGGGACACCCATTCCTCGTCCTGGTCGTCCGGGGAGGGGCCTTCCTCCGCGGGTTCCAGGGCGACGTCGACGATGGTGGCCTCGGCGTCGTCGGCCTGCTCCTCCCCCTCGGCCCAGGGGCGCACGGCGAGCGTGATGCTCTCGGCCGCGGCACCGTCGGTCCGGGGATCGGCGGTGACCAGAGCGTCCTCGAGCGGAACGGGGCGGATGCGCTCGCGGCGTTCACTGTCCCCGGAAGGGGTCTGACCGGCAGAGGCCGTGCGTTCTGCCCCGTCGAGCCCGCGCCAGGTGTAGGTGCCGTTGTCGCCGTCGTCGTCCCAGGTCAGGTAACCGTCGGAGGTGAAGAGCCAGTCCCCCTCGTGCCCGGTGGGCCCGCCGAAACCGGGCAGGTCACGGGCGACGACCTCGCCGTTGCGGCCGAAGAGCACGTTCCCGGACTCCGTTCCGCCGTCGGACGCCCACGCGAACGCGAAGAGGTGGCCGTCACCGGAGGTGTGGATCCACACGTCGTCACCGGGGGCGCTCATGTCCACGTCGGTGTGCCACAGCCAGGTCCCGGTGCTGGGTACCAGGCCGTGCAGGGTCCGGACGGCGCCTCGTCCCCCGCGTTCGCCGGTCATGATGTCCATGTCGCACTCCAGGAGCACGATGACCTCGTGGCGGGTGACGTCCTGCCCGCGACGGGCACAGTCCCCCAGGGGTTCGTAGGTCCAGCGCTCTCGCCCGGTCTCGGGCACGTAACCGGCCACGGAGGTACGGCCGTCGCTGCGCCGCAGGGTCGTGAGCACGTCGCGGTGCAGGAGCGGGGTGAACTCGCCCTGGTGCTGGTAGTGCGCGGGCAGGGCCGAGCGCGGGCTCTGGAACTCGCCGCTCTCCTGCCCGGTGTCGGCCTCGAGCACGACGAGACGATGCGCGGGGTCTCCGTCGACGTCTCGTGCGGGATAGGTGAGCATGACGCTGTTGCCGCCGGGCGAGGCCTGCATGTCGACGGCGTACTCCCCGGAACGGCGGTAGTGCCAGAGTTCCTCCCCGGTTGCCGTGTTCAAGAGGGCGACACCTTCGGCCGACCGTACGAGGACCCCGGTACGGGCCGGGATGACCTCCAGGACGGGGCCACCGTCAGGTGTGGACCAGCGCCACCCGACCTCCTCGACGGTGGTGGGAAGGCCGGCCCCCAGGTCGTGGTCGCCGTTGTCCGAGGAGGCCGTGGTCGCTTCGACCGGGAGCACGGTGGTGAGCGCGGCGGCCAGAGCGACGGCGGCCGAACCCGTGGCCAGGCCGGCGCCCGCACCGGCCGCGCGGAAACGCCGGGGACCGCGGAGCGCGACCGGCGAGAGGGTGATCAAGCACAGGGCGACCAGGACCCCGGTGGCGCCAGTCGCGAGACCGTACGCGGAGAAGTCGAGGAAACGTGGCGTTCCGGGGCCGGTAGCGGGGCTGATCGGCGCCCACCAGAGCACCGTGAGGGCCACTGTGGAGACGGCGAAGGTGCCGGAGGCCAGCACACGGCGCGGGCGTCCGGGCGTGAGGAGGAGGAAGCGGCCGAGTGTGGAGCGGCCGGGCACCGGCGCGGGCCCGAGCTCGCCGCGGGCGGCGGCGCGGAGGCGTTCCAGCTCGTGCAGACGCACCAGCGGCAGGGCCAGGACCGTGAGCAGACCCCAGGCCCAGACCAGGTGGACGGGCCACGGGACGGAGCCGGTGGCCGCGTGCACGTGGACGGCGGCCCCGGCGAACGTCACCGCGCCGGGGAGGAGGAGTCCGGAGGCGAACCAGAAACGGACCGGCGAAGGGGGCACCCTCCGGAAGATAGGGACAAAGGGGCGCACGGTCAACGTCGCCCGGCGTCCGTCACGTGTCTCCCGCGGGGATGAGCGTCCGGGCTTCGCGAGGCGCTCCCCCGGATCGGCCTCCACACTCCGATCGGTCCGGTGAAGCCTGCGTGGCTGGTCGGCCTGTGGTGTGCGGTCGATGAGGTTCGTGATGCGTTGGAAGGGTTCCGTGGTGCGGGGAGGGTGGTGTCATGTCGGGGCGGGGGTGCTTCAGAGGCGGTAATTCATCGGGGGTGTGTTGCCTCGGAACAGGATTGCTCCAAGAACGACAATTCACCGAGGACTGTGTTGTCTCGGGGGAGAGGCCCCTTGGCAGCCCAATAGAACGGGGGGCCACCCCAGGGGGTCTGCTTTTGGCCCCCACACCTTTTCGGTTGCGGGGCGGGCCGGAGGGTGTTCGTCGGCGAGAGCGGTCCAGCCCGGGAAAGGGGCGGACCACACCCCCGAGGCGCCGCGCTCAGTCCGGCAGGACGCCGCCACACCCCCACCCA
>NZ_ANBF01000036.1 GCF_000341025.1 Nocardiopsis salina YIM 90010 | reverse complement strand
CGCGAGAAGACCGGCGAGGACAAGGGCTACGATCCCGCCCCCGACGAGCCACCACACCCGAGGCAACACCACAGAACACCCACCTCGAAGCACCCCGGCCGCCCGAGGCAATTCCAGAACACCCACCAGCCGAACCCAACGACCACACCCCCACACACCCGGCCACACTCACCACACCTCGACACCCCCCCACACCTCAGACCCCACCCCTGAGTCACGGACCCCATCGACAATCTAGGTTGGTGCGAAAGAGCCGTAGCCGACCGTGGAGGTGACGCCGATGAGCGTCGTCAAGTTCAACGTCCTGACCGTGCCCGAGGGTGCCGGGTCCACGCTGGAGGACCGCTTCGCCAAGCGTGCGGGCCACGTGGAGTCGCAGCCCGGGTTCGAGGAGTTCCAGCTCCTGCGTCCGGTCGAGGGCAACGACAAGTACCTGGTCTACACGCGGTGGCGGTCCGAGGAGGACTTCCAGAACTGGATGAACAGCCAGGACTTCCAGCGCGGCCACCAGCAGGGCAGCAACGACCAGAACGGCGGGGAGTCCCCGCACGACGGCGGAGAGAAGCCCAAGCCCGCCGCGACCGGTAGTGAGCTTTGGGGCTACGAGGTGGTCCAGCGCGTGGAGGGCAAGGCCTGAGCCCTGTGTGGGAACGGCGCGGTCCGGGGCCACCGTCCGCACTCCGGACCGCGCCGTCGCAGGAAAAGGCGTTGCGCTCGTACGCCGGTCCCTCTGGGACCGACGTACACCGGGCCGCAGGGGACCGACCGAGCACGGAGATGAGGCACGAGCGGTACTCCCCGTGGACCCAGGGTCCGTGACCTCCCGCCGCGAGAGCTGAGACGGACCCAGGTCAGGGTGGGCGCGCGGTGACTGCACCGTGACCACGATCGAGCGTGACCCGACCATCCGACCCGTGCACAGCACGGAGGAGCTGCCGTCCGGGTCACCGGCGTCTGCGGGCCTCGATGAGCAAGCGTTCGGTCGTGGCGGTGGAAGAGCCCTCGCGTTCGACGTGCCCGTGCATGTCGCGCAGCGCCCGCGGTGGGCGTCGAAAGTGAAGTCCGGCACCATCCACACGACCTTGCGCAGGAAGTACACGGCGCCGATGCCGCAGAAGGCCGTGTGCAGGCGTTCGGAGCGCAGGTCGACCACCTGGCTCCCCGCATCCGCCGCGCAATCGATGTCCGCACCGGGGCTCCGAGAGCATTGCTTGACCAGGATCTGCGGGACACGGAGGATGCTGGGGTTCCCGCACCGCCCCACCTGGAGGTCCCATGCGCACCCTGACCCTGTTGAGCACCGGCGGCACCATCGCCACGACCGCGGGCGAGCAGGGGTTGTCGGTCGCGGTCGGCGCGGACGACCTCCTCGCGGCGGCGGAGCGCGTGTGGGGCTCGGGCGGCGTGCGCGTGCAGGCCCGCGACGTCCACCGCATGGTGAGCTTCGCCGAGAGCATCGGTGACGTCCTCGCCCTGGCGCGGGCCGTCCGCACGGCGGCGCGCGAGTCGGACGGCGTCGTGGTCACACACGGCACCGACACGATGGAGGAGGCCGCCTTCCTCGTCGCGCTCACCCACGACTCCCCCGTCCCCGTGGCCTTCACCGGGGCGCAGCGCCCCTTCGACGATCCCGCCCCGGACGGCCCCCGCAACCTCGCCTCGGCCCTGCGCTGGGTGGGTGACCCCCGCGCGACGGGTACCGGGGTCGGCGTGGTCTTCGACGGGAAGGTGGTCCCCGCGGTCGGCGCGCGCAAGGTGCACACGCTGGGTCTGGACGCGTTCCGTGCCCCCGGCCGCGCGTCCGTGGCCTCCGTGGACGCCGACGGGGTGCGGGTGCACGCCACTGCCCCGGAGGTCCCGGTCCTGCTGAGCCCGGACGTGGAACCGCCGCGCGTCGACGTCGTCCCCCAGTACCTGGGAGCCGACGCCACAGGTGTTCGCACATCGGTGGCGGCGGGCGCGCGCGGGCTGGTCCTGTCCGGGTTCGGGGCGGGCAACACGACGCCGGACACCACTCGGGCGTGCGTGGAGCTGCTGGGATCGGGCGTCCCGGTCGGTCTGGCCAGCCGGGTCGGCGCGGGCCCGGTGTCGGGCCTGTACGCGGACGGCGGCGCGGAGCTCGTGCGCGCGGGCGCGGTGGTGATGGGCGATCTCTCACCGTGGCAGGCGCGTCTGCTTCTGGCGGCCGCCCTCACGCACGCGGACTCCCGGGACGGGGTGGGGGAGCTCTGCGGCCGGTGGCTCGCGTCCGTGGGTGCGGTCTCCGGCCGGGGGTGAGACCGGGACCGCCGAGAACGGCCCCGGCCGCGGCCGACGACGGACGGGACCGTTTCGGTCCTTGAACGCCCGTGGAACCGGGGCCATGATGCACGCGACCACCGAGCGTCGACCGGAGTGGGTGGAGAGCATGGCCAAGGAGATCCTGGTGGCGTACGGCGTGGACGTCGACGCCGTCGGCGGGTGGTTGGGTTCCTACGGGGGCGAGGACTCCCCCTGCGACATCTCCCGCGGGATGTTCGCCGGCGAGGTCGGCGTGCCCCGCATGCTGGAACTGTTCCGGCGCGCGGACATCACCGCGACCTGGTTCTGGCCCGGGCATTCCGTCGAGACGTTCCCTGAGCAGTTCGAGGCCTGTTTCCGCGCGGGCCACGAGATCGGCGTGCACGGGTACAGCCACGAGAACCCGATCGCTATGAGCGCGCAGCAGGAGGCGGACGTCCTCGACCACTGCATCGCGCTCATCGAGCAGCGCACCGGGCGGCAGCCGACCGGCTACGTGGCGCCGTGGTGGGAGTTCTCCGACGTCACGAATCAGCTGCTCGTCACCCGGGGCTTCAAGTACGACCACTCGCTGATGCACCACGACTTCCAGTGCTACTACGTGCGTGTCGGCGACCGGTGGACCAAGATCGACTACGACCGCCCGGCCGGCGACTGGATGCACCCGCTGGTGCGCGGCGAGGAGTCGGACCTGGTGGAGATCCCCGCCTCGTGGGAGGTCGACGACCTGCCCCCGATGATGTTCATCAAGGCCAACCCCAACAGCCACGGGTACGTCAGTCCGCGCGACCTCGAGCGGCAGTGGCGGGACCAGTTCGACTGGGTGTACCGCGAGTACGACCAGGCGGTGTTCCCGATGACGGTGCACCCGGACGTGTCGGGGCGGCCGCAGAACCTGCTCATGCACGAGCGGCTCATCGAGTACATCAGCAGCCACCAGGGGGTGCGCTGGGTGACCTTCGACGAGATCGCGGACGACTTCCTGAGCCGCAACCCCCGCGAGTGACCGGTCCGGGTGCGGGCCGCAGGCCCGGGCCCGGCGAACCGGCTCTCCCGTGGTCAGGACGTCGCGACGAGCCGGTTGGCCTGGGCCACGGCGGCGCGCAGGTCGTCGGGGTCGCCGGTCGCCCCGGCGATGATCAGGTCCATCTCCTCCAGGCCCGCCTTGGCCAGGAGGGTCTTGTCGTTGGTGACCCACTCCCCCCGTGAAGCCAGGATCCCGTGTGCGGCCTGCGCCGCGGCCTGGGCGAGCAGCCCGGTGCACTGGGTGACCCGCCCGTACGGAGCGTGGTTGTGTTCGGCGTAGGAGAGGTTGGCGGCAGCGAAGCCCTTCCACACCCCCGGGGCCCGCTCGCGCAGTGCTTCCGGGTATTCGGGCCGGGGCAGGTCCCCGTGCAGCACCCGGCCCAGGGCCAGTTCGGCGAGCAGCAGGTAGGTGGGGATCCCGGCGAGATGGAACATGAGGGGCTCGACGCGGAACCTGCCCTGTTCCGCCTCGGCGACCTCGTGCTCGACGGCTCCGAGGTCACGGTAGTGCACGTCGACCGGGCGCCCGTCCACACGCAGCCACGCGCCACCGTTGAAGACCCCGCCCCACTCGCCGATGTCGGAGACCTCGCCGTCCCATCCCACGTCGCGCAGGACCTGGGGGGCGAACCCGTCGCGGTAGTACACGGCCAGGTCCCAGTCGCTGTCCGGACGGTGGTTCCCCTCGCCCCGGGAACCGCCGAGGGTGACCGCCTCTACGCCGGGCAGGGCGTACAGGCGGTCCGAAAGGTCGGTGAGGAAGCGGGTGTCGTCGCTGTCGGAGCTGCTCATCGGTGCATCATCGCAGAATCTCCGCGGGCCGGACCACGCGTTTCTCCATGGCCGCACGGGCCCGGGCTCACACGGGTTCGGCGCGGCGCACCCCGGCGTAGGTGCGGTCGCGCAGCAGGCTCTCCAACGGCCCGCGCATCCCGGCCCTGCGCATGAGGTCGGCGAGCGCGACGGTGGCCAGCCACACACCCGCCCCGGCCAGCACAGCGGCGGTGTCGCTCATCCGGGCCAGGTCGAGCGTGTAGGGCATGAAAAGCACCAGCCAGGCGAGTGACTGCAGCACGTAACAGGTCATGGAACGCTGCCCGGTGGCCACCAGTGCGGTCACCACCGGCCCGCGCCGCTGCCCGATCCGCAGCGCCACCAGGGCGATGAGCGCCGCGTATCCGAACCCGCCGAGGTAGCCGGTGACCAGGTGCAACCAGGCCGCCCCCAGTACCACGGGCGCGGCGGGCTGCCAGAGCTCGGTGACGTAGAGGGCGTAGGGGGCCCCGCCGAGCACGGCCGTGGGGACCCCGTACCCGGCGACCCGGGTGAGCAGGTGCCAGTGGCGCCCTGGTTCCTCCAGCAGGCGCCGGCGCGCGGCCCAGATCCCGACGGTGAAGGGCAGGACCGACACCGGGACCATGACGAGCATGACCGGCCACCCGGCCCCGCGCACGGCCATGTCGGTGAGAGGGTCCCCGGCGACCGGCATGGCCTCCTCGGTCTCCACGGCCATGGCGCTCCCGGTGGTGATCACCGTGTAGACCAGGCTGCCGACCGCCAACCATCCGAATCCGTGGGCGAGCAGGCGTCGGTCGCTCACGTGCAGGAGCCCGGCCGATGCGACCGCGATGAGCCCGTAGACCGCGATGATGTCGCCGGAGAAGAGCAACAGGGTGTGCAGGAAACCGATGAGGATCATCCACCGCCCGCGCCGACGCACGAGGGAGCGCACCCACGGCCAGGGGTGCCCCTCCTCGGTGCGGCGCAGGTGGACCCAGGCGAGGCCGTAGCCGAACAGGAGCGCGAACATGGGGTACCCGCGCGCCTCGGCCAACACGGTCACCACGAAGACACTGAAGGTGTCGGCGGTGCTCTCGAGGGTGTAGGGCAGCTGTTCGCCGGTGGCCATCGTGCGGAACAGGACGGCGTGCACCACGGAGATGACGAGCAGCATGAACCCCCGCGCCAGGTCGGGCGCCAGGGAGCGCTCCGACAGGGCAAGGCCGCTGACCCGCTGCGGCTCGGGACGTGACATGCTCGCTCCTCCTGTGGGGTCGCCGGGGGCGCCGATACGGCGGGGTGGCCGCTTCGGCCGGGTGCGGTCCCACGGTAGGAGCCGGGCGGGGGTGGACGCGTCCTCCGATCGGCCGGAGCGGGCTCGTCCTTCCGGTCGACCCGGCGCCCTCTGGTGGCAGGCCGGCCGAGGTCTCCCGCACGGCCGGTCGGGAGGGGCACGAGGGCGGCGGGGAGGCGCCGCCCGCAGCTCAGGCGTCGAACCCCCGCAGGAGCTCGGCCACCCGATCGGGCCGCTCGTAGAGGGACAGGTGACCGGCATCCTCGATGACGTGGACCCCGGTGTCGAGGAATCGGCGGGCCGGTCCGTGCAGTCGGGCGGGGGAGAAGAACGGGTCGTGCGAGCCGGTGGCCACCACGACGTGCTGCCCGGCCCAGGCCCGGAACGACTCCGCGTGCAGCGGGCTCGGGGTGGAACCGGTACGGCAGTGGCGCGCCACGAGGGTGAGCCACTCCGCCTCGGTCGTGCAGGCCTCGCACCCGGGGTCGGTGCCCGGCCCGCTGAGGAACTCAACCAGGCGTCCGCTGGTGTGTTCGTTCGGGTGGATCATCCACGGCAGGGTCGCCCGCATCGACTCCGACGTGAGGCCGGCCGCGGTCAGCCCCGCGGGGTTGACCAGTGCCCCCCCCGCCACGAGCGGCGAGGGCGTGGCCGCGAGAGTTATGGCGGCTCCGCGGGAGTGCCCGAGGAGGATCACGGGTCGGTCGGTGATCTGCGGGAGGAGTTCGTCCAACCAGGCGCCGTAGGACTCGATACGGCCGCCCGCGGTGCGCCGACTGCAACTCAGACCGGGCTGTCCGGGCAGGTCGACCAGGTGCACGGGCCGGTCCTCGGCCAGCACCCGAGCGGCCGGCACGGTCGTCGCGGCATTGAAGTTGGTCCCGGAGAGCACGATCACCGGGGTCCCGGGACCACCGGCGGCGCCGAAGGCCTGTGTGCTCCCCAACCGGGTCTCGACAGGAGGGAGGGGCACGAGTTCGGGCCACTGGCTCAGAGCTCTGTGGCACCACGCGTGCACGGACCGCTCGGCGTTCTCCGAGCGGTAGACACGCGCGGCACGAAGGGGGACGACGGTCATGGATCCGGCTTTTCGCGTAGGCAGACGTCGGTGATCGCCGTCCTTGTTTCCCGGCGCACCAAGAGAGGACTGTACGCCTCCCCACGGCCGGTCGCCACTTCGGGTTCGAGCCCTGTGCGGCGCCTTCGCCGACCGGGGCGGACACCCGATGAATACCCGCGGCGACGTGTCCCGCGATGGGCGTTTCCGCCCTGTTCCAGGTGTGCGGACACCCGTCCGTTTCCGGCCATCGGGCGCCGTGGCGTCGGCATCCGGGCCGCCGTCGCGTACGGCGGGCACGGGTAAGGGAAAGGGAGGCGTTCCCCGGCCGCACACGGCGGTGGTGGAACGCCCCCTCGGGGCCGGCCGGGGATGTGGGCACCCCGGCCGGCCGGAACCCTCCGGACGGTCAGCCCAGGAAGTTCATCTCGGCCGGGTCGGGACCGATACGGCCACCGTTGTCCAGCGCGTTGATGCGGTCGATGTCCTCGGCGTCGAGCTCGAAGTCGAACACGTCGATGTTCTCCTTGATCCGCGACGGGGTCACGGACTTGGGGATCACGACGTTGCCGAGCTGCAGGTGCCAGCGCAGGACGACCTGCGCTGCGGTCTTGCCGTGCTTGGCACCGATGCCCTGCAGGATCTCGTCGTCGAGCAGTCCCTTGCCCTGGCCCAGCGGACTCCAGGCCTCGGTGAGCAGCTTGCGCTCGGCGTTGGCCTTGCGCATCGCCGCCTGGTTGAAGTGGGGGTGCAGCTCGATCTGGTTGAGGACGGGGACGACCCCGGCCTCCTGCAGGAGCTTGTCGAGGGTCTGCTCGGTGAAGTTGGAGACACCGATCGCCTTGGCGCGGCCGTCGGCGTAGATGCGCTCCAGGGCCCGCCAGGAGTCGACGTACTTGTCCTGCTCCGGCACGGGCCAGTGGATCAGGAAGAGGTCGACGTATTCGGTACCCAGGCGCTCGAGGCTCGCGTCGAAGGCGCGCAGGGCCTCGTCGTAGCCCTGCTCGTTGTTCCACAGCTTGGTGGTGAGGAAGACGTCCTCACGGGCCAGGCCGGACTCGGCGATGGCCCGCCCGGTGCCGCGCTCGTTGTCGTACACCTTGGCGGTGTCGATGCTGCGGTACCCGGCCTCCAACGCGGCCGCGACGGAGGCCTGCGCCTCGTCGTCGGCCACCTGCCAGACGCCGAAGCCCAGCTGCGGCATACGGAGACCGTTGTTCAGCGTGACGTGCTGCAATGGATGCCTTTCCCTGTCTTACTTCTGCGCGAGGCGCACCAGCATCTTGCCGGTGTTGGCGCCGCGCATCATGTCGAGGAACGCCTGGACGGAGTTGTCGATGCCGTCCACGACGGTCTCCTCGGTGTGGAGCTTGCCCTCGGCGATCCAACCGGCGGCCCGCCGGGCGTATTCCCCGGCGAGGTGGTTGTGGTCGCCGACGATGAAACCGCGCAGGTTCAGGCGCTTGCCGACCGCGAGGAACATGTTGTTCGGGCCGGGGACGGGCTCGGTCGCGTTGTAGGCCGCGATCTGCCCGCACAGGGCCACGCGCCCGAACTCGTTCATGACGTTCAGGGCGGCCTGGAGGTGGTCGCCGCCGACGTTGTCGAAGTAGACGTCGACACCGTCGGGTGCGGCGGCGGCAAGCTGCTTGGTGAGGTTGCCCTCGCGGTAGTCGATGGCCGCGTCGAAGCCGAACTCCTCCACGAGGCGGCGCTTCTTCTCCGGTCCGCCGGCCGAACCGACGACCCGCTCCGCGCCGAGCTGACGGGCGATCTGGCCGGAGATGCTGCCGACCGCACCGGCCGCACCGGAGACGAAGACGGTGTCGCCCTCACGTACCTCCGCGACCTCGGTGAGTCCGGCGTAGGCGGTCAGGCCGACCATGCCGAGCGCACCCAGGTAGGACTGGGCCGGGGCCAGCGAGGTGTCGACCGGGCGCACGGCCTTCTCCGGCAGGAGCGCGTACTCGCGCCACCCGGCGAAGTGGGACACCGTGGTGCCCACAGGCAGGTCGTCGGAGCCCGAGGAGACGACGGTGCCGACGGCGCCGCCCTCCATCGGCTCGCCCAGCTGGAACGGCGGCACGTAGGACTTGGCGTCGTTCATGCGCCCGCGCATGTACGGGTCGACCGAGATCCAGTCGTTGCGGACCAGGACCTGGCCGGGCCCGGGCTCGTCGACCGAGGTCTCCACGAGGGAGAAGTCGGTGGGGTCCGGTTCACCGACCGGACGTGCGACGAGGTGGACCTCCCGGGAAGTGGGCATGGTGGGCCTTTCCGTGTCGTGCATGGGTTCTGCTGAGGACAGGCGGGGAGACCCGGTGCGGCAGTGGTGTGTCCCGGTCCGGGTCGCCCCGATCCGATCATCAGGTCAGGGCTCGGCTCACCTCGGCCGCGAGCGCGGTCGAGGAGGCCGGGTTCTGGCCGGTGTAGAGGCTGCGGTCGTGGACCACGTGCGGCTGCCAGGGGTCGCCGGCGGTGAAGTCGGCCCCGATGCCCTCCAGACGGTCCTGGAGCAGCCAGGCGGCCTTGTCGGCGAGCCCGACCTGCTTCTCCTCCTCGTTGGTGAAGGAGGTCAGGCGGTACCCGGAGAAGACGTGGCTGCCGTCCTCGCGGCGTGCGGCGAGGAGGGCGGCGGGGGCGTGGCAGAGCACGCCCAGCGGGGTTTCGGTGTCCACCGTGTGGGTCAGCACCCGCGCGGAGTCGGCGTTGTCGGCGAGGTCCTCCATCGGGCCGTGGCCGCCGGGGTAGAAGACGGCGGAGTACTCGGAGGGGTCGACGTCCTCCAGGCGCAGGGGCGCCTTCAGGACCGGGTTCTCCTCGACGGCCCGCTCGAAGGCGTCGGCGTTCTCCTCACCCCCGTTGACGTCCGGCTCCAGGCTCGCGCGGTCGACGGTGGGCACCACGCCGCCGGGGGTGGCCACGGCGACCTCGTGCCCGGCGTCGACGAACACCTGGTACGGGGAGACGAACTCCTCCGCCCAGAAACCCGTGGGGTGCTGGGTCCCGTCGTCGAGTGTCCAGTGTTTCGCACCGGTCATCACGAACAGGATGCGCGCCATGGTCGGCTCCTTGTCACCTGGGTCTCGGGCCGGGGGCACTCGCGCCGGACGGCGGCACTGCAGTGCTCCCCGTCACCGGACAACGCCCGGCGGTCTGTGTGGATTCCGGGGTTCTGGGACGGTTCGGAACGATCGTGGGCGTTGCCACACGTGCGGCGGGTGTGGGGGTGCGGGGCGATCGGCCAGAATGAGCGGATGCCTGCGAAGACACCTGCCGCCGCGCTGTCACCCGGGGCGGCCGACGACCACGCCGCACGGTTCGCCGTGCTGGCAGACGCCGACCGGCTCCGGATCCTGCACACCCTGGCCGCGGAGCCCGGCGGGATGCCCCCTGGCGAGCTCGCAGAGGTGTCGGGGGCAGCCCCCGGTTCCGTGTCGGGGCACGTGGAGGTGCTCGCCTCGGCCGGGCTGGTGGAGAGCGACGGCGGCGTGGTGCGCGCGGCACGCGGGGGGCGGCGGTCAGTCCCGAACCCGGTGGACGCGGTGCTCGGGCTGTTGGACGTTCCGGTGGGCGCCCCGCCCGCGCCGGTGCCCGCGGCCGTGCTCCTGCGCGCGATGGAGCCGGAGGACCTCGAACGGGTGCGGCAGATCTACGCCGAGGGCATCGCCACCGGCGACGCGACATTCGAGACCGCGGTTCCGGACGCCGGGTCCCTGGACGCGAAGTGGCTTCGCGGGCACCGGTGGGTGGCCGACGTGGACGGCGAGGTGGCCGGGTGGGCCGCGGCGGCGCCGACGTCGGGGCGTCCTGTGTACTCGGGCGTGGCCGAGACGTCGGTGTACGTGTCGGAGAAGGCCCGCGGGCGCGGTGTGGCCCGGGCGCTGTTGCGGCACCAGGTGGAGGAGGCCGACCGGGGCGGGCTGTGGACCCTGCGCACGTCGATCTTCCCGGAGAACCGCGCGAGCCTGGCTCTGCACCGCTCGGCGGGGTTCCGTACGCTCGGGGTGCTGGAGCGCGTCGGCGAGCACCACGGCACCTGGCGGGACACGGTCACGATGGAGCGCCGCCGCGACCGCTGAGGCCCGCGTGAGGGCCGCACCGGAGAGGGGAGGCCGTGTGGGCGAGTACGGCGACGCGGCAGTTCTGTTCGACATGGACGGAGTGCTGGTCGACTCGGGTTCCAGCATCCGCGAGGGGCTGACGGCCTGGTCGCGGGAGCGGGGCCTGGACCCGGCGGCCGTCCTAGAGCACGCGCACGGACGCACCGACCGCGATCTGGTCGAGGTCGTGGCTCCCCACCTGGACCGGGCCGAGGAGGCCGAGCGCATCGAGGCCCACGAGGCCGCACACGACGCGACCGTGCGTGCGATGCCGGGCGCCGTGGACCTGCTGACGGAGATGGAGGCCCGGGGCCGCGCCTGGGCGGTGGTGACCTCGGC
>NZ_ANBF01000035.1 GCF_000341025.1 Nocardiopsis salina YIM 90010 | reverse complement strand
GGTCACCGCCGACGACGTCGCGGCGGGGAAGCCGGATCCGGGCCCGTACCTGTTGGGCGCCGAACGTGTGGGCGCTCCCCCGGCCGACTGCGTGGTGGTGGAGGACTCCCCCAACGGCGCGGCCGCGGGTGTCGCCGCGGGCATGCCGGTAGTGGCGGTCGCGACCACGAGCGACCCCGCCGAACTCACCCACGCCACTGCCGTCGTGCCCGACGTCCCCACTGCCGGTCGGCTTCTCCTCTGAGCCTCGGCCTCCGTCACTCCAGGGCCGCGATGTCGTCGCGCACCGCGGCCGTGACGCGTTCGGCATCACCGGCCGCGAGGAGGTCGAGGAGACCTTGCGCGGGTGTCCGGGAACGCACGCATGACGTTGTGGACGAACGGTGTCCTCTCCTCGGCCCGGCGCATCTACCGGGGTGCGGGGTTCCGGCTCGTGTCCGAGCAGCCACACCACAGCTTCGGGCACGACCTCGTCGGCCAGGACTGGAGCTCGATCTGGACGCAGGTCAGGGTGTGACGATCGGGAACCCGTAGTCCGGGGGGTCGAGCAGCCCCAGGAGCCGGTCGAGCAGTGACGGGTCCCCCTCGGTGTCCATGTGCGCGATGTCCAGGCGCCCCACGAGCAGACCTGGCAGCTCGCGCCGGGTGAGCGTGACCTTCAGACCGACCTCGTCCGCGCGCGGGTTCTCGGTGGTGATCAGTGCCCCGTTGGACAGCTGTGTCCGATAGGTCGTGCCCTGGTCGGTCAACACCCAGTCGATCGCGAAGGCCTCACCCCACGCGCGCGGGCCGTCGACCCGGATGGACAGGGACTCGAAGAACTGCTCGACGGGCAGCCCGCGCGAGACACCCATGAGCCCGGTGTTGGAGGGCCCCTCGGGGGTCCGCCCCCGCAGCTCGGCCGCGCCCTGCAGGTAGAAGTTGCGCCACGTCCCGCACTCGGCGCCGCGCCCCAGTTGGTCGTAGACGGCGGCGAGGGTCTCGCGGGCCTTCCGGTGGCCGGGTTCGGCGAAGACCGCGTGGTTGAGCAGGGTGACGGCGAAACGGGCGTCGCCCTCGTCCCGGTAGCGCTCGGCCTTGCGCACGACCTCGTCCAGACCGCCCATGCAGTCGACGTACCGCAGCGCACTCTCCCGCGGGGGATGTTCCCACAGGTGCGCGGGGTTGCCGTCGAACCAGCCCATGTAGTGCTGGTAGACCGCCTTGACGTTGTGGCTCACCGCACCGTAGTAGCCGTGCGTGTGGCGGCGGCGCTCCAGGGCGGGCGGCATCCGGAACCGTTCGGCGATCTCCGATCCCACCATGCCCTGGTTCATCATGCGCAGGGTCTGGTCGTGCAGGTAGGCGTACAGGTCGCGCTGCTCGGTGAGGAACGCGACGATGTTCTCCGTCCCCCAGGTCGGCCAGTGGTGGGATGCGAAGAGCACGTCGACGTCGTGGGCGAACCGGTGCAGCGACTCGTCGAGGTAGCGCGACCACACGCGGGCGTCGCGGACCTTCGCGCCGCGCAGGGTGAGGATGTTGTGCAGCGTGTGCGTGGCGTTCTCGGCCATGCACAGGGCCCGATGGTCGGGCAGCAGGAAGTTCATCTCCGACGGCGCCTCGGTCCCGGGTGTGAGCTGGAATACGAGTCGGACCCCGTCGACGACCTCCTCCTGTCCTGTGCGCGTGATGGTGCGGTTGGGGGCGATGAGGGTGACGGTGCCCGAGGACGCCCCCTGACCCAGCCCGATACCGACGCGCCCCTCCGGCCCCGAGGGCAGGTGCGCGCCCATGTGGAAGACGCTGCGCCGAGACATCGCCGGTCCCGCGTGCACGTTCTCCGAGACGGCGTTCTCCATGAACCCGGACGGCGCCAGGATCGGCACACCCCCGTCGGTCACACCGCCCACGCCCCCGAAGTGGTCCACGTGCGAGTGGGTGTAGACGACCGCGCTCACGGGCCGGGCCCCGCGGTGCTCCCGGTACAGTCCCAGGCCCGCTGCGGCGGTCTCGGCGGACATGAGCGGGTCCACGACGACCACGCCCTCGTCGCCCTCCACCAGCGTCATGTTCGACAGGTCGAGGCCGCGGATCTGGAAGATGCCGTCGGCGACCCGGTACAGCCCCTGGCGAGCGCACAGCTGCGACTGCCGCCACAGGCCGGGGTGGACGGTGTCGGGGCAGGGTGCGTCGAGGAAGGCGTTGGCATCGGCGTCCCACACCACCCGGCCGTCGGCGTCGTGCACCTGACCGGGTTCCAGGCGCGCCACGAGGCCGCGGNCACGAACCTGTCGGCGGCGGCGTCGGCATCGGCGCGGGCGCGCGCTGCGGCCGGTCCGGCGGCGGTGCCGGGGTCCGGTCCGGTGGCAGGTCCGGTCATCTCACCCTCCGTTGCTCGAGCACGGACCCGGAGCCGCGTGGGCGGAGCCGCGGGCCCGGGTGGGCGGAGCGGCAAGTGCTCGCAGTGCACCGGTCGCTCCGGGACGTCCTACGACCGCAGGGCTTCGACGAGCTCCTGCTCGTTCTCCTTGGACAGGTTGGTCTGGATCACGGTGGGGCCCAGGGGCTTGAAGGCCTCCACGGCCCGGTCGGCCGTCTCGACTTCGGCGAGGAGGAAGACCGCGCACCGGCCGCCCTCGAGCTCCCCACCGATCTGGCGGATCATGTCGTCGTCGATGCCGATGTCGGTGAGCTTTCCGGCGACGGCACCGGTGGCGGCGCCGACGGCCAGGCCCAGGAGCGGGTTGAGGAAGATGAGACCGATCAGCGTGCCCCACAGCGCCCCGCCGGCGGCGCCCATGCCCGTGGTGTTGACGGTCTGGTGGATGCGGGGGCGCCCCTTTTCGTCCTGGTAGGCGTAGGCGGCGTCGGACAGGTGGAGGAGCTCGCGTTTGTCGAGGTCGGCGGCGATCTCGAGCGCGTGGTCGGCGGTGTCGCGGTCCTGGACCCCGAGCACGATGAGCTGCGGCATGTGTGCGTGTACCCCCGGTGATCGGTGCCGGTCCCGTACGGGCCGTGTCCGGGCGGAGCTTTCCCGAGCGGGCGCCGGGTTAGCACCAACAGAGGCGACAGAACACGCAAAACGCCCAAATCAGACCCAGCCCGCCGACTCGGATCAGGACTTCGTCGCCTGCCTCGGTGGACCCCGTTGCGCCCCCTGACGTTCGGAGCTAGCCTCCATTAGAGAACGGATCGTTTCTTAAGGAGGTGGGAGCCATGGCACAGCGACCCACCTCCGTGGTGTTCGCGTTCCCCGGGCTGATGCTGGCCCTGCTGCTCGCCGCCCTGGACCAGACGTCCATGGCCCCGGCCCTACCCGAGATCGCGGGCGACCTGGGCGGGCTGGAACGGATGCCCACGGTCGTCACCGCCTACCTGGTCGCCGCCACGGCCGTCATGCCGCTCTACGGGAAGCTCGGAGACCGCTACGGCCGCAAGCCCCTCATCCAGGCCGCCGTCGTCCTCTTCGTTCTCGGAGCGGTGATCGCCGCCTTCTCCACCACCCTGGCCGCGTTCGTCACCGCACGGATCATCCAGGGGATCGGCGGCGGCGGACTGATGATCGGCGCGCAGGCCATCGTCGGAGAGATCGTCAGTCCCCGCGAACGCGGCCGCTATCTGGGCCTGTTCGGGGCGGTGTACGTGCTCGCCGCGGTCGGCGGGCCGCTGGTCGGCGGGGTGCTGGTCGACCAGCTCTCCTGGCGGTGGATCTTCGCCCTCCACCCGCCTCTGGGCCTGGCCGCGCTCGCCGCCCTCAGCCTCACCCTTCACCTACCGCGCCCCCGACCCGGGCCGCCCGTGGACTACGCAGGGGCAGCTGCCCTGGCCGCCTCGGTCGTGGGTACCGTGCTCCTCGCCGACGCCCTGGGCCGCCCCGGAAGCCACCCCGGCTGGACCATGCCCGCGTTGGGCGCATGCACCCTGGTCGCCCTGGCCGTCTGGGCCTTCACCGCACGGCTGGCGCACGACCCCGTCCTGCCTCCGCGGCTGCTCCGCGACCGCGCGTTCGCCCTGCCAGTGGCTGTCAGCTTCCTCATCGGCTTCGGCCTGTTCGGCACTCTCACCTACGTCCCCGCGTTCGCCCAGATCGCGCTCGGCACCACGGCGACCCGGGCGGGACTGATGGTGACCGCCATGATGGCCGGGGCGCTGGTCTCCACCGTCGTGTCCGGACGGTTGATCACCCGGACCGGCCGGTACCGTCGCTACCCGGTGGCAGGCACCGCACTCGCAACGGTGGGAACGGTGTCGCTGGGCCTGCTCGGATCCCGGCTGGACGCCGGGTTGCTGGTCGCGTTGCTGGTGCTGATCGGCCTGGGTATCGGCATGGTGATGCAAGTGGTCGTGCTCGCCGCCCAGAACGCCGTCGGCCGCACCGACCTCGGCGCCGCCACCTCCGCCGTGCTCTTCATGCGCCAGATCGGCGCGAGCGCCGGGGTGGCCGCAGTGGGTGCCCTGATCACTGCCGGGTTCAGCACACGTGCCCCCGAGGGCGTGGCCGATCCCCGGGCCCTCACCCCCGAGGCGATCGCCGCCCTGCCCACTCCCACGCGCGAACTCGTGGAGGCGGCGTACGGAGCGGCCCTGCCCTCGGCCCTCCTGGCCATGGCACCGATGCTCGGGCTGGCCTTCCTTCTGACGCTCGCCCTCCCCGCACTGCCGCTGCGCACCACGGCACACAGCGACCCCGACGAGACCTCACCCGACTCCCCAACCGACGACGCCCGGAGCGTTCCCGCCGACCGGGGCCCGGCCCCGACCGTCGGCCCGACACCGCAGGGAGAACGCATGACACACGACAGACTGGTCGCACCCTTGGACGCCTTCGGGGCCCAGGACCTGGCCGAAGTCGGCGGCAAAGCCGCCAACCTGGGCGAACTCCTGCGAGAGGGGATCCCCGTACCGCCCGGGTTCGTCGTGACCACCGGCGCCTACGCCGCCGTCGCGCGTGCGGCGGGCATCGACGCACGGGTCCGCGCACACGCCGGGACCACCGACCCCGCCGCGCTGCGCGCCGACCTCGAGAACACGCCCGTCCCCGAGGACCTGCGCACCGCAGTCGTCGACGCCTACACGGCCCTGGGCCCCGACGTCCCCGTGGCGGTGCGTTCGAGCGCCACGGCCGAGGACCTGCCCGGTGCCGCGTTCGCCGGGCAACAGGACACCTACCTCGACGTGGTCGGCGCCGACGCCGTCGTCTCGGCGGTCCGCCGCTGCTGGGCGTCGCTGTGGACCGACCGGGCCGTCGCCTACCGGCGCGAGCGCTCCATCGACCCGGCCGAGGTGCGTATCGCCGTGGTCGTGCAAGCCATGGTGGATTCGGAGGTCGCCGGGGTCGCGTTCACCGCCGACCCGGTGACCGGTGCCCGCGACCGTGTCCTGGTCGATGCCGGGTCCGGGCTCGGTGAGGCGGTGGTCTCCGGTCTGGTCACCCCCGACCACTACGTCCTCGACGAGCAGGGGAACCTGTTGGACTGGACCCCGGGCCGCGGCGAAGTCGTTCTGCGCCCGGGCTCCGGTGACGGGGTCCTCCACGAGGAGACCGCCGACGAGCTGCCGGCCGGGACCGGTGGCAGTGGTGCCGGCGGAACCGGGGTTGCAGTCGACACCGGCGCCGTGAGCAGGAACGGGGCCGCACGGTTGCTCTCCGACACCCAGTTGTCGGTGCTGGCTGCGCACGCACGCACGATCGCCGACCACTTCGGCCGACCCCAGGACATCGAGTGGAGCGTCGACGAGCGCGGGGTCCACATCGTCCAGGCCCGCCCGATGACGGCGCTGCCGCCGCCGTCGGTCCCGCTCGACCGGTTCCAGCGGCTCCAGGCCTCGATCCTGACCGAGTACGTGCCCATCCGCCCCTACCCCATGGACGTCAGTACCTGGCTGGGTCACGGGCCGGCCAGGTTGATGCGCGGGATCGCCGAGTACTACGGCCTGTCCGGTGCGTTCCAGGACTTCCTGGTGGAGGAGGACGGCGTGGTCGTCGAGTTGCGGCCCCCGAACCCCCGTCCGACCCCGCGCATGCTGTTCACCCCGCTGCGTTTGGCCGGAAAGGCACACCGGTTCGACGTCCGGCTCTGGCAGCGGGATCCCCGCTTCACCGGGTTCCTGCGCCGCGCGGACGAGCTCGACACCCTCGACCCGGCCGCGCTCTCCTGGACGGAGCTGCTCCGGGTACCGGAACGGGCGCTCGAACTGCTCGACCCCAACATGGAACTGCGCCGGGACTACCTGCCGGGGTCCGGCCTCGCTGTGCTCCGCCTGACTGCAGCCCTGACCCTGCTGCGGCGCCGCTCCGTGCTCGGCGACCTGCTCGGCGGCGCCCGTACCCGTACCGAGGACGCCAACCTGGCGCTCCAGGACCTGGCCGACCTCGTCCGCTCCGACCCGGAACTGCGCGCCTTGTTCACCTCGGCCGAGCCGGCTCAGGTCCTCGCCGCCGTGCGAGACGGCGCCGACCGGGGGTTCGGCGACCGCCTGGCGGCCTTCCTGCGGGAGTTCGGGCGCCGGGAGACCGCCACCCCCCTGATGGTCAGCCCGCCCACCCTGGCCGAGTCGCCGGAGACCGTGATCGGCCTGGTGCAGGTCCTGGTCGACCGGCCCCGGACGGAGGACCCGGGTTCCCGATCGGACCGTGCTCTGGCTTCGCTGATGGACCATCCGCTGCTGAGGAGCCGGCGTGCCCGTGACCGGGTCACCCGGTGGGTGAGGGCTGCCCAGCGCGGTACGGCCTTCCGCGAGGACTCGCACTTCTACTTCACCGCCCCGCTGCCCGCGCTGCGCCGCAGTCTGCTGGAGATGGGTGCGCGCCTGCGCGACGTCGGCGTGGTGGAGGAGGCCTTCGACGTGTTCCACCTGCGTATGGAGGAGGTGCGGGAAGTGGCCGATCCGGCGGACGTTCCCGTGGCACAGGTCGAGAGGCTGCGCTCACTGGTGCGTTCCCGTGCGGCCAAGCGCGCCGAGCTGGCCGGGGTGCGCCTGATAGACCCCGCCCGGGTCTTTCCGGCCGAGGAGGCCGGGGACGCCCTGGTCACCGGCGCGCCGGCAGGCTCCGGAACGGCGACGGGAACGGTCCGGGTGATCCACGGGGCCGCCGACTTCCACCGGCTGAGGAGCGGGGACGTCCTGGTGTGCCCCTACACCAACCCGTCGTGGACACCGCTGTTCCAACGGGCCGCGGCGGTGGTCGTGGACACCGGGTCCGTCGGCTCGCACGCAGCGATCGTGGCACGCGAGTACGGGATACCGGCGGTGATGGGATCGGGCAGCGGCACGAGCATCCTCACCGACGGGGAGCGCGTCACCGTCGACGGAGGATCCGGCCGCGTCATGGGGGCTCCGTAGAATGCGGGACATGTCCGCCGACCCCGAGAGCACCGACCACCGCAGACGGCCCCGCCGCAGGGGCGAGGCCCTGGTCGCGGCCATCCTCGAGGCGACCATCGCGGAACTCGAGGATCACGGGTACGCGGCGCTGACGATGGAGAAGGTCGCCGAGCGGGCCAAGGCGAGCAAGGCCTCCCTCTACCGGCGCTGGCCCACACGCGCCGAACTCGTGTTGGACGCGGCGTACAGTATCGCGCCCCGCCCCGAGATCGTCCCCGACGGCGGAAGCCTGCGCGAAGACCTGCTGTACGTGCTGCGCCGGACCGCGGTGACCCTGTCGGGGCCGGCAGGTGAGGCGCTCCGCGGTCTGATGGCCGAGATCCTGCCCGACCCCGAGCGCACACGGGAGGTGCGCGCCCACACGCAGGGACTGGGGCGGCAGACCATGGGCGAGGTCGTGCAACGGGCGGTCGAGCGCGGAGAGATCGAACCCGCCGCCGTTCGCCCGCGCAGGCTGGACGTGGGGCAAGCGCTGCTGCGCAACCACTTCCTGTTCCACCACGAACCGATCCAGGACGCGATGATCGTGGAGATCGTGGACACGGTCCTGCTGCCGCTGTTCCGCTCCGTGCCCGAGGAGGGCGGAGCCGGAACCTGAGGGGTTCGGCCGGTCTCACGCGCAAGGCCCGCCGGCCGGGCAGGGACTGCGCGTGTCAAGCGGTGCGGCGGGCGGTGAAGAGCCGCGTCACGTACGGGATGGTGGCGACGCCGTCGGGGAAGTGTTCGCCGACCAGTGCGGTCAGTTCCGCGCGGGTGCGCTCCTCCCCCAGGTTCCGGACCACGGCCGCCATCCTGCTGGAGGACATGGCCATGCCCAGCACCTGATCGGTGTCGAGCTCGCGCACCCAGCCCGCGGTCGACACGGCCCCCTCCGAGAGCCCCGGCTGCGCGGTCATCTCCGCGACAGTGTCGTACTCGCGGTAGTCACGCCGGTAGTGGTGGTCGCCGTGGTCCTCCATGAGCCGCTCGTAGGCGTCGAGGTAGGCGCTCGCGCGGTGGTCGCGGTCGTTGTTGAGCACGGCGATCGTGCCGCCGGGCACCAGGACCCGGGCGGCCTCGGCGTAGAACGCGGGGCGGTCGAACCAGTGCACGGCCTGCGCGACCAGGACCAGGGAGGCGGAGGAGTCGGGGAAGGGCAGGTGCTCGGCCCGGCCGGCCACGTACTCGACGGCGGCGCGGGCGGGGTCGTCGGCCGGCGCGCTCGAGGCCGGGGCGGAGTGCGGGGTTGCACCGGGACCGCCGTTCCCACCGTGCTCGCCGCCCCGGGCGGTGGCGAGCATGTCGCGCCCCGGCTCGACCCCCACCACCCGGGGCCCGGGGTCGAAGACACGGCGCAGAGTGCGGGTGGAGATCCCCGTCCCGGCGCCGACGTCCAGCAACAGCCACGGGTCGGGCCAGGAGGCGGTCGCGCCGGCCAGCACGTGTTCGTGCAGCCGGTCGAGCAGCACCTCGGGGTAACCGGGACGGAAACGGCGGTACGCCTCGGTGAGGCCCTCGAAGGCCTGCGTGCGGTCGCTGCTCACGGGGGCTCCTCGCGCTGGGGTCGCGGCACGACCGATCCTACTGCGCCCCGGGGGCCGGGGACGGTGGGCACGTCCTTCCTGCGGGGCGGAAGGTGCGGACCGCGGTGACGGTGAGTACGAGGGCCGAGGCCGCGATCAGGCCCCCGGACAACAGCCACTCGCGGGAGCCGTCCGGCCCGTACACCCGGCCGGACGCCCCGGTGTCGACCGCGGCCACCCCGGTCTCCGGGACGCAGTCGTCGCGTCCGGCGGCGTGCAGGACGGTCTCGCGCGGCTCGGCGTCCGGTCCGGTGAACGTTCCGTGGCAGGTGCAGGACTCGTGCCCGGGGTGCTGCACGCAGACCGCCCCGGTCGGCACGAAGACCCCCGGTGCGCCCTCGCCGCGGGCGGAGCGCAGATCCTGTTCCAGACCGGTCAGCGCGATCCAACCCACCAGCGCGGCCAGGAGCGCCAGGACCGTTCCGAATGCGCTGAAGCGCGGGCGGCGCGGACCGGGGCGCCCGCCGCGGCCCCGGGCACGGGGCTCGTCTCCTGAACGCATCACCGCTCCACCTCCGTCCCGCCGCGCGACGGCATCCGGCGGACCATGGCGACCGCGAGCACGCACAGGAGCGCGGCGAACACCCACAGCGGCGCGTACCCGCCGGTGGTGTCCCGGACCGTCCCGCCCAGGACCGCCGCGGCACCTGCCCCGAGCTGGTGTGCGGCATTGACCCAGCCGAAGACGATCGCCCCGTCGCGGCCGAAGTAGCGGGTGCAGAGCTCGATGACCGGCGGGACGGTCGCCACATCCAGCAGCCCGAAGGCGACGACGAACGCCAGGAGCGCGGGGCCGGGGTGCGGGCCGAGGAGCACGGGCAGGGCGGCCAGCAGCAGCGCACGTCCGGCGAAGTACCCGGCGAGCAGCCACCGCGGGTCGGCGCGGTCGGTGAGCCAGCCGGAGGCCACGGTTCCGAGCAGGGAGAACACGCCGATCCCGGAGACGAGCGCGGCGGCGACGGTGGCGGCCATGCCGTGGTCCTGGGCGGCGGGCACGAAGTGGGTCCACATGAGCCCGTTGGTGGACGCCCCGCAGACCGCGAACACCCCCGCGAGCAGGACGAACCGGGGGTCGCGCAGGGCCGCGGTGAGCACGGCGACGGTGCGGCGGGCGGCGCCCGGTGCGGGACGGGGCTCGGGTGGGGACTCGGGGTCCGCGGAACCGTGGCCGTACGGTGCCAGGCCGATGTCCTCGGGGCGGTCGCGCAGGACCAGGGCGAACACGGTCAGTGCGAGGGTGACCAGGGCGGGACGCCATCCCTGGTGGTCCACGGTCCATGCCACGGCCGGGAGAAAGGCGAGCTGCCCGAACGCGCTCGCGCCGGTCAGGGTTCCGAGCACGAGTCCGCGCCGGACGGTGAACCAGCGCCGGGCGACGGTCGCGGCGAAGGTCATCGCCACCGATCCCGTTCCGGCCCCGACGAGCAGGCCCCAGTAGAGGGTGAGTTGCCAGGACGCGGACATGACGGTGGTCAGGAGCGTTCCGGTTCCGACCACGGCGAGGGCGGCCACGGCGACGCGGTGCAGGCCGAAGCGGTCCATGAGCGCGGCGGCGAAGGGTGCGACGGCGCCGTACAGGACCATGTTGACCGACGCGGCCAGCGCGATCGAGGAGCGCGACCAGGCGTACTCGGCGTGGAGGGGCTCCACGAGCAGGCCGGGCACGGCGGTGAGGACCGCGGCGCCCACGACCACCAGGGCCGCGACCGCGGCCACCCACCAGGCGCGGTGGAGGCGGAGGCGGGGGCGGGGGCGGTCGGTACCGGGTCCGGGCCGGCGTGTGCGGGCGGTGTCGGGTGTGTCTTCGATGCTCATGGCTCCAGCGTCCGCCGCGGGGGTGTCCCCCCGGCAGTGGCTCGGATGCCAACATGTGCAAGGATCCGGCCATGGATGCTTTTCGCGGGGCCGCGCCGCACCGGGTGGCGGTGTTCGTGCGCGACGGGGCTCTGCCGATCGAGACCGGGATCGTGCACCGGCTGTTCGGGCAGGCCCGGGACGCCGGCGGGCGGCCGCTGTACGAGGTGGTCACGTGTGCGCTCGCGTCCGGGCCGGTGCGCACCGACACCGATCTCGGGTTCACGGTTCCGCACGGGCCCGCTCCCCTGGCGGAGGCCGACACGGTGCTGGTGCCCGCGGCCGAGGAGGACTACGTCGAGCGCCCGCACGACCCGCTCGCCCCGGATCTGGCCGACGCGCTGGGGCGGGTGCGGCCGGGGGCGCGGGTGGCCTCGGTCTGCTCGGCGGCGTTCGTGCTGGCCGCGTTGGGGTGGTTGGACGGGTGCCGGGTGACCACACACTGGCGGTCCACGGGCTTCTTCCGCGCGATGTACCCGCACATCGACCTGGACCCGGACGTGCTGTACACGGACAACGGGCGGGTGCTGACCGCCGCGGGGGTGGCGTCCGGGATCGACCTGAGCCTGTACATGATCCGGCGGGACCACGGGGCGGCGGTCGCCAACGAGGTCGCGCGGGGCACGGTGGTTCCGCCGCACCGGGACGGGGGCCAGGCCCAGTACGTGCGCCGCCCCGTACCCGAACCCGAGGGGACCGCGACCGGCGCGGCGCGGGCGTGGGCCGTGGCTCACCTGGACGAGCGGCCCACGCTGGCGCGGATGGCGGAGGTGGCGTCGATGAGCGTGCGGACTTTCACGCGCCGGTTCCGGGAGGAGACGGGGGTGTCGCCGGGCCGGTGGCTGACCGCGCGCCGGTTGGACCGGGCGAGGGAGCTGTTGGAGGGCACGGACATGCCGGTCGACCGCATCGCGCACGAGACGGGGTTCGGGACGGGGGCGTCACTGCGACAGCACATGCGCGCCGAGCTCGGTGTCTCCCCCGGCGACTACCGGCGCACCTTCGGGGGCTGAGCCCGGGCCCGGCCGTGAGGGCGGGCCGGCCCCGCGGGCACCCGCTCATTCCACGCGGATGATGCCCCGCTGGAGCGCCGTGGTGATGGCGGCGGTCCGGTTGTCCACCCCGAGCTTGTCGAAGATGTGCACCAAGTGGGTCTTGACGGTGGCCTCGCTGATGAACAGCTCCCGCGAGATCGCCCGGTTGGACATCCCCCGCGCCAGCAGTCCGAGAATCTCCAACTCCCGCCCGCTCAACGCCGGCCGGGGCGAGCGCAGCCGGTCCATGAGCCGGTTGGCCACGTCCGGCGCGAGCGCCGTCTGCCCCTGCGCGGCCGACCGCACCGCCTCGCACAGCTGGTCCGGCGGGGCGTCCTTCAGCATGTACCCGGTCGCCCCTGCCTCGACGGCGGCCAGGATGTCGGCGTCGCTGTCGTAGGTGGTCAGCACCAGCACGGGCGGCGGCGACGGCAGCCGGACGATGCGCCGGATCGCGCTCACCCCGTCCATGCCCCCGCCCATGCGCAGGTCCATGAGCACCACGTCGATCCCGGCCGACGCGCCGTCGGCACCACCACCGCCGCCACCGGACCTGCTCTCCTCTTCCCCGCCGAGCAGTTCGAGCGCGGCACGACCGTCCGGCGCCTCGGCCACCACCTCCATCCCGGGTTGCTCGGCGAACATGGCCTTGAGCCCGTGGCGGACGACAGGGTGGTCGTCCACCAGGAGGATGCGCAGCGGGCTCTCGGTCACAGTGACTCCTCACGGGTGAGCGGCAGACGGACGGCGACAGCGGTCCCCTCACCGGGCGCGGACTCCACGTCGAGCCGCCCGCCCAGCGCGGCGACCCGCTCCCGCAGCGCGGCGAGCCCGTACCCGGTGCCGTCGGGGCGGGAACGCACCTCCTCCGGACGGAACCCGGTCCCGTCGTCGTACACGTCCAGGGTGACCTGGTCGTCGAGGTAGCCGAGGGTGACCACGGCGGTCGAGGCACGCGCATGCGCGGCGACGTTCCCCAGGCTGGCCTGGGCGGCGCGCAGGAGGGCGACATCGTACTCGGACGGCAGCCGAACGGGGGTGCCGTCCAGCCGGAACCGGCAGTCGACCCCCTCACCGGCCGTGTCGGCCCCACCTGCGGCCCCGAGGCTCCCAGCCGTCCCACCGACCCCGCGTTCGCACAGCCGCCGCAACGCCTCGGGCAGGTCACCGCCGGCCAGGGAGGGCGGAGCGAGGTCGCGCACGAACCGGCGGGCCTCCTCCAGGTTGGTCGACGCGCTCTCGCGTGCCTCGGCCACACGCGTGGCGGCCAGGCCGGGCTCGTCGGGCATGGCGTTCTCGGCCGACCGCAACAGCAGCACGATGCTGGACAACCCCTGCGCGAGGGTGTCGTGGATCTCGCGCGACAGGCGTTGGCGCTCGTCGAGGATCCCGGTGCGCCGCTGCGACTCGGCGAGTTCGTCCCGCGTGCGAGTCAGGGTGTCGATGAGTTCCAGGCGCTGTTGGCTCTCGTGGCTCAGGGCCCGGTACCCGATCGCGATGGCGACGGCGAAGGCCGCACCGAGGATCGGCCCGAGCACCATTCCGGCGGTGAGGTCCCCGGTGTGCAGCACCTGGCCGGCGACCACGGAGACGGTGATGACCAGGACCGCCACGAGGGAGTGGATCCCCCGCAGGAGGTTCAGGTGCAGGAAGAACAGCGGGAACGCGACCCACACGAACTCCGACCCGCCCCAGGCCAGCAGGGCCCACAGCGCGGTGACCGCGCCCAACCACACGAGGGCGCCCGGACGCCGGGCGCCGGGTCGGGCCAGCACCGCCCCGGCCATGTACAGGAGCCCGAGCAGGAACGCTCCGGTGGTGATCGCCCAGTGCGTCCAACGCGGGTGATCGGGGGCCGGGGCGTCGATCTCGGTGAGTGTGTACTGCACGAGGCCGACCGCGAGCAGGAACAGGAAGCTCGCGTGCAGCAGCAGGCGCAGCACCCAAAGGACGGTGTCGGCGCCGGGCGGATCTCCGTAGCGCATCAGGGCAGCGTACGCCGCGTGCCGACGGAGGGTCATCAACCGTTCGGTGGATCGTGGCGCGCAACCTTCCGCCCCGCGGGGCACTCCGTTCCCCCGATGTGGCGGAGGGGGTGCGCGGACGAGTCTGGGGGCGTTCCACTTCTTCGAGAAAGGAGGGCCGCCGTGTTCGTCGCCCTTCGTGACATCCGCTTCGCCAAGGGGCGGTTCGCGCTGATGGGCTCCGTCGTCGCCCTCATCACGCTGCTGATCGTTCTGCTGTCCGGACTGACAGCGGGGTTGGCCGACCAGTCCACGTCGGCGGTGCGCAACCTCGAGGCCGAGAACGTGGCCTTCGGGACCTCCGGTGACGGTGACGTCGAGGAGTCCTACGCCGACAGCACCGTGACCGACGGCCAGCTCGACACCTGGTCGGACGCGGCCGAGTGGGCCGAGCCGGTCGGCATCACCCAGACCCGCGCGGAGGCCCCCGACGGCAATTCCACGGCCGTGGCCGTGTTCGGCGTCGTGCCGGAGGGGAGGTTGGCGCCCGACGCAATGCCGTCCGGGGACTTCCTGGCCGTGAGCGAGGAGATCGCCGAAACCTTCGGTCTGGAGGAGGGCCGGGCCCTCACCGTCAGCGGCCAGGACCTGGAGGTCGCCGCGGTGGTTCCCGACGAGTTCTACAGCCACACGCCCGCGGTGTGGACCGACGTGGAGACCTGGCGCGGGCTGGACCCGGCGGTCCGCCACGCGGAGGGGGCCGACGCCCCGGTCGCGAACGTGGTCGCCGCCGGCGCCGCCGACGACGGGGCCGCCGAGGCCGCCGACGCCGATGCGGGGACGGTTTCCTCACCGCTGGACGACAGCATGCACGCGGTCGGTTCGTTCTCGTCGGAGAACAGCTCGCTGGTGGCGATGCAGGGGTTCCTGTACGCGATCTCGGCGCTGGTCGTGGGCGCGTTCCTGACCGTGTGGACCATCCAGCGCAGCGGTGACGTGGCGATCCTCAAGGCGCTGGGCGGTTCGACCAAGTACCTGCTGCGCGATGCTCTGGCCCAGGCGCTGATCGTGCTCGTGGCCGGGACCGCGCTGGGCGGCGCCGTCGGTGTCGGGGTGGGTGCCCTGGCCGCCGGGGTGCTGCCGTTCGCCCTGACCGCCGGAACGACGATCGGTCCGGTCCTGGCGCTGATCGTCCTGGGAATGCTGGGCGCCGCGCTGGCCGTGCGCCGGATCACCTCCGTCGACCCACTGACCGCCCTGGGAGGCGTGCGATGAGCCTGGAACTGAACGACGTGAGCCTGACCTACCCCGACGGCGACGGTGTCGTCACGGCGCTGGACGACGTGTCGGTGCGTGTGCAGCCCGGAGAGCTGGCAGCGGTCGTGGGGCCGTCCGGTTCGGGCAAGTCGAGCCTGCTGGCCGTGGCCGCGACGCTGATCCGCCCCGCCTCGGGCCGGGTCGTGGTGGGCGGGACCGACACGCTCGGCATGCGCCCGCGGGAACTGTCGGAACTACGGCTGAACCGGATCGGGATCGTCTTCCAGCAGCCGAACCTGATCAGCGCGCTCACCGCGGTGGAGCAGTTGATGGTCACCGAGCACATGCGGGCCCGCCCGCTGCGGGAGGCCCGGCGCACGGCGTTGGAGACGCTGGCGTCGGTGGGGCTGGACGGCAAGGAGCACCGGCGCCCGCACCAGCTGTCCGGAGGTGAACGCCAACGGGTCAACATCGCTCGTGCGCTGTCGTCGCGGCCGGACGCGCTTCTGGTGGACGAGCCCACGGCGGCGCTGGACCACGAGCGCGGGGCCCGGATCGTGGACCTGTTGAGCGAGGCCACGCGCACGTTCGACGTGGCGACACTGCTGGTCACCCACGACACCGAGTACCTCGGGGCCGCGAAGCAGGTGCTCGAGATGCGCGACGGGCGGTTGGGCGCCCGCGAGACCGCCTGATCCCGCCCCGAGCTGCCCGGCCCGACCGGCGGCCGGGCCGGGCAGTTCGCCCCCGGTCCCTGCCCGGAGCCGCACAGGGACCGGCGGGTCAGGACGGGAGCGAGTAGGTGGTGAGTACGGCCGCGTGGTCGCTGGTCCATTCGTTGTCCTCGTGGTCCGGGGACGGAGCGGGGTCCCCGACCACCAGGTCGTGCGAATCCCGAACCGTGAGATCGCCCGCGTGGTAGACGAAGTCGATCCGGTCCTGCGGTTCCTCGGGCCCGGTCGACCCCTCGTGGTAGGGGAACAGGGGGGACCAGGTGTGGCCGGGTTCCTCCGCAGGGTCGGGGCGGGCCACACGGTAGGAGTCGGTGAACCCCGCCTCGGCCGGCAGTGTCGATGTCGGCCAGGGGACGTCGGCGTAGCCGCAGTTCTCCTCACGCAGCTCCTCGGTCCAGTCCAGGTGGGAGGGCGCGTTGAAGTCACCGACGAGCAGCACCGGTACATCGTCGGCCTGCTCGACCTGGTCCGACATCGCGTCGAGGGTGTCGGTGATCTCAGGTGTGCGGCCCGACTCGGCCTCCCGGTCCAGGACCTCCTCCACGTCCATCCCGTCGAAGCAGAAGTCGTAGGGCCCGTACGGGGTGTACCCGAGGTGGACGTTCCACAGGTTGACCTGGGATTCTTCACCGTCGAGCTCGATCCGGACCCCGCCCGAGGCGTTGACCTCGCCGTACTCCTCCGCGATCGGGTACCGGCTGATCACCCCGAGGCTGTCGGAGCCCTGCCAGTGATACCAACCCAGGGCCTCGGCCAACCGTTCGGCGTGCTCGCCCGCGGTCTCCTGCAGCCCCACGACGTCGGCCCCGCTCTCCAACAGGAACCGGACCTGCTTCTCGTGGTGACCGTCCACCTGGGTGCCGCCGTGCCAGGTGTTGAAGCTCATCACACCCAGCTCTTCGACGAGCGGCTCGTCGTGCCCGCGCACAGGGATGTCCACCTCCAGGCGCGCGGAGGAACCGTCGGCGGCGGTCGCCTCCACCGTTGCCCCGGCCGAGGAGCCTCCGGGTCCGGAGCCCTCCGACGGCGGGCCGCCCTCGGCCGGGTCCTGCGGGGTACCCGAGAGAGCGCCGTCGGGTGAGACCTGGATCCAGTCGTCCCCGTCGACCTTCGAGAACTCCGTCTCCCGGTCGCCTCCGGAGAGCAGGCCACCGAGCTCCGCCCCGTAGTCCTGGCCCTGGCGGGCGTTGTGCAAGGTGGCCTCATCGACCGGGAAGGAGAGCGGGCCGTCCGGAGCCGGGGTGTCCCGCGGTTCGGCAGAGAGGGGGTGTGCGCCCACGTTCAGGAACAACGCGGCGACCGCCGCAGGGATCAGGAATCGGACACGCATCCGGGCCTCGGTTCTGTCGATGAATATGTGCAAGCACACCTTCCCCGGAACCGGGGGAGTGCAACGGCGATTCATGACACGAGCTCCGGAACGCCCCGCCCGACAGCCCTCACCTCCCGGGGCCGTGCTCCTGGAACCGCATCCGCGTTCCGGGCCGGGCCTNCGACGACGGGGTACCCGCCGGTCGCCGGGTGGTCCGCCAGGAACAGCACCGGCTCTCCCCCGGGCGGTACCTGGAGCGCACCGGCGACCATGCCCTCGCTCGGCAGCTCGCCCTCGCGCGCACGTTCCAGCACCGGCCCGGACAGGCGCGCACCCACCCGGTCGCTGCGCGGGGTGACTTCGAAGGCCCCGGTGAACAGGGTCTCCAGCGCGGCCTCGGTGAACCAGTCCGCGCGCGGCCCGGGTTCAGCACGCAGCACCACCTCGGGCGCGCCGACCGCGCGGACGGGGGCCTGGTCGATGCCGGGCATGCCCTCGGGCGCGGGTCCTACCGGAAGACTGGTTCCGGGTGCGGGCACGTCCGGCCCGAGCCCGGCGAGCACGTCGGTGCTGCGCGATCCCAGCACCGGCGGGACGTCGATGCCGCCACGGACCGCCACGTACGTGCGCAGACCCAGGTCAGGGGTGCCCAGGGACAGTTCGGACCCGTCGGCCAGATGCAGGACCGAGTTGAGCGCCGCGGTGTGCCCGTCCAGCGTGAGGGGTGCGGGCGCCCCGGTGACGGCGAGGACGACGTTCCCGTGGGCGCGCAGGCGCAGCCCGCCCAGGGTGGCCTCCAGCCCGGCGGCCCCGGGCGGGTTCGCGACGAGCCGGTTGGCAAGGGTGTGGGAGTCCAGGTCGGCTGCCCCGGAGGGGCCCACGCCGAGGGCGGCGTGGCCGGTCCTGCCCCGGTCCTGGACCGTGGTCAACGGTCCGGCGGCCAGTACCTCCAGCGCGCTCACGAGGCCTCCTCGAACCGCACACGGACCCCGGGGCGAAGCAGTCCGGGCGGGTCGCGGTCGGGGTCCCAGATGCGGGCCTCGGTACGGCCCAGCAACTGCCAACCGCCCGGCGAGACGCGCGGGTAGACCCCGGTGAACGTTCCGGCCAGCGCGACGGCCCCGGCAGGTACGCGGGTGCGCGGCTCGGAGCGCCGGGGCACGTCGAGGCGCGGGTCTCCGCCCATGAGGTAGCCGAAGCCCGGTGAGAAGCCGCAGAAGGCGACGGTCCACGGTGTTCCGGTGTGGGCGGACACCACCTCGCGGGGGCTCAGCCCGGTGTGGTCGGCGATGTCGTCGAGGTCCTCGCCGTCGTAGTGGACCGGAACCGTGAGGGTCTCGCCGCGCGCCGTCCCGGTCCCGGTGGGCCGGCGCAGGTCGCCGAGGGAGGAGACCACGCTTTCGGTGTCGGTGCCGGTCTCCAGCCGCAACAGGACGGTGCGCGCAGCCGGGACGACGTCGGTCACGCCCTCCGGGATGCACTCGGCCAGGGCGGCGTGGAGCGCCACGACCTCGTCGAGGTCGGCGACCTCGAGCAGGAGACCCCGGTCGGCGCACCGCAGGACCCGCAGGTCGAATCCCCCGTCCCCGGCAGACATCAGGCATCCGCCCGGCTGAAGGGACGCAGGTCCACGCCGTCCTCGCGCAGGCGGGCGGCCACGGTGCGGGCGACTTCCACCGCTCCGGGGCTGTCGCCGTGCACGCACAGGGAGTCGGCTTCCAGGTGCAGTTCCGTGCCGTCGACCGCCCGCACGGGCTCCCCGCGGGCGATGCGCAGACACCGATCGGCGACCTCGGCCGGGTCGTGCAGGAGCGCACCCTCCTCCCGCCGGGGAACGAGGGTCCCCTCGGGTGTGTAGGCGCGGTCGGCGAAGGCCTCGCGGTACACCCGCAGCCCAGCCTCCTCGGCCAGGCGCAGGAACTCCGACCCGGGCAGCCCCAGAACGGGCAGGTCCGGGTCGTAGGCGCGTACGGCCTCGACGACGGCGCGCGCCTGTCCCGTGTGGCGCACGATCGCGTTGTACAGGGCCCCGTGCGGTTTGACGTAGCGCACACGGTCGCCGACCAGGTGCGTGAACGCGCTCAGCGCCCCGATCTGGTAGACGATCTCGTCGGTCAGCTCGTCCGGCGGCACGTCGAGGAAACGGCGCCCGAACCCCGCGAGGTCGCGGTAGCCGACCTGCGCCCCGACGGCCACACCGCGTTCTGCGGCGCCGGCGGTGCTGCGGCGCAGCACCGTGGGGTCGCCGGCGTGGAACCCGCAGGCGACGTTGGCACTGGTCACGGTGGCCAGGAGCGCCTGGTCGTCACCCAGTTCCCACCGTCCGAACCCCTCCCCCAGGTCGGCGTTGAGGTCGATTCGCGGCATCGCGGTCCTCGGTCTCTGCATCGGCTGAACAGGCCGTTCCCGTTCCCTCACCGGGGCCGGCTCTGCGAACGCCCGCACACGCCGCCAACGGACGCCTCGCGGCGCGGTGGCTGACCGGAGCGACGGAAGGCGTCCACCGAACAGGCCCTGGGACCAGGATAAGGAGAGGGCGGGCGCGGCACTCGGCCGCCCCGCCCCTCGCCGCGTACACCGGCCGGTCAGCGCCGGATCACTGCCACAGTTCGGCGATCCCTCCGAGCGACTGCAGCGCCATGAACACGGTCAGCGCCCAGGCGGCCACACCGATCACCACGAGCCACTTGGGGTACCGGTAACCGTGCAGCAGGTCGTGGGAGCGGCGTGCGGCCACCCACAGCATGATGCCGAGGCCCACGGGCAGGATCACACCGTTGAGGGCGCCCGCGAGCACGAGCAGAGTGTCGGGAGCCTGGCCGGAGACCAGGAAGACGGCCAGCGAGATCCCGATGAAGGTCGTCACCAGACTGCCGCGCCACTTCTCCAACAGCGGGTGGAACGTCGTCACGAACGAGATCGAGGTGTAGGCGGCACCGATGACGGAACTGACCGCGGCCGCCCACATGATGAGCCCGAACAGGCGCAGCCCGACCTCGCCGGCGGCCTGGTGGAAGGCCTCGGCCGGCGGGTTGTCCGCCTCCATCACGGCCACACCGCCGGCGACGACGCCGAGGATCGCCAGGAACAGCAGTACCCGGATCAACCCTGTCACGAGGATCCCGGTGACCGATGTCTTCGTGATCGCGGAGACGTTCTCCTTGCCTCCCTGCCCGTTCTCGATGAGGCGGTGCGCGCCTGCGTAGGTGATGTAACCGCCGATGGTGCCGCCGATGATCGTGACGGTGGCGAGGAAGACGTCGGTGCCGAGCGTCTCGGGCATGACCGACTGGCGCAGCGCCTCGCCCACGGGCGGCTGCGAGACGATCGCGACGTAGAGCGTCAGAAGGATCATCAGCACGCCGAGACCGACCAAGATGCGGTCCAGGGCCACGCCGAGGCTCTTGACCGCCAGGATGACAACGGCCAGGGCGGCCGAGAGCACCGCCGCGATCCGGGCGTCCATACCGAGCATCGCGTTGAGCCCCAGGCCGGTCCCGGCGATGTTGCCGACGTTGAAGACGAGCCCGCCGAAGAGGATGAGCGCAGCGAGCAGGTAGCCGGCCCCGGGCAGAACCCTGTTGGCCAGGTCCTGCGCCCGCATGTTCGCGACCCCGACGACCCGCCAGATGTTGAGCTGGACGGCGATGTCGACCAGGATCGACAGGAAGATCGCGAAGGCGAAGGTCGCGCCGAGCTGCGCGGTGAAGGTCGTGGTCTGAGCGATGAAGCCGGGGCCGACCGCGCTGATGGCCATGAGGAACATCGCGCCCAGCAGGCTGCTGCTCACCGTGATGCGACCGACTCTGAGACGCACCTTCGTGGGTGCGTGGGGGGCTTCGCCCATGGGTTGGCTCCAAGCACACAAAAAGCGGGGCGACCTGGTGGAACGCCCCTGACGACGTGGGATCGCCGCACACTACTCGAGCGTCCGGATCCATGGGTGCCCCGCAGAGCCCGCTCGGGGGCGAAGTGCGAATCCTGACACCGGTGCTTGGCATGGGCCACTCGGCGGGTGGCCGGTACGGACCGCTGTTGTGGGCGGGTATGCGCTCCGCGCCGACCCCCGAGGTGCCATCATGGCTTGGCGATGGAACTGAACGGACGCCCCGTCAGCACCGGGGAACTCGCGAGCCTGGCCCTGTACGGCTACGGGCACTTCACGACCATGCTCGTCGACGGCCTCAGGGTCCGCGGGCTCCAATGGCACATGGACCGGTTGCACCGGGACTGCCACGCCCTGTTCGGCACCGACCTGGACCTTCCTCGCGTGCGCGAGCTGGCCCGGCGCTCGGCGCGCGAGCACCCCTCGCCGTCGGTCGTGCGTGTGACCGTGTTCGACCCGCAGATGGACCTGGGGCGGCCGGGGTCGCGAGCGCGCCCGCAGATCCTGGTGACGACCCGGCCGGCCCCGGACCCGGCGGTCCCTCCCCCGCCCGTGCGCCTGGGCACGCGCCTGTACGCGCGCGACACCCCGCAGATCAAGAGCACGGCGATGTTCGGGGCGTTGCGCCAGCGCAGATCGGCCCAGCTGGACGGGTTCGACGACGCCCTGTTCAGCGGGGTGGACGGCCGGATCTCGGAGGGACCGACCTGGAACATCGGGTTCCTGGACGGAGAGGGTGTGGCGTGGCCGCAGGCACCGAGCCTTCCGGGGATCACCGCCCGGCTGGTGGACCACGCCGCCGATTCCCTGGGGGTACCGGTGCGCACCAGGCCGATCGCACACGCTGCATGCACACGGATGGGGGGCGCGTTCGTCACCAACGCGGCCACGGGTGTGCGCACGGTGTCGTCGGTGGACGGGGTGCAGCTGCCCCAGTCGGGTCTGGTGCGCAAGCTGGCGGCGGCCTACACGTCGATTCCGGGCGATCCCCTCTGAACGCCCCTGCGGTGGTCGAGTACGGAGCTCGTGGGCGGCCCCCGCTCTCGATGCCTACCCAGCGGCGCTCCCCTCCCCGTACATAACGGGGGCATCACCATCCGGCAGCGACACGGTCGGTGGAACCGCCCCGGAAGCGCACTCGATCGCCCCTTCGGGGCCGGAACCGGCCAGCCCTGCTGGTTCCCGTGCACGCCCCCGTGTGTTGAGGCAATGTTCACCCCTCGTGCTGCCTTCCGGGGCCCGCCGGCGCCGCTCCGGTGCAGCGCACGGACTTTCCGCAGGAGGGAGCGGGTTCGCCCTCGTCGGCGCGGAACCAGCACCGGGATCCCCTTGCCTCCACCTCGTCCGAGAGGCCCCGGAACCCCGTCCATGTCGGTCAAATCCCGAACACTCCGCGCTCAACCTCGCGCTTTACGTCTGAGACCAGGAGATCTAATATCCCTCCGGACCACACTCTGCCGGTAGCAGGCCGGCCCGCAACCAGATCACCCGTTCAAGGGATCACTTACCGATCGGGGCTGGGAAGGAGCCACCATCTCATCCCTGCGCACCTATATCCGTGAACACACCAACCCTTGGGTCTTCGGGATCTCGGGGATCGTCATCCTCGCCTTCATCATCCTCGGTGTTGCCTTCACCGACCAGTTGGGGCCCGTCACCGAAGGTATCCAGGCGGGCATCGGCGAGAACTTCGGCTGGCTCTACATGCTGGCCACGACGTTCTTCCTCGTCGCAGCACTTTTGCTCCTGTTCAGCCGATTCGGGAACATCCGGCTCGGACCGGACGACTCCCGCCCGGAATTCAGCACCCTGGCCTGGTTCGCCATGCTCTTCACCACGGGCATGGGCATCGGCCTGGTGTTCTTCGGGGTCGCCGAGCCCGTCACGCACCTGAACACCCCCCGCTCCGAGGAACTCGCCGCCGGCGAGCCCGAGGCCGTGGGTGAGGCCTTCGCCTCCACCCTCTTCCACTGGAGCTTCCACCCCTGGGCCATCTACATCGCCCTGGGCCTGTCGCTCGGTTACTTCGCCTTCCGCAAGGGCCTCCCCCTTCGCCCCGCGTCGGCGCTCTACCCCCTCCTGGGCGACCGCGCCTTCGGGTGGATCGGCAACCTCGTCGACATCCTCGCGGTCTTCGGCACCATCTTCGGTCTGGCCACTTCGCTCGGCCTGGGCACGATGCAGATCAACAGCGGTCTGAACCACGTCTTCGGGATCCCCGTGAGCGGGCTCTCGCAGACGGTCATCATCTGCGTCATCATCGCGATCACCCTCTTCAGCGTGATGTCGGGCATCGACAAGGGCCTCCGCCGCCTCTCGGTGCTCAACCTGGGGCTGGCCTTCCTCCTGATGTTCTTCGTCTTCCTGGTCGGCCCGAAGCTGTGGATGACGAGCGCGATGTTCACCGGCGCCGGTGAGTACCTGGCCAACATCGTCCCGTGGAGCCTGTCCTTCCCCAGCCCGATGGCCGATGCGACGGCCGCAGCCTTCTCCACCGACTGGACGCTCTTCTACTGGGGCTGGTGGATCTCCTGGTCGCCCTTTGTCGGCATCTTCCTGGCCCGGATCTCCTACGGCCGCAAGATCCGCGAGTTCGTCCTCGGTGCCCTCTTCGCCCCCGCCGTCATCTCTGTCCTGTGGTTCGGCGTCTTCGGTGGCGCGGGCGCCTACTACGAGCTCTTCGGCGAGGGCTTCGCCGGGTTCAACCTGGACGACGAGGCCGAGGCCACCTACCAGTTGATGAACGTCCTGCCGCTGGCACCGATCGTCGCCACGCTGGCATCGCTGTTCCTGATCGTGGTGGTCACGATCTTCTTCATCACCTCCGCCGACTCCGGCTCGCTGGTGGTGGACATGCTGACCAACGGCGGTACCACCAAGCCGGTCCGCGCCCAGCGCGCCTTCTGGGCCGTCAGTATGGGTGCCGTGACGCTGATCCTGCTCGTACTGGGCGGAGAGGACGCACTCACAGCGCTCCAAGCCGCTTCCGTCTCCACCGGACTCCCCTTCGCGGTCGTCCTGGTGTTCATGTTGCTCGGTCTGTTCATGGCTCTGTCCAAGGAACGCAAGCCGGGTGAACCCAAGACGGTCCGTGCGGAGGACTACCGCCCCGCTCCGCGCCCGGACCGCAGCTGATTCCGTCAGCCGCCCGACGACAACCAGCCATCAGGACCAGTGACAGGAAGGAGGAGGCATGGCACCGAAGCGATTCCGCAACCCCTTCAACGGGGTCGTGGACATGATCACCGAGATGAACCGGATCTCCGACACCATGTCCTCGATCGAGAGCAACCAGGCGGGTGAGCGCGAGCGCGGTCACTCCGACGCGTGGAGCCCGCCCACGGACATCCTCGCCAGCGGGCGCGACCTCATCGTGCGCTGCGAGGTCCCCGGTGTCTACGAGGAGGACATCGACATCAGCTTCAACCACAGCGTCCTCACCATCAGCGGTGAGCGGCGCCGTGACGAGGACGATGTCGAGTACTACTCCTCGGAGCGGTTCATGGGCACGTTCCGCCGCGACATCAGCGTCCCGGAGGACGTCAAGCCCGCCGACATCGAGGCCACCTACGGCGAGGGCCTCCTCGTGGTCGTCGTCCGCGGCGCGGCCGACAGCGCCGCCCCCCGCGAGATCACCGTGAAGCGCCGCAAGCGCTGACGCGGCCCCGCAACACGAAGGCGCCCCCGGTCGAGCGACCGGGGGCGCCTTCGTTCGTCTCCTGCGCCGGGGTGCGGGCCCCGGCCCCTGTGACGGAGGTGCCGTGTTCCTAGAACTCGCGGCCCTCGTCGTAGGGACCGATGACCGCGAGCGCGCGTGGGCGGTTGAGCAGGTCGGCGGCGACCTCGGCGACGTCGGCGTCGGTGACCGCGTCCAGGCGGGCCAGGTCCTCGTCGATCGAGTAATGGCGGGGCTGGTTGAGCTCGTGCGAGAGGATGCGGCCCATGCGGGCATTGGTGCCCTCGCTGCCGAGAACCATCCCGCCCTGGATCTGCCCCTTGGCACGGCCGAGTTCCTCGGAGGTGAGCCCGGAGGAGGCGACCTTGCCGAGCTCCTCGCGACACACCCCGATGACCTCGTCGATCTTCTCCGGGAGGCAGCCCGCGTAGATCTGGAACGAGCCGGTGTCGGAGTGGGCCATGTGGAAGGCGTGAACCGCGTAGGCCAGCCCGCGCTTCTCCCGGACCTCCTGGAAGAGACGCGAGGACATGCCGCCGCCCAGGGCGGCGCTGAGAAGCCTCAGGGCGTACCAGCGCGGGTCCAGGCGGGTCATCCCCTCCATGCCCATCAGCAGGTGCGCCTGCTCCGTCTCACGCGAGCGCAGGACGGTCCCCCCGTGCACCGGGACGGACGTGTCGGCCGAGCGCGGGCGGGAGGGCCGGGCGTCCCCGGCAGCGGCGAGCTGGTCGGCGAACATCGTGCGTACCCGCTCGACCAGTTCCGCGTGGTCCAGGCTGCCGGCGGCAGTGACCACGAGCTCGCCGGGAACGTAGGCGTCCCGGTACTGCTCCAGGATGCGCTCGCGCGGCAGGTCCCGGATCGTGTCGATGGTTCCGAGGATCGGGCGGGCCAGCGGGGAGTCGCCGAAGAACTTCTCGGCGAAGACGTCGTCGACCAGGTCGGCCGGCTCGTCCTCGTACATGGCGATCTCCTCGAGGATCACCCCGCGCTCGGTCTCCACCTCCTCCGCGTCGAGGGTGGAGTTGGCGACCATGTCACCGATGACGTCGACGGCCAACGGCAGGTCGCGGTCGAGCACCTTCGCGTAGTAGCAGGTGTGCTCCTTGGTGGTGTAGGCGTTGTGGTCGGCGCCCACACTGTCGAGCTCGGCGGCGATGTCGAGCGGGGAACGCCGCCGGGTCCCCTTGAAGAGCAGGTGCTCCAGGAAGTGCGCGGAACCGGCGTGCGCGGAGTCCTCGTCACGCGAACCGGTGGTCGCCGAGATGCCGAACGCCGCCGACCGCACACCTGGGACACTCTCGGAGACCACCCGCAGGCCGCCGGGCAGCACGGTGCGCTGGATCAGGCCGGAGCCGCCGGTGGGCTCCATCAGAGTGACGGTGGAATCCGGCTCCTGTTCGGCGGCGATGGGCACAGAGCTCATGAAACCTCTTCTACGTGTCTCGGGGGGACGTTCCGGCGCTGTCTCGCGCCGATGGCGTGGTGCAGCATACGCCGCGGGGGCGGCCGTACCCCTTTCGGATACGGCCGCCCCCGCGGTCGGTGCCCGTCGATCAGGTGTTCTCGGAGCGGTTCGTGTTTCGGCGGCGACGGCGGCGCGGAGCGGCGTCCTCGCCCTTGTCGTCGCCGTTGTCACCGTCGTCGTCCTTCTTGCCGTCCTCGGCGGAGGGCTCCTCGGCCTTGGCGGCCTTGGCGGCCTCCTCATCGACGACCTCGACCGGGGCCAGCGACAGCTTGCCGCGGTCGTCGATCTCGCGGATCTCGACCTGGATCTTCTCACCGATGCCGATGACGTCGTCGAGGTTCTCGATGCGCTTGCCGCCGTGCAGCTTGCGGATCTGCGAGATGTGCAGCAGGCCGTCCTTGCCGGGCAGCAGCGAGACGAACGCACCGAACGTGGTCGTCTTGACGACCGTGCCCAGGTAACGGTCGCCGACCTCGGGCATCGTCGGGTTGGCGATCTGGTTGATGGTGTCCCGGGCGGCCTCGGCGGACGGGCCGTCGGTGGCACCGATGTAGATCGTGCCGTCGTCCTCGATGGTGATGTCGGCGCCGGTGTCGTCCTGGATCGAGTTGATCATCTTGCCCTTGGGGCCGATGACCTCACCGATCTTCTCGGTCGGGACCTGGACGGTGAGGATGCGCGGAGCGTTCGGGCTCATCTCGGCCGGGCGCTCGATGGCCTCCTGCATGACGTCGAGGATCGCCAGGCGGGCGCCGCGGGCCTGCTGCAGGGCCAGGGAGAGCTGCTCCGCGGGGATCCCGTCGAGCTTGGTGTCCAGCTGCAGTGCGGTGATGAGCTCCCGGGTACCGGCGACCTTGAAGTCCATGTCGCCGAACGCGTCCTCGGCGCCGAGGATGTCGGTCAGCGTGACGAACTCGTCGCCATCGCTGATCAGCCCCATCGCGATGCCGGAGACCATCTCCTTGAGCGGCACACCGGCCGCCATAAGGGACATGGTCGAGGCGCAGACCGACCCCATCGACGTGGAGCCGTTGGAGCCCAGTGCCTCGGAGACCTGCCGGATCGCGTAGGGGAACTCCTCGCGCGAGGGCAGGACCGGCAGCAGGGCGCGCTCGGCGAGGGCGCCGTGCCCGATCTCGCGCCGCTTGGGCGAGCCCACCCGGCCGGTCTCACCGGTGGAGTAGGGCGGGAAGTTGTAGTTGTGCATGTAGCGCTTGGTCTTCTCGGGGTTGAGAGTGTCGACCGTCTGCTCCATGCGCAGCATGTTCAGCGTGGTGACGCCCATGATCTGGGTCTCACCGCGCTCGAAGAGGGAGGATCCGTGCACCCGCGGCAGCACGCCGACCTCGGCGCTGAGCTGGCGGATGTCCTTGGGGCCGCGGCCGTCGATGCGGACCTGGTCGCGCAGGACGCGCTCGCGCATGAGCTGCTTGCTCAGCGAGCGGAAAGCGGCGCCGATCTCCTTCTCACGGCCCTCGAACTGCTCGGCCAGGCGCTCGGCGACCTCGTTCTTGACCTCGTCGAGCTTGTTCTCGCGGTCCTGCTTGTCGGCGATCGTGAGCGCCTTGGACAAGTCCTCGCGGACGGAGGAGTCGACGGCCTCGTAGACGTCGTCCTCGTGGTCGAGGAAGATCGGGAACTCGGCGGTCTCGGGTGCGGCCTGTTCGGCCACAGCGGCCTGGGCCTTGCAGAGGACCTTGATGAAGGGCTTGGCGGCCTCGAGGCCCTCGGCAATGGTCTGCTCGTTGGGGCCGACGGCGCCCTCGGAGACCAGGTCGAGGGTCTGCGGGGTGGACTCGGCCTCGACCATCATGATGGCCACGTCGCCGTCATCGAGCACACGGCCGGCCACGACCATGTCGAAGGTGGCGTTCTGCAGCTCGGTGTGGCTCGGGAAGCCGACCCACTGGCCGTCGATCAGGGCGACGCGCACGCCGCCGATCGGGCCGGAGAAGGGGATGCCGGAGATCTGTGTGGACATCGAGGCGGCGTTGATGGCCACGACGTCGTACAGGTGCTCGGGGTGCAGGGCGAGCACGGTCTCGACGACCTGGATCTCGTTGCGCAGGCCCTTCTTGAAGGACGGGCGCAGCGGGCGGTCAATGAGGCGGCACGTGAGGACGGCGTCCTCGGAGGGCCGGCCCTCGCGGCGGAAGAAGGAGCCGGGGATGCGGCCGGCAGCGTACATGCGCTCCTCGACGTCCACCGTGAGGGGGAAGAAGTCGAGGTTGTCCTTGGGGCGCTTCGAGGCGGTGGTGGCCGACAGGACGACGGTCTCGTCGTCGAGGTAGACNCCGGTCTCGAAGCGGATGGTGCGGGTGCCGAAGCCACCGTTGTCGATGACGGCCTCAGCCGAGTAAACGCCCTCCATGGGCGACCTCCTACTACACGTTCTTCATGCCGGACGGGCCGTGTTGCCCGCCGAAACATCGGGTCGGTTGCCCGTGTCCGTGCCCCGGAGTTGATGACGACCGGTCATCGATCGAAGCCCACGGCGGACGTGCGCCGGGGACCACTACCGAGGACCGGCCTCGACTCTGCGGCCGAGGGAGCAGATCACGGGCGTGTTCAGCGTCGTGTGCGGTTGCGACGCGGCCCACCTGGGCGGGCCGTGCCACACCTTACTAACAAAGAGGGAGTGGCCGCGGCCACTCCCTCCCACAACGCGCCCGGGCCCGGGTTTCGTCCCGGACCCGGGCGTACGTTCTAGCGGCGCAGGCCGAGACGCTCGATGAGCGAGCGGTAACGGTTGATGTCCTGCTTGGCGACGTACTTGAGCAGACGGCGGCGGCGGCCGACCATCAGCAGCAGGCCGCGGCGGCTGTGGTGGTCCTGCTTGTGCGTCTTGAGGTGCTCGGTCAGCTGGGTGATGCGGTGGGTCATCACCGCGACCTGGACCTCGGGGGAGCCGGTGTCACCCTCGGTGGTGCCGTACTCCTGGATGATCTTCTGTTTGGTGGCGGCGTCGATCGACACGTCGCTCCTTCTCGTGGTTCGGTACGCAGGACGACCCCGGGACAGAGCCTGGGGTCTGGACACGGTGACCGCGCGCACGAACAGTCACCGCCGCGTGTGCGGGCGGTCCGGCTCCGAACGGGCCGGGGAACCGCCCCCGGGAACTGGGCCTCGGGGCACACGTGAACGTTCCAATCCTACCGCAGGCCGACCGGTGCTCGGGCCGACCGGTGCTCGGGCCGACCGGTGCTCGGGCCGACCGGTGGGAGGCACCGGTCCCACCGCAAGCTATCCGGCGTCGAGGGCCTTCCGGCACCGGTCGACGTCGCGGTTCATTGCAGTGATGAGCTCGTCCACGGAGTCGAAGCGCTCCTGGCCGCGGATGTGCACGGTGAAGTCGACGGCCACGAGGATCCCGTAGAGCTCGAGGTCGTCACGGTCGAGGGCGTAGGCCTCCACGGTGCGCTCGACGCCGTCGAAGGTGGGGTTGGTGCCGACCGAGACCGCGGCCGGCCAACGGGACTCCTCCCCCTCCGGGGCGTCCGGGCGACCCATCCAGCCGGCGTACACACCGTCGTCGGGCACGGCGGCCCCGGGTTCGAGGTCCATGTTCGCGGTGGGGAACCCGAGCAGCTCGCGCCCGCGCGAGGCCCCGTGCACGACGGGACCCTGGACCCGGTGCGGACGCCCCATGAGCTCGGCGGCCCCGGCGACGTCGCCCTCGGCCAGGAGCCCGCGCACGCGCGTGGAGGTGACCGGGCCGCCGTCGTCGGAGACCAGGGGGACACCGTGCGCAGTGAACCCGTGGGCAGAGCCGAGATCCTCGAGCAGGTCGACCGTGCCGGCGGCGCGGTGCCCGAACCGGAAGTCCTCCCCCACCACGACGGCAGCCGCGTGCAGGTGGTCGACGAGCACGTGGCGCGCGAACTCCTCCGGGGTCAGGGCCGCGAGGTCCTCGGTGAACGGCAGGACCACGACGGCGTCGGCCCCGGCCTGCCCGAGCAGTTCCACCCGGCGGTCCACGGGCGTGAGCACGGAGGGCCCCGTGCCGCGCAGGACGGACTGCGGGTGCGGCTCGAAGGTCACCGCGACCACGGGCAGGCCGAGGTCCCGCCCGCGTTCGGCAGCGGTCCCGACGATGGCGCGGTGCCCGCGGTGCACCCCGTCGAAGACGCCCACGGCCACCACCGAGCGTCCCCACCCGGAGGGGATGCCCTCCAGCCCGTCCCATCGGCGCACGTTCGGCTCCCCTGGTTCGTCGACGATGCTTGCCTCCCCAAGCGTGCCACGCTCGTACCCCCGCCGGAGCCACGAGCCCCGGCCCTCCCCACTCACGGCCCTGCCCGCCCGAGCACGAGCCCTTGACGGACCTGGTCAGGGACTCCGCCGTGACGAGGGCGTCGAACCATCCGTGCACATGCGGCGCTGGATCGGGCAGGGGCTCCACCGGCAGGCCGAGCGGTCCGCGAGGAGCTGGAGGAAGCAGGGCTCCGCTGGGACGCCTGGTGGTCAGGCGGGGTCGAAGACCACGACCGGCTTCATGTGGCCCGGCCGGTTCTCACCCAGGGCGACCACGGTGCCGTCGGGGGCGAACAGGCCGACGGGGCCGTCCCCCAGGGAGCTCGGGCCGATCCGGTTGCCGTGCCGGATCCGCTTGGTCTCGCCCTCGTCCATCGTGCGCACCGGGAACCCGGCGGCCACGGCGTGGGCCAACGGCACCTGCGTGTACTCCTCGGCGAGCTGGTCGAGCGTACGTGCCTGCGACGCCTCGTACGGGCCCACCCGTGTGCGCCGCAGCACGCTCAGGTGACCGCCCACGCCGAGGTCCTGCCCCATGTCGCGGGCCAGGGAACGGATGTAGGTACCGCTCGAGCACGAGACCACCGCGTCGACGTCGACGAAGGCGCCGCCCGGGTCCTCGACCGGACGCACCCCGGTGACGTCGAACTGCGACACCGTGATCTCACGAGGCTCGAGGGCCACCTCCTTGCCCTCCCGCGCGGACTTGTAGGCGCGCTTGCCATCGACCTTGATCGCGCTGACCTGCGGCGGAACCTGCTGGATGAGCCCGGTCAGCTTCGCGGTCGCGGCCCGGACCTCCTCCTCGGTGACGGCCGACGCGTCCCGGCGCTGCCCGGGCTCGCCCTCGGCGTCGTCGGTGTTGGTGGTCAGCCCCAGGCGGAAGGTCGCCTCGTAGGTCTTCTCGGTGAGGGTCAGGTGGCCGAGGAGCTTGGTGCCCTTCTCGACCCCCAGCACCAGCACCCCGGTCGCCATCGGGTCCAGGGTCCCGGCGTGCCCCACCCGGCGGGTCCCCGCCAGTCGGCGCATCCGGGCGACCACGTCGTGCGAGGTCCAGTCGGCGGGCTTGTCGACGACCACGACACCGCTGTCGGCCATGGTGCTCCTCATCGGTGAAAGGGCGGCGGCACGGGGCCACCGCCGCTACTACTCTTCTTCGTCTTCGCGCTCTCGCGGTGTCTTGTAGGGGTCGGCCTCGCCCACCGGGGTGGCCCCGGAGGCCCGCTCGGCCTTCTCCTCGTCCTCGCGGCGCGCCTGGGCCAGCAGCTGCTCGATGTGCTGGGCGTTCTCGTGCACCTCGTCGACGACGAAGGTCAGGGTCGGGGTGTGCCGGATCCCGGTCTGGCGGCCGACCTCCGTGCGGATCACGCCCTTGGCGCTCTCCAGCGCGGCGGCCGAGGCGGCCCGCTCCTCCTCGCTGCCGAACACCGTGTAGTAGACCTTCGCGTCCCGCAGGTCAGCGGTGATACGCGCGTCGGTCACGGTGACAAAACCCAGGCGCGGGTCCTTGATGCGCCGGTCCAGCATCTCGGCGACGATGCGCTGGATGCGGTCGGCGATCCTGCGCGCGCGTGCGGCGTCAACCATCGTCAGTCTTCCTCTTCGTTGAAGAGCCGCTGCCTGGCGGACAGCAGCTCCAGTTCGGGACGGGCCGCGACGAAGCGTTCGCAGCTGTCCATCTGGTCCGTGGCGTGCGCGGCCGACGGTGCCACCACCGCGACACCGATCTTGGTCCGCCGGTAGAGGTCCTGATCGCCTACTTCCGAGACCGACACCGAGAATTTCCGGCGCAGTTCCGACAGGACGGGACGGACCAGCGAACGCTTCTGCTTGAGCGAATGGACGTCACCGAGAAGGACGTCCAGGGTCAGCGCCCCAACGTACAAGTCGATCACCCGTCGTGTGTGTGAACCGTCAAAGGCGGGGCCCCGGCCGTGTGCCGGCCGGGGCCCCTCACGGATTCGGGCTCCGTGAGCCCGGAGTGCGCCGCTAGTCGCGGGGCTTCTCCCGCATCTCGTAGGTCTCGATGACGTCCTCGACCTTGAGGTCGTTGTAGGTCAGGCCGATACCGCACTCGAAGCCCTCGCGGACCTCGGTGGCGTCGTCCTTGAACCTGCGCAGGGATTCCACGTTGAGGTTCTCGGAGATGACCACACCCTCGCGGATGAGGCGCGCCTTCGCGTTGCGGCGGATGAGGCCGCTGCGGACGATCGAGCCGGCGACGTTTCCGATCTTCGGCACCTTGAAGACCTCGCGGATCTCGGCGCTGCCGAGCTGGACCTCCTCGTAGATGGGCTTGAGGAGACCCTTGACGGCGGCTTCGACCTCGTCGATGGCCTGGTAGATGACCGAGTAGTACCGGATGTCCACGCCCATGCGGTCCGCCAGCTGGCTGTTCTTGCCCTCGGGCCGAACGTTGAAGCCGACGATGATCGCGTCCGCGGACGTCGCCAGGTTGATGTCGTTCTGCGTGATCGCACCGACACCGCGGCCGATGACGCGGATGCTGACCTCGTCACCGCCGGCGTCGATCTTGAGCAACGACTCTTCCAGGGCCTCGACCGAGCCGGAGGTGTCACCCTTGATGAGGAGGAGCAGCTCGGAGCGCTCGCCCTCCTTGAGGTGGTCCTGCCAGGTGTCGAGGGTGACACGGCGGGCCGAACGCGCCTGCTGGGCGAAACGCTCGCGCGCCTCGCGCTGCTGGGCGATCTGCCGCGCAACACGGTCGTCCTTGACCACCAGGAAGTTGTCGCCGGCGCTGGGCACGTTCGTCAGACCCAGCACCTGCACCGGGCGGGACGGTTCGGCGCTCTGCACGTTCTTGCCGTGCTCGTCGAGCATGGCCCGCACGCGGCCGTGCGCGTCGCCGCAGACGATCGAGTCACCGACGTTGAGCGTTCCGCGCTGGACCAGGACGGTGGCCATCGAACCACGGCCGCGGTCGAGGTAGGCCTCGATCGCGATGCCCTGGGCCTCCATACGCGGGTTCGCCTTGAGGTCGAGCGCGGCGTCGGAGGTCAGCACGACCGACTCGAGCAGGTCGTCGATGTTCTGGCCCTTCAGGGCGGAGATGTCGACGAACTGCACGTCGCCACCGAACTCCTCGGCGACGAGACCGTACTCGGTCATCTGGGCACGGACCTTCTGCGGGTCCGCACCTTCGACGTCGATCTTGTTGACCGCGACCACGATCGGGACCTCGGCGGCCTTGGCGTGGTCGATGGCCTCCGCCGTCTGCGGCTTGACGCCGTCGTCGGCGGCCACGACCAGCACCGCGATGTCGGTGGCCTTCGCACCACGGGCACGCATGGCAGTGAACGCCTCGTGACCAGGGGTGTCGATGAAGGTGAGCTTGCGCTCGGCATCGTCGACCTCGGTCGCGACCTGGTAGGCACCGATGTGCTGGGTGATCCCGCCGGCCTCGCCGCTGACGACGTTGGACCTGCGGATGGTGTCCAGCAGTCGGGTCTTGCCGTGGTCGACGTGACCCATGACGGTGACCACCGGCGGACGCGGACGCAGGTCCTCGTCACTGCCCTTGTCCTCACCGAAGTCGATGGAGAAGGACTCCAGCAGCTCGCGGTCCTCGTCCTCGGGACTGACGACCTCGACGCGGTACTTGAGCTCGTCACCGAGCAGGACGAGCGTCTCGTCCGGCAGGGACTGGGTCGCGGTGACCATCTCGCCCAGGTGCATCATGACCTGGACCAGCGACGCCGGGTTGACGTCGATCTTGTCGCCGAAGTCCGATAGCGAGGCGCCGCGCGACAGACGGATCGTCTGGTTGTTGCCGCTCGGGATCTTCACGCCGCCGAAGGACGGTGCCTGGAAGTCGTGGAACTCTTGGCGCCGCTGCTTCTTGGACTTGCGGGCGCGGCCCGGACGGCCACCGGGGCGTCCGAACGCACCGGCGGTACCGCCACCGCGGCCACGGCCGCCGGGACGGCCGCCGAACCCTCCGGGACGACCGCCGCCGCCCGGACGCGGGCCTGCGGGAGCACCGCCGCCACGACCGCGGCCACCGCCGCCACCGGGACGACCGCCACCGCCGCCGCGGCCACCGCCGGGAGGCGGGGTCGGGCGCGAGGCCGGCATGTTCATCGGGCTGGGACGGGGACCACCGGGGCGCGGGCCCGGCTTCGGGGCACCGCTGCCGCTGCCACTGCCGCTGCCGCCACCGGGACGCGGGGCACCACCGGAAGCGCCACCGGGCGGGCCCGGACGCGGACCGGGCTTCGGGGCGTTGCCGCCGGGGCGCGGGGCACGCTGCTCACCGCCGCCCTGCTGCTGCGGACCCGGCTTCGGGCCGGGCTTCGGACCCGGCTTCGGACCCGGCTTCGGCGCGGGCTTCGGTGTGCCCATGCCGGAGGCGTTGGACGCGAACGGGTTGTTGCCCGGACGCGGGCCGCTCGGACGCGGACCCGGCTTCGGGCCTCGGCCGCGCTGGTCACCGCGCTGCTCGCCACGCGGGGGACGGCCGCCCTGAGGACCCGGCTTCGGACCGGGCTTGGGCGCGTCACCCTGCGGGCCGGGCTTGGGACCCGGCTTCGGACCCGGCTTGGGAGCCTCGCCCTGAGGACCCGGCTTCGGGGCGGGCTTGGCAGCCTCTTCCTCCACCGGACCGGGCTTGGGCGCGTCACCCTGCGGGCCGGGCTTGGGACCCGGCTTCGGACCCGGCTTGGGAGCCTCGCCCTGAGGACCCGGCTTGGGGCCCGGCTTCGGGGCGGGCTTCTTCTTGGTCTCGGCACCGGCCTCGGCGCTTTCGCCGCCGTTACCACCGTCGCCGGACTCGTTGAACGCTTCCTTCAGGCGTCGCACGACCGGGGCCTCTATCGTCGAGGACGCCGATCGGACGAATTCGCCCATGTCATTGAGCTTGGCCAGGACGGCCTTGCTCTCTACTCCGAACTCCTTGGCGAGTTCGTACACCCGGACCTTCGCCACTACTCTCCTTCAGCTTCGGTCCGGGACTGGGCACGTACCGGACCGTCGTTAGCTTGAGTTACTACTCATCGCTGCGTACTCATCAGGCGCTCATCGCAATCTCGACCTGCTTCCTCATCGCTACACAACAATGGGCCGGTTCTGCATGCCCACGCAGCACCGTTTCGCCGGCCTCGGTGATGTCAACCCTGAAGCCGGCCCAGACATTCCAACCCTATCCGGATCGTTGGGCCGCTGAGTCACGCGGGGTCGAGCCCACCAGAGCGGCCACGAGTGAGTCGTCCCACCCGTCAGCGCCCCTCGGAGCCGCGGTACGGAACGCCCGCGACCAGGCTCGACGGCGTTGCGCCAACTCCAGACAGCGCCGGTCCGGATGTAGGTGTGCGCCCCGCCCGGGCATCCCTCCCCGGGTGTCGGGCGTGACGCGCCCATGGTCGTCGACGAGCCGCACCAGATCTGCCTTCGCGGCACGGGTGCGGCACCCGACGCAGGTACGCACTGGGCGGCCGGAGCCGTCCGGCCCCACCATATCGTGTCCACGCATGGGTGCGATCCGATCAGCCCGCCGACGGGGGCAGATCGGAGGGATCGGCGATCTCGCCCACGCCCTCGCCCTCGGGCTCGGCGTCCGAACGGATGTCGATGCGCCATCCGGTGAGCCGCGCGGCCAGGCGGGCGTTCTGCCCCTCCTTGCCGATGGCGAGAGACTGCTGGTAGTCGGGGACGACGACGCGGGCCACGCGCGCAGCCAGGTCGAGGATCTCCACCGAGTTCACCCGCGCCGGCGAGAGCGAGTTGGCGACGAAGTCCGCGGGGTCGTCGGAGTGGTCGACGATGTCGATCTTCTCGCCGTGCAGTTCGGCCATCACGTTGCGGACCCGGCTGCCGAGCGGGCCGATGCAGGCACCCTTGGCGTTGACGCCGCCACGGTGGGAGTGCACCGCCATCTTGGTGCGGTGCCCGGCCTCACGGGCGATCGAGGAGATCTCGACGGTGCCGTCGGCGATCTCGGGGACCTCCAGCTCGAAGAGCTTGCGCACCAGGTTGGGGTGGGTACGCGACAGAGTCACCGACGGGCCGCGGTGGCCCTTGCGGACCTGGACCACGTAGGCGCGCAACCGCTCACCGTGCACGTACTCCTCGGTGGGAACCTGCTCCTGCGGCGGCAGGACCGCCTCGACCTTGCCCAGGTCGACCAGGACGTTCCGCGGGTCCTTGCCCTGCTGGATGATGCCGGAGACGATGTCGTGCTCGCGGCCGGCGAACTCCCCCAGGGTCAGTTCGTCCTCGGCGTCCCGAAGGCGCTGGAGGATCACCTGCTTGGCGGTGGAGGTCGCGATGCGTCCGAACCCGGTGGGGGTGCCGTCGTACTCACCGACCGACCGGCCCTCGTCGTCGGTCTCGGAGACCCACACGGTCACGTGGCCGCTCTGCCGGTTCAGCTCCACTCGGGCACGCTTGTCGGTGCCCGCCTCGCGGTGGTAGGCGATCAGCAGTGCGTCCTCGATGGCCTTGGCCACGAGCTCGACCGCGATGTCCTTCTCGCGCTCCAGGCTGCGCAGGACGCTCATGTCAATGTCCACGGGGCTCCCCCTCTAGTCCGCCGCGTCGTTGTCGCGGCGGAATTCCACCTGGACCTTGGCCTTGGCGATGTCTGCGTAGGCGATGGTCCGGGACCGACCCTTGACGTCCAGGGTGGCGCCCTGTTCGTCGGAGTCGACGACACGGCCGTTGACCTTCCCGCCCTCGGCGAGGTCGACCTTGACCAGACGGCCCTGGGAACGACGCCAGTGCCTGGGCAGGGTCAGCAAGCGCTCGGCTCCCGGCGAGGTGACCTCGAGGACGTAGGGCGTCTGTCCCATGACGTCGGAGGAGTCCAGGACGTTGGAGATCTCCTGGGTGACGTCACCGATGGTGTCCAGGTCGACCCCGTTGTCGGAGTCGACGGTCACGCGCAGGACCCGGCGTTTGCCGGCCGGGGTGAGTTCGATGCCTTCGAGGTCCAGCCCGGACTGTGCCAGGACCGGCTCCAGCAGCTCGACGATGCGCTCGTCACGCTCCTGCGCTCCCATGTCGTGTTTGCCCCTCACAACGGCGAAATTCCGCCCGCGAAGGCCTTGTGGCCTGTGATCGGGGCGGTCCAGCTCTGTACGTAATTCGACGAATCGGCCCGCTTCCCAGGGGGGACGCGAACCCGCCGCGCGTCGCGTACGACGGCGGCTGTGCAGCAAGGGTATCCACTTCTGAGAGCTGCCCAGGTCGCCGTCCGTGGCCGGGGCGCGTCGGCGCGTGCTCCGGGAGGGCCTCGATCGCCCGCGTGGCGGGGCCAGCGGTGGATCGTCCCGGAGTGCGGGCGTGGAAAGATGGGACGGGGACGACGGGGAGGAGACCGCGTGGGCCAGGCAGCGGATGGTGTCAGCAGGCGTGCGCTCCTGGGGGCGACGGTGGCCGGTGCTTCGGTCACCGCCCTGGCGGGGTGCGGAACCGTCGACTGGTATCCCTCGGACACCACACCGGACGAGCACGTGCTGCGTTCGCTCCTGCAGGAGAAGGAGCGAACCGTCGTTCGGTACGAGAACGCGCTCGCGGACGGGTCGGGCCCCTCGGACCTGTTGGAGCGGGTGTTGGAGAACCACCGCACCCACCTGGATGCGCTGTTGGACGCCCTCCCCGAGGACGCCGAGCCCACCCCGCCGGAAGAGGACGGGTCTTCGCCTGTCGCGGCGGACGAGGACCCCGATCTCGCCGAGATGCCGTCGCCGTCGGCGCTGCGGGCACTGGAGGCCTCCGCCGCGGGGATGCGCCCGGAGCAGGCGGCGGCCGTCACCGACCGGGGACTGGCCCAGCTGATCGGGTCGATCGGGGCTTGCGAGGCGGGGCACGCGCACCAGCTCGACGACGCGTGAACACCGACGGACCACGAATGGCGAGGAGCTGTGACGGGTGAGCGAGGCACCGAGCGGGAGCGAGGNAGCCGGAGGCCGCCGGTGACGGGATGTCGGCGCTGGCGGAGGCGCTGCGGGCCGAGAACGCGGCGGTGTACGCGTACGAGTTCGTGGCCGGGGCGGCCGTTGACGACGATCGGAGCGAGCACGGCCTGGCGCTGGCGAGCGAACACAAGGTGACGCGGGCGGAGCTGCGGCAGGCGATCCTCGACCGGGAGGGCAGTCCCCCGGCGGTGGAGCCCACCTATCCCCTGCCGTCCGGGCGGGACGGGGAGACACTCGACGACTTCGCGGTCGGTGTGGAGAACACGTGCGCGCACGCGGCCCTGTGGTTGACGGCCGCCGATGACACGGACCTGCGCCTGACCGGCGCGCGCCTGCTGCAGCAGGCCACCGTCCGCGCTCTGGAGTGGGGCGGAGAGCTGGACGCCCTCCCGGGCCACGAGACCCGCTGACCCGCCCGGGCCGTGGGCGGGGCCCGGGGCTCGGCCCGGACCCCGCGGCGTCAGGCGGTGCAGGCCTGTACGGTGCGCTCGACGACGTCGGCCAGCGCGACCTCGTCGCGCGCGCCGTCAGCCCGGTCGCGCAGCTCCACGACGCCGTCCTTGAGGCCACGGCCCACGATGACGGTCGTGGGGATACCCAACAGCTCGGCGTCGGTGAACTTCACACCCGGGGACACACCCTTGCGGTCGTCGACCAGCACCCGCAGGCCGCGTTCCTCGAGCTCGTCGGCGATGCGCAGGGCCTCCTCGATCTGGTCGCCCTTGCCGGTGCCGACCACGTGCACGTCGGCGGGCGCGACGGCGCGCGGCCACACGATGCCCTTGTCGTCGTGCGACTGCTCCACGATCGAGGCCACCACACGCGAGACGCCGATGCCGTAGGAGCCCATGGTCACGCGCTTGGGCTTGCCGTCGGGCCCCAGGGCGTCGAGCTCGATCGCGTCGGTGTACTTGCGGCCGAGCTGGAAGACGTGGCCGATCTCGATACCGCGCGCGGTGTAGAGCGTGCCCTGACCATCGGGCGAGGGGTCGCCGTCGCGCACGTCGGCCACGTCGATGGTGCCGTCCGGTGTGAAGTCGCGCCCGGCGACGAGGTCGACGACGTGGTGATCGGGTCGGTCGGCCCCGGTCACCCAACGGGTCCCGGTGACCACACGCGGGTCGACGAGGTAGCGCACCTTGTTGTCGAGCAGGGCGCGCGGGCCGATGTAGCCCTTGACCAGGAACGGGTTGGCCTCGAAGTCCTTCTCGTCGACGACGGCGACCTCGGCCGGCTCCAGCGCGGCCTCCAGGCGCTTCATGTCGACCTCGCGGTCGCCGGGCACGCCGACCGCGAGGAGCTCCCAGTCCTTCGCGCCGGGTTCACGGGTCTTGACCATCACGTTCTTGAGGGTGTCGGCCTCACTGAAGTCGCGCCCCAGGCCGGCGGCGTTCAGGAAGTCCACGAGGGTGCGGATCGTGGCCGTGTCCGGGGTGTGGTGGTCCACGGCCTCGGGCAGCCCCTCGATCGGCAGCGCCTCGGGGGCGGGCACCTCCACGGCCTCGACGTTGGCGGCGTAGTCCGACCCGGTGCTGCGCACGAAGGTGTCCTCGCCCGAGGGGGCCACGGCCAGGAACTCCTCGGACTTGGACCCGCCCATCGCGCCGGCGGTCGCCGAGACGACGACGTAATCCAGGCCCAGGCGCTCGAAGATGCGTACGTAGGCGGCGCGGAATCGCTCGTAGGAGGCGGCCAGGCCCTCGTCGTCGATGTCGAAGGAGTAGGCGTCCTTCATGTGGAACTCGCGCCCGCGCAGCACGCCCGCGCGGGGTCGGGCCTCGTCGCGGAACTTCTCCTGGATCTGGTACAGCCAGACCGGGAAGTCCTTGTAGGAGGTGTACTCGCCCTTGACGAGGCCGGCGAAGACCTCCTCGTGCGTGGGGCCGAGCAGGTAGTCGGCGCCCTTGCGGTCCTGGAGGCGGAAGAGGGTGTCGCCGTAGTCCTCCCAGCGGCCTGTCGCCTCGTAGTACTCGCGGGGCAGCAGAGCCGGGAGGAGGAGCTCCTGACCGCCGATCGCGTTCATCTCCTCGCGCACGATGCCGGAGACGTTCTCCAGCACGATCTTGCCCAGGGGGAGCCAGGAGTAGATGCCGGGCGCGGCACGGCGCACGTATCCGCCGCGCACCATGAGCTTGTGGCTCGGCACCTCGGCGTCCGCCGGGTCCTCACGCAGGGTGCGCAGGAACAGGGTCGACATCCGCAGTAGCACGGCCACTCCTCGGTGCATGCGCCCGTGGGGGCGCGGTCGTCATATTCGGGGAACCCCAGGCTAACGGCTGTGGGAGGGCCTTCGCCCAGGGTTCGTGTCGGCAGGGGTCCCGCCCTGTTCATAAGCTCTGCCCGTGCTCGAGGGGGTTCGGGCGCAGGGCCACGGGCAGGGTTCTGGAGGCCCCGTGGGCACCAGCCGAGGAACGAGGCGGCGCCGGAGTGGGCCGAAGGTTCCTGCCTCCTCGGGGCGCATCCGGAAGTGCTGCGCCGGAGGCGTCCGTCGAGGGTTGGTGGCGGCCGAGCGGAGCGAGGCCCGAAAACGCAGCTTACCCTTGGGACGATCGACGGACGGGGGCAGAGCCATGGGACGACGGCGCGGGGCGCGCGAACGGGGCGAGGACGTGCTCGACGAGGCACGGGTCCCGGGTGTGGAACTGTTGGCCGACGCCGACCGGGCCGATTCCTGGTTCCTGGTCGTGGAGGGCACCCCGCAGTCGCACGTGGACCTGGCCGACCCCTCCTACCTGGACTTCTCGTACATGCGCCGGATCGCGCACGCCGCCGACCTGGTGGCGCCCGAGCGCCGGCCGATCGAGGCCCTGCACCTGGGCGCCGGCGCGCTGTCGCTGGCGCGGTACGTGGCGCACACGCGTCCGGGTTCGCGCCAGCGGGCGGTGGACTCGGATGCGGCGCTGGTGGAGCTGGTCCGGCGCCACCTTCCGTGGGATCGCAGGGCACAGCTGCGGGTGGGCATCGGGCACGCGCGCGAATGGATCGGCGACCGGCACACCGACAGCTCCGATCTGGTGGTGAGCGACGTGTTCGCGGGTGCGCGCACCCCGGCCTCGCTCACGTCGGTGGAGTTCTATGCCGAGGCGGCCCGGGTGCTGCGACCGGGCGGGTTCCTGGTCGTCAACATCGGGGACGGGTACGCGCTGCGGCACACACGCAGGCAGGTGGCGACGTTGCGGTCGGTGTTGCCGCACGTGGTACTCACCGCGGAGCCGGGGATCATGCGCGGACGCCGGTTCGGGAACCTGGTGCTGGTGGCCGGCCACCACACGCTCCCGGAGGACGAACTCGGGCGGCTGGCCCACCGGGACCTGGAGATGGCGCGTATGCTCTCCGGCGAGGAACTCGACCGGTTCGCCGACGGTGCCGCCCCGGTGCATGACGCCGACGCCGAGGACTCCCCCGAACCGCCGGTGGGTGTGTTCTGAGCGCCCCGCGACAGTCCGCCCGCGTCCGGGTGTGACGTACGCCGGAGACAAGGGCGTGGCCGGAAGTGGACATTCTCCCCCGAGCGGGCCCCGGAACCTCTACCGTGGTGCTCGTGCGCGCCACCCCCATTGGTACCGGGCGCCCGGACCCCCAGCCGGGCGCCCCGGACCTCATCCCGTCGGGCACTTCCCTGCTCCGGCCGGAGTAGGTGCATGCCCGAGTCCCCATTCAGCTGGATCCCGGGCGGAGACCGTGGCGCCCAGCACCTCCCTCGTCGAAGTGCAGCCCGGGACCGCGCTGTACCTGGCCGGCGACCAGCACGAGCGGGCTGCACAGGCGGGCATGCCGAACGAGGAGATCGCCGAGCACCTGGTGGGTGAGCCCCGTGGCGCTGGTGGCGGAACTTCCGGTGGCCCGGCCCCTGCGACGACCAGCGTCTTCGTATGGACGAGCCTCTTCCCGTGCGTTCCGGTCATGCTCCCGGGACAGGTTCGGCTCTACCGAATGACCCGGCGCCCGGCGGGTCCGGTGACTTTCTTCGCGTGGCGCCGACCGGAAGAACCCCAGGTCACCAAGGGGGAGTCCGGGCCCTGACCACCCCTCACGGTGAGTAACTGTAGGGTAAGCTGCGTTCCCCGGGTTCGGAAAGCCGGGGGCCGGGCAGGTCATGGTTCGGGAAACTCGCCCGCCGCGCCGCTCCCCCGGGAGGCTCCTCGGCGCCGATCGCAGGCGGGCGTCGCACCGAGCCCTGAGGAGGGACCGTGACCCACCTGACCANTGCCAGAGCGGCGGCTCCTGCAGCTGCGGGGGCAACTGCAGCTGACCGGCGCAGGGCCGCGTCCCGGGCCCGCCGACCCCGGGAACCCGAGCCCTTCCCCTTCCGCGCGGGCTGCCCCTCCCCTTGGGGGCAGCCCGCTTCCCACCACGAGGCTCGTGTGTCGCGACATTCTGCGACGATGGGTATACGCTATGTGATCACGTGCTGCGTATCGACCCATTGGGGGATCAGCGATGCCCTCGAGCGCCCGTTCCACCGCACAATTGTCCGAACACACGAGGTTGCTGCGGTGTGTCCAGGGCATCCAGGAACGCTGCAGCCGGGCGGCCCCCTGGGAACCCGACACCGTCGGGCTGCCCGACCCCACTTCCCCCAGCGCGCTCTCCCGTATCAACGACGTGGCCTTCTACGCGCACGCCCGCGACGAGGTCTCGGCCCTGGCCGCCGTGTGCGCGCACCTGGTGCGCCTGCACCACCCCGACCGCGAGGAGCACTGCGCGAGTTGCTCCGGACCTTGGCCGTGCGCGACCTTCACCGAGATCGCCCGACTGCTCTCCTGAACCAGAAGGCACGCCGCCCGCCGGAGCCGGGGCGCGATCCGGCTCCAACGGGCGGCGTTCATCTCTCACCTGCGGCCCGAAAGCACCCCACGGCCGAACTGTCGGGTGCCCCGGCCCGTTCAGGCATACAGGGACTGTAGTTGTGGAACGCGTTCTACCGCAAGGGTCGGTGTGACCCAGTTCTCCCTTTCTGAACGGGAGCCAACACGCGCGCACGCCCCCTGAAACACGATCTATCCAGGCCTATCGGTGGACGCCTTCCGTTGCGAGCGGCGCAGCCAGTGGTGCTGTCGCAAGGCCGAAGAAGGAGTCGGCCCGGATGTGCCGTCGACCGATGAGAACGCAGCGAGAGTGCCGCTGGGGCACCGCGCAGCAGGTAATCGGTGTTCGCCGAACAGGCCCTAGCCGGGAAGCCGGTACTGGAGCGCGGCACGGTCGGCCAGCAGCGGACGGATCACCGCGAGCGCGGCCTGGTGGTCGGGGTGGTCACGATAGGCGGCGAACCCGGCCTCGTCGTCGACGTCGGCGACCACGGCGAAGTCGAAGGCGCCCTCACTCACGCCGGCGTCCCGGCCGAAGCTGTAGGAACGCAGTTCGGGGACGACGCCGGGGAGAGCGCCGAGCAGCCGCTCGACCTCTGCGATCCGGGCGTCGTCCACGCCGTCCTGCCAGCGGAAGAGTGCAATGTGTCGAAGTGTCATGGCACGACGCTACTGGCCTCCGAGGATGGTCACCACGGCCGCCGGCACACACGGCGACCGGGCCCAGGGGCGGGGGACAGCCCCTGGGTCCGACCTCGGGGCTCGGTACGCAGCGTCCCGTGGCTCTCGAAACGAGAGTGAGCCCCTCCCCCACAGCCCGGGGCGCGTACCGCCGAGTACGACGCTAACGAAGCGGCGGTAACGCCGGTACCCCCGAACGGGTAACCGGAGGATCTCGATCAACACAGTTCCCATTCCTGCAGTGAGCCCCGACACAACAACGGCGGGACCCCGCTGCCGAACATGAGCGGCAGACGGAAGTCCCACCCCGAAAAGAAACACCGGCACTTCGACGCAAAAGGTTGCCGTGGGTTGCAATCACCGATGCACCCGGAAAGCCCCCTGACCATTCGAAAAGGGAGTCAGCTCACCCGCGTGGCGAGCAGATATGCGTCCGGGGTGTCGGCCCCGATGATCTCGGTAACCCTCCAGACCTGTCCGCCGACACTGAAGGTGTCACCCTGACGGACGTCGATCATGGGGCGGGGACGCCACTCCTTGGGACCTCCGATCTTCGCGACGGGCGCCCCGCCGTCGTCGATCCAGAAGTGCCCTCCACCCACCGGCCCGCCGTGGAACCGGTCGTTGCGCCCGTACGTGATCTTCTCCTCAGCGCCCACTTCGTGAACCACCGTTTTTTCATCCCCATGTATGTCGCCGACAACGGAAAACGCAGCCATCGTAACGCCGCCGCGACCATTACACCGGGGACTCGGCCGCCCGATCAATGCCATTTCTGACGTCCGGACAAAAGTAATGCGCGAGCCGGGACCAAAGTCCCGACCCGCGCAAGGATCTCACCAGAGGATTTACCGGTCAGTCGTTCTTGCTGCCCTTGAGTTTCCCGGCGAGTGTCTCGATCGGAGAACTGAACGGGTGGTCGTGCACCATGTACGTCCACGTCATGGACGGGCGCTTGACCCCGACCTCGCCGACGTCGATCTGCCCGTCGTGCACCCGGACCTCCTCGAAGGTCTCGGCCGCGCGCGAGCGCGCCTCGTCGAGGAAGCCCTTGAAGACCGGGACCGCCTCGCGGTTGAACTCGTCCAGCGGGTCGCGCCGACCCAGGAATCGCAGGTGGATGCCCTCGCGCAGCTCCGACAGGAACGCATTGTGGTCGGTCCAGCCGCGGTCGAGGTGGTACAGGGTGATGAGCCGGGCGGCCTTGCGCACCTGCTCACGCGCCTGTTCCTCGTGTTCCTCGGTGGGCTCGGGGCCCTCGTACTCGGGCACCTCGTCGGCCTCGTCGTCGGAGCCGGAGTCCGTGTCCGTCTCCTCGCCCGCCCCGTCCGCCGGCCTCGCGTCCTTCGCGTCGGCGTCCTCCTCCGGCTTCTCCTCGGCGGCGCCACCCTCGTCCTCGGACCCGGTGTCCTCGCCCTCGGAGCTCGCCGCAAGGGCCTTCTCCTCTGCGTCCCGCTCGGCGGCCTCCGCGGCCGCGCGGGCGGCGGAGGGCGGTTCGACCCCGGCCTCGATCGCGGCCAAATCGCGGGCGACCTGCTCGACGAGTTCGCCGTGCCGGCTCGGGCGGTCCTTGCGGATGTGGCGGTCGCCCTCGTCACCGGTCAGCACGAGCTCCCGGTGTTCCAGGACCACTTCGCGCTGCACGTCGATGAGCTGGTTGTAGCGCCAGGTGTTGCGGTGCACCTCCAGCAGCTGGCCCTCGGCCACACGCTGGGCGTGGCCGACCATCGCCAGCCAGCTCTCCTCGGTGATCTCGCCGTCGTCGCCCGCCTGGTAACCGGTGGTCTCGGGGGCATTGTTGACGAGCAGGTCGTCGTCCATGCTCACGAAGAACAGGGAGTCGCCCGGGTCGCCCTGGCGCCCGGCCCGGCCGCGCAGCTGGCCGTCCAGGCGGCTGCTGGGGTAACGGCCGAAGCCCATGACGAACAGGCCACCGCTGTCGACCACGCGCTCGCGGTCGGACATGTCGCTGCCGCCCAGCCGGATGTCGGTTCCGCGGCCGGCCATCTGCGTGGAGACGGTGATGGCGCCGTGCGTCCCCGCCTCGGCGATGATCGCGGCCTCGTCGGCGTCGTTCTTGGCGTTGAGGACCACGCACTCCAGGCCGGCCTTGCGCAGACGCTCGGCCAGGAGCTCGGACTCGGCGACGTCCTGCGTGCCGATCAGTACCGGGCGGCCGGTCTCGTGCACCTCCTCGACCTCGGCGACGAGCGCGTCCTCCTTCTCCTCCCGCGTGGCGTACAGGCGGGTGCCGTGGTCCTCGCGGATGTCCGGCTTGTTGGAGGGCACGACCGCGACCTCGAGCTCGTAGAACTCGCGCAGCTGCTCTGCCACCGCCATCGCCGTACCGGTCATGCCGGCCAGGGTCGGGTAGCGCAGTACCAGCGACTGCACGGTGATCGAGTCGAGGACCTCGCCGGTCTCGCTGACGTCGAGCTTCTCCTTGGCCTCCACGGCGGCCTGGAGGCCGTCGGGCCAGCGCTGGAGGAGGGCGATGCGGCCCCGCGACTCGTTGATGATGCGCACCTCGCCGTCGCGGACCACGTAATGGATGTCGCGCTGGAGCAGCACGTGCGCGTGCAGGGCGAGGTTGACCTCGGGCAGACGGGACTCCTCGTCCTCCGCGTACAGGTCGACCCCTCCCAGGGCCTTCTCGACCCGGTCGATGCCGGCGTCGGTCAGCTGGACGTTGCGCCCCTCCCCGTCGACCTCGTAGTCGAGGCGCGGTTTGAGGGTGCGCACGATGTCGGCCATCTCCATGTCGGCCGCGGCGCTCTCGGCGGCGCCGGCCAGCACCAGCGGCACACGCGCCTCGTCGACCAGCACGGAGTCCGCCTCGTCGATGATCGCGACCGCGGGCGGGGGCACCACGCGGTCCGCGGCATCGGTGACCATACGGTCGCGCAGCACGTCGAACCCGAGCTCGCTCACGGCCGCGTAGGTGATGTCCTGGGAGTAGGCCTCGCGGCGCTCATCGGGGGTGGAGTCCTCGTTGATCCACCCGACGGTCACGCCGAGCAGGTCGTACAGGGGGCGCATCCACTCGGCGTCACGTTTGGCCAGGTAGTCGTTGACGCTCAGCAGGTGCACGCGTTGGCCGCGCAGCGCGAACCCGGCCGCGGCCAGTGCGCCGGAGAGCGTCTTGCCCTCACCGGTGGCCATCTCGGCCACGTGGCTGTCGAGCAGGGCCATGACGCCGAGCAGCTGGACGTCGTAGGGACGCTCGTCCAGGGTGCGCCGTGCGGCCTCGCGGCCGACCGCGCACAGCATGACGAGGTCGCCACGCTCGTAGGGGAGTTCCGCGTTGCCGAGTTCGATGGCCTTCTCGTTCAGCTCGGCGTCGCTGAGCTCGCGAAGACCATCCTCCTCGGCCTCGATCGCCGACAGGAGCTTGGTATAGGGCCGCAGGTCCACCGCACCGGGCTTGCCCAGGAGGCGGCGGACGCTTTCCGCCATTCGTCCGAACACCACGCCAGAGTAACGCCGGACACAACCCGTTCGTTCCCCGTGCAGGGGCACAGCGTTCCCTCTGCACGAGCGCAGGGGGTCTTTCGGGGTCCGGAGCTCCGGACCCCGGTGCGGGTCACTGGGCGACGCGATTCCCCCCGCGCTGGCGGGCCTCCATGGCCATGGCGTGCTTGACCAGCGTGACCAGGACGCGGACCACCGACGACTTGTCTCGGGCGTCGCAGTGCACGATGGGTACCTCGCCGGGCAGGTCGAGGGCGTCGCGCAGTTCCTCTGTGCCGTAGGGCGGATCCGGGTCGAACTCGTTGACCGCCACGACGAACGGCATGCGGTACTGGCGCTCGAAGTAGTCCAGGGCCTGGAAGGTGTCCTCCAGACGGCGCACGTCGGCGAGGACGACCGCCCCGAGAGCGCCGCGCACGAGGTCGTCCCACATGAACCAGAAGCGCTGCTGTCCCGGGGTGCCGAACAGGAACAGGGTCAGGTCGGTCTCCAGCGAGATGCGGCCGAAGTCCATCGCCACGGTCGTGCTCGTCTTGTCCGGGGTGTGGCTGAGGTCGTCGACCCCGGCACTGGCCGAGGTCACTGCCGCCTCGGTACGGACCGGGGGGATCTCCGAGACGGCACCGACGAACGTGGTCTTCCCGACCCCGAACCCGCCGGCGACGATGATCTTGGTGGACAGTTCGGAGGGCGCCTGAAGATTGGGCGTGCTGTTGGCTGGATCGATCACAGTTAGTCCTAGCGGGAGTGCCGGGCCTCACTGGCGTGGTCGCTCGGCCCGGACGGGAGGGGCGCGGCGGCCCCGGTGCCGAACCACCCCGGGAGCGGCCGCTTCTGGAACCTAACACCGGAAGGCGGTTCGGGAGAGCGGTTGCCGGAGACTAGCCCCCGGGCCGGTGGTCGGCACGGGGCGCGGACGCATCGGTGCGCTGCGGCGACCAGGCATGGAACGGAGGGGGCGCCTGCGGCCACCGAATGGTGGGATTTGCCCCACTGCGGGACGCACCGTGACCAGGTAAGCACAGAGCACTACCCTCGGAGGGCGATTTTACGACATTGTGAGTGACCGTTTTCGGCCGCTTTCGGCCGCGCCGATCTCTGTCCGCCGAGGACACGGAAGCCTACGGTGGAGACAGGGCACCGCTTCGACCGCACAACGGACTCCTGGCACGAGGACGCGAGCGCCGCGGGGCCCTGACGGCCCACCCGCGCGCCCCGGAGCGCCGACGTCTCGCTCTTCGGCGTCGGCACCGCGAGCGCGGGGCCGTCGACCGGACCCCACCGGCCCACTCCCGTCCACGTGGGCCGGTGGAGTTCGTCATGGCACCCTCTGCCCCCGTTGCGGAGGGCCTAGGATGGTGGTTCTCCCCGAGTCCGACCGGCCGCGGCGCGTGCTGCTGCGGCGCACGGCGGGGAGCGACCGAACGCCGTACCTCTCCCGAGGGAGCCGAGAACCACCCATGTCCGATCAGCGCGTCGTCCGCCCCACTCCGATCAGCGGTTTCCCCGAGTGGACCCCTCAGGTCCGGGCCGTGGAGCAGCGCTGGCTGGACCATATCCGCGCGGGTTTCGAGTCCTTCGGTTTCGCCTCGGTGGAGACGCCGTCGGTGGAGAACCTGGACGTGCTCATGGCAAAGGGCGAGACCTCGCAGGAGGTCTACACCCTTCACCGTCTCCAGGACGACGCCGATGACGACTCCGACGCGAAGCTGGGTCTGCACTTCGACCTCACGGTGCCGTTCGCGCGTTACGTCGCGCAGCACTTCAACGAGCTCACGTTCCCGTTCAAGCGCTACCAGATGCAGCGCGTGTGGCGGGGCGAGCGGCCGCAGGAGGGCCGTTTCCGGGAGTTCACGCAGTGCGACATCGACGTCATCAACGTGGACTCGGTGCCCCTGCACTTCGACGCCGAGCTCCCGCGCATCGTGCACCGGGTGCTCGCGCCGCTGGACATCCCCGCCTGGACACTCAACCTCAACAACCGCAAGGTCTTGCAGGGCTTCTACGAGGGCCTGGGCATCAAGGAGCCGATCGCGGTCATCCGTGCCGTCGACAAGCTGCACAAGATCGGTGACGACGGGGTGCGCGAGATCCTCCTCTCCGAGGGCCTGGACAGCGAGCAAGCCGACGCGTGCCTGCGCCTGGCCCGCATCAAGAGCACCGGTACCGGCGTGGCCGATCAGGTGCGCGAGCTCGGGGTCACCTCGGAACTGCTCGAGGAGGGGCTCGACGAGCTGACCTTCGTCCTGGAGGACCTCGCCGACGTGCCGAACGTGGTCGCGGACCTGTCCATCGCGCGCGGTCTGGACTACTACACCGGCACCGTCTACGAAGCCTCCTTCGACGACGACCCCGGGTACGGCAGCATCTGCGCGGGCGGCCGGTACGAGAACCTGGCCGGCCAGTTCATCCGCCGCAAGCTGCCCGGTGTCGGTATCTCCATCGGCCTGACACGCATCTTCGCCAAGCTGGCAGCCGAGGGCCGCATCGAGGAGGGCCCCAAGTGCCCCACCGACGTGATGGTCGTCGTGCCCAGCGCCGAGCGGCGTGCGGCGGCCCTGCGCACCGGTGAGGAGCTGCGTGCGCGCGGGTTCAACACCGAGGTCTTCCACTCCACCTCGAAGGTGGGAAAGCAGATCCAGTACGCGTCGAAGAAGGGGATTCCGTTCGTGTGGTTCCCGCCCTTCGACGACGAGGGCACCCACGAGGTCAAGGACATGGCCGCCGGGGAGCAGGGTCCGGCCGACCCGGCTTCCTGGAGCCCGCAGGCCTGACACGACGCCCTGCGCGGGGTCCCGGCGCCCGGGGCCCCGCGTTCTCTTCCCGCTCCCCCGCATCCCCCGACCCGGGCCCGAGGACACAGTGGAACCAGGTACCCCGCTGCCGGAACCGGCCATTCCCGAGACAACGCGCCCTTCGGGTGGGACACTTCCCCAAGGATTCACCCCGTCCCCGACCACGGACGACGGGGCGCCCCGTCCCGGCGTCCAAGCGAACGAGGCCATGTCCCACCCCCGCCACACCCTGCCGCTGTCCACCGGCGAGTTCCTCCGCTTCGTCGGCCGTGAACGCGACATCGTCGACCTGTGCCGACTCCTCGGCACCGCACGGCTGGTCACGCTCACCGGTACCGGCGGCATCGGCAAGACCCGCCTGGCCCTGCACGTGGCCGAACGCCTGCTGCGCCGGTTCCCCGACGGAACCCGCTTCATCGACCTCAGCGAGTCCACCTGTCACGAACAGGCCCTGCGCACGGTCGCCAACGGTCTCCAGGCCGTGGAGGACGACGCCCGTACGGTCACCGAGTCGATCATCACCGCCCTGCGCACACAGAACACACTCCTGCTACTGGACACCTGCGAATACGCGATCGGTCCGATGGCCCAGCTGTGCCAGGCGATCCTGCGCGACTGCCCCAGGGTGCGCATCCTGGTCACGAGCCGCCAGCCCCTGCACGTGCCCGAGGAGAACATCTGGCGGGTGCCGCCGCTGTCGCTGCCCACCCGCCCCACCCCCACCGACCCGTACGCGTCCTCACCCGCCCCGCTCCCACGCCGCGACATCCAGCGCTACGAGTCGGTGCGCCTGTTCGTCACACGCGCGCACGCGGCACGGTCGGGCTTCGAGATGACACGCGAGAACTCCGGGTACGTCGCTGAGATCTGTCGGATGCTCGACGGTATGCCGCTGGCGATCGAACTGGCCGCTGCCCGGGTGCGCGTGCTTTCGGTGCAGCAGATCCTGCGCCGCCTCGACGACCGGTTCCAGCTCCTGACCAGTGACGGATCCGACGCGCTCCCGCCCCGCCAGCGCACCCTGCGCGCCGTTCTGTCGTGGAGCCACGAGCTGCTGAGCGAACCCGAACGCCTGCTGCTGCACCGGTTGTCGGCCTTCACGACCTGGTACCTCGAGGCGGCCGAGGAGGTGTGCTCGGGTGAGGGCGTGGACCCCACCGAGGTGCTTCCCCTGCACTTCTCGCTCCTCGACAAGTCGCTCATCGTCATGGACGTGGAGCTGGACGGGCGCACCCACTACCGTCTGCCGGAGACCGTGCGCGCCTACGCGGCCGAACAGCTGGCCGCCGAGGGCGACGCCGAGCTCTACTGGGGGCGCTACCTCGACTACGCCGTCGGACAGGTCCAACGGGACGTGCGACGCGTGCGCGATCCCCAGCCCTGGCCCGAACGGGTCGGGCGCCTGCGCCTGTACGACCACCACCGCGACAACATCGGCCGCCTGGTCGGATGGGCGCTGTCCCACGGCCGCCCCGACGACGCCCTGCGCCTGGTCACCGGTCTGCGCACCCATTGGAACGTGCGCGGCCTGGCCGCCGAGGGCAGCTGGCTCATCGAACGCTGTCTGGACACCGGTGCGGACGACCAGGACCCGCACCTGCGTGCCCTGGCCCTTGCCCTGCACGCCGAGCTGCGCCTCGACCTGGACCCGCCGACGCAGGTCACCGCTCTGGCCCGCTGCGCGCTGGAGTCCGCACGCGCCTGCCGGGCACCGGAGGCCGCCGCCACGGCGCTGACGATCCTTGCGCAGCTGGCCCTGCGCAGCGGCGAGCTCGACGAGAGCGAGCGACACGCCACAGCGGCCTGGGCGTGGGCGGAGCGTTCCCGCGACCCGGTCACCGAGGGGGCGGCCCTCGAGGTCTCCGCGCTCCTGGCCCGGAGGCGCGGCGACGGCGACACCGCCCTGCTCCACCTCAAACGCCGCACCGCCCGCGCCGAGGAGCTCGACGACCAGTGGAGCCGGGCCCGGGGCCTGCATCTGCTCGGCGTGCTCGCGGCCGAGCGGCGCGAATTCGGTCCCGCCCGCACTCTCATGGAGGAGGGCCTGGAGATATTCACGCACCTGGAGGCCAACCCTGCAGCGGCGCGGTGCTCGCGGGCCCTGGGACGCCTGCACCTGTCGGAGGGCCGGCCGGTGGATGCACGCGAGCCCTTGGCGACGTCGCTTCGGGTGAGCTTCGCCTCGGGTCAGCGCATCGCAGTGGCCCGCGCGCTGGAGGCTCTCGCGGAGCTGGCCCTGGCCGAGGAGGAGGCCGAGCGCGCCGCCGCCCTGGTGGGGTCCGCCGCCGAGCTGCGGGCGTCCCTGCAGCGCCCGTCCGCCGAGACCGTGCGCCTGCGGTCGGCGGTCGAGCGCGCGGTCGGGCACACGCGCGCGGCCGAGGGGTGGGAGGCCTGGCGTTCCCTGCCCCTGGAACAGGTGCGCGACCGGGCGCTGGCCTTCCCCGTCGCCGGCGAGGACGAGCCCCGGGTCGAGGAGCTGACCCGGCGCGAGAGCGAGATCGCCGAGCTGGCCGGCCAGGGGTTGTCCAACCGTGAGATCGGTTCCCGCCTGAGCATCAGTCAGTCCACGGCGGCGCGCCACATCGCGAACATCTTCCGCAAGCTCTCGATCTCCTCGAGGAGGCAGCTGACCGGCTGGGTGTCCCGCGGAGAGGCGGGACCACCGTGACCGCAACCCGCTGTAGCACTTGCACAGTGCGCGTGCACCCGCTAAGACAGGAATCCCAGCCCCTCCACCCATCCCCGACGTGACCGGCCGCCCGCACACCCCCGTGCGGGTGTGGACCCCCACCTGCCCCTGAAGACATGTGAAGGCCATGGCACCTCTGACCGCCCCGGCGCGACACAACCTCCCGAGACCCAATACGGGTTTCGTCGGTCGCGAGCGGGACCTGAGCGACCTGCTCCGCCTCCTCGACTCCAGCCGCTCCGTGACCCTGTGCGGCCCGGACGGGATGGGCAAGACCCGTCTCGCCCTGCGTGTGGCCGAGCAGTCCACGGTGTCCTTCCCCGACGGGGTGTGGTTCGCCGACCTCGGTGACACCCGTACCGCGTTGGACGTGTTCGCCCGGATCGCCGCCGCCGTGGGTGTGGTTGAGGAACCTGGACAGGCGCTGGCCACGACCGTCACCGAGGCCCTGCGCCACCGCCGCCTGCTGCTCGTGCTGGACGGGTGCGGGCACATCGAGGATGCCGTGGACGAGGTCGGCCGGGCGTTGTTGGCGTCCTGCCCTCAGGTTTCGTTGCTGCTGACCAGNNCGCCGATGGCGCTGCCGGTCGCGGCGCGCAACGCTCCCCCGCCGGACCCGGCCCGGGCCGAGGCCGTGCGCCTGTTCCTGGACCGCGCCCGCACCCGCGACCCGCGTTTTTCCGCCTCCCCGGAGGATCTGGAGGAGATCGCGTTGCTGTGCGACATGGCCGGCGGGGTGCCACTGGGCGTGGAGGTCCTGGGGGCGAGCGCCCCGGAGACCGGTCCCCAGCGCCTGGCCGAGAACCTGCGGGCCCACCTGTCCTCGCCCTCGGCCCGCCCCGGCCCCGGACAGGCGGTCTCGCGCAGCCAGGTGCTGCCGCTGGTCCTGGAACACGCCTATCTGGGCCTCTCCGAGCCCGAGCAGGTGCTGTTGCGCCGACTGTCGGTCTTCCGGGGGTGGGACCTGGAACTGGCCGAGCGGGTGTGCGCCGACGACCTCTTGTCGGAGGGTGCGGTCCTGGACCTGCTCACATCGCTGCTGAACCGGGCCCTGATCACGGTCACCGGCGAGTACGAGGGCCGGGTGCGGTACCGGCTGCCGGACGCGGTGCGCGCGTTCGCCTCTGGACGTCTGGCGGAGGCCGGGGAGAGCGACCTGTTGCAGCGCCGCCTCATGGACCGGATGCTGGACCTGGTCGAGCACCTGGCGCGGCAGCTGGAGTCCAGCCGCACGATGCCGTGGTCCGAGCGCGACGAGGGCCGGCAGCGGGTGCTGACCGAGTACGACACCGTCCGCGCCCTGATCAGCCGTGCGCTGGACACCGGAGCGGCCGAGGACGGCATGCGCCTGTGCGTGAACCTGGTCGCGCACTGGGTCAGCCACAACAGCTATGCCGAGGGTGCGCACTGGATGGACGGGCTCCTGGCACTGGACGAGGCGGCCAAGGCCCCGTCCCTGGCGCGGGCACTCGTGGCACGGGCGCAGTTGGCGCGCGTGCAGCGCGACCACGAGCAGGCTGTGGCGCTGGGTGAGGAGGGCCTGCGCCTCTCGCGGGAGTCCGGCGACGACGTCTTCGTACGCACGGCCCTGAACCTCCTGGCCCTGGTGGAAGTGCGTGAGCATCTGCCCGAGCGTGCGTCCGTGCACGTGGAGGAGGCTCTGCGCCTGTGCCGGGAGACCGGCGACCACTGGGGCGAAGCGATCTCACTGGGGACCCGTGCGGCGCTGGTGGCGCAGCAGGGCGACTTCCCCACAGCCGAACAGCACTACAACGCGGCCCTGACCCTGCTGCGCGGCATGGACCACCGGTGGGGCGTGGGAGTCACGCTCATCGGCCAGGCCAGTGCGGCCGAGGCCGCGGCCGACCTCATGACCGCGGACCGCTGTTACCGCGAGGCCCTGGACACCCAGCGGCTGATCGGCGCGACCGGTGAGGAGGCCCGCTGCCTGGCGGGGATCGGCCGGGTCGCGCAGGCGCAGGGCCACACCGGCCAGGCCTACGACTACCTCTCCGAGGGGCTGGTGCTGGGCCTGGGCACGGGCCAGCGCTGGGCAGCGCTGCGCTCGCTGACCTCGATCGCGCGGGTTGCCTTCAGCCAGGGGCTG
>NZ_ANBF01000034.1 GCF_000341025.1 Nocardiopsis salina YIM 90010 | reverse complement strand
GCTGGGCCTGCCCGCCCGTCCCCTGTTGTGGCCGTTCGGGGACGTCGAGTCGGAGGGCGGGGAACACGACCGCCTGTTGCGACGGTGGCACGAGGGTGCGGACCTGGAACTGGCCGAGGCCACACGGGAGGCCGAGCGCCTGGTGGACGAGGCGCGCAACCCCGCGCCGCGACGGCGCCGGCGTACGCCCGAGCCCGAGCAGGAGCCGCCGGCGGCCGAACCCGCCCCCTCCCACGGGACACCGTCCCCCGAGTCCTGCCTGACCAGACGGGAGCTCGAGGTGGCGCAGCTGGTGAGCCGCGGGCGCACGAACCCGCAGATCGCCGAGGATCTGTTCATCTCGACCTCGACGGCAGCCCGGCACGTGGCCAACATCAACCGCAAGACGGGGTTCCGATCCCGTGCACAGATCGCCGAGTGGGTCCGCGCGCACGGCCCCGGGAGCTGATTCCGGACCGATCACCACCTCTCGGGCGCCGGACGGCCCGAGAGGGATGTAGACGGCCCCGGCTTCCGAATCTACATATGCATATGCACCGCATTGTGCATGTGCATTTGGTCGTGAACACGCTAGGCTGCAAAGCACTGGGGAAGCGGGCTCACCACGGAGACGCAAGAGGGCCCCGCAAGCCCCGGACCAGGCCGCCGCGCCCCTGGGGCACAGGCGGCCCATCGCCCCCCGGGAGGCCTTCCGGGGACGGTGGGGTGGAACGCCGACTCGGGGACGTCCGGGGGAGGGACGACCCGCAGCGGTCGGCGTGACGCTACCGGGCTCGCCACGTGGAGGGGGCGTGACGAGCCCGCGTAGCGGGCCCGTCGCGACAGAGTCGGAGTGGGGGAACGCATGGGGGTAGGGCTGACTTCAGGAACCGACCGACCGGGCCGGCACCTTCCGCGCCGGGATGCCCCGATCGGATCACTCACCGGCGGACTCAGTGAGCGCCTGCGACTGCGGCCGATGCGGGGCGGAACCATCCGCCGCAGCGGCCGCCGGGTCGACGCCCTGACCTTCGCCGCGACCGTCGAACGGGCTGCGGTCGGGCTCAGCCGCCGCGGCATGTGCCTGGGCGACGTGGTCGGGGTCCTCGCACCGGTCGGCCCGGAGCGATTCCTGGCCACGTACACGGTGATGGCCGTGGGCGGGCGTGCCCTGCCGCTGTCTCCGTCGACGCCGTTGGAGAACCAGGCGGCTGCGCTGGGAGAGACCGACGCCCGGCTGCTCCTGGCCGACGAGGGGCTCACCGCGCTCGCACAGGAGCTGGCCGAACGGTCCCGGGTCCGGCAGGTCATCTCGTTCGGGGACTCGCGGGGGGCGACACCGTTCGAGGAGCTGCTGCTGCCCAGCCCGGACGGCAGCGGGTACAACCCGTCGCGGGGACTGTTCGACAACGGGGTGCTGGGGTACGAGACCACGCCGGACGGGCTGTTCACCACGCTCTACCCGCACAACGACCTGCTGGCGCGGTTCACTGACCTGCGCGCACGACTGTCGTTGGAGCCGGAGGACGTCGTGGCGGTCGAGGACGGCGCGGAAGAACCCACGGCGACGGCGCTGGTGGCGGCGGCTCTGTGGACGGGGGCGTGCGTGACGACCGGCAGCGACTGCCCGCCGCCCGAGGGGCGAGGTGTGACGGTGCGCTGCGGCCGTGGCGCACCGGTGAGGATCGCCCTCCCGGGGGATGCCTCCAAGAGGTCCTGAGGCCACGGCGGGGGCGGCCTCGGCACACACGGGGAAACGACACAGGAGCGCCCGGGTAACCGGTCCGCGCTGGGAAGGCGGATCAGGCCCGGGCGTCGTCGATCTCGAACCAGGCCACGTGCGTGGTCTCGCTGGTGTACTCGTCGCTTCGGGTGGCGCAGCTGTCGACGATGAGCTTGCCGCGGCCGAAGTCCTCACCGTCGTCACGGCTGTGACCGCCCGCATCGGCCTCACGTTCACCCTGGTCGGCCACGGCCACGCGCAGACGCGCCCCGTCGGAGCGTATGAAGAGGGTCATGACGCCGCCGTTCTGCCCGGAGCGCGAGTGCAGCAGGGCGTTGGTCGCCAGCTCACTCACCGCCAGTTCGGCGTCGTCGAGGGCGCCGTCGCTGTGGCCCATACCGCTGAGGAACTCGCGGACGCGGGCACGGATCGAGCGCACGGCGGTGAGGTTTCCGGCGCAACTCCACACGGTGTGGTCGGTGGATCCGCCGGTGAGCTCACCTGCCTCGATCGTCGGCGTGACCCCTGCCGTGCTGTCCGCGGGAACGTAGTCCCGGAGTTGCCTCGCCTCAGCCATCCGGTCACTCCAATCACCCGCGTCGGGCGCGCGGGTCGCGCCGCCTGCCACTCACCCTAGACAAGGGTCCACTGCCTCAAGCACAGCACACCGGGGTTCGCGCCACCGAGCCCGGGTCACAAAGTCCCGTTCCGTGTCCTCCCCGATGTCCGCCAAGGAAACAGCCCCGAGTCCAGCCTCCCGCATGTGATGTGCAACACGCAGTTAATCCACGCGCGGGCTGCAGATCGGGCTCGGGACCTCTCCGACCGGGAACGATCTCCGTTCACGCGGCCGGGCACCCGGTAAAACGAACCAGTCAACCACCCGAACCACCCGGAGTGGTAATCGGCGGATTAAACACCACGGTTCCGCCACCCGACGACATCGGTTGGGACACGAACCGGGGGTGGCCACGGTGCGTCAACAGGCAACCCGGAGTACAGGTGACGTGCACGTGCGCCTTCGAATGACACCCGAGAGTGAGAGCGCAAACGCCCAGGGCACAGACTCTCCGGCCCTCGACCTTCCCGTCGCCGGACATACCTGAACAAAGGCCTACCACGAACACGGAACGTGGTGTAACGGCGGTTTGACGCCTTCAGCGGGGCGAACAAGGATCTTTCGAGGTCGATGCCGCACCGCCCCCTGTGCCCACCCCGGGGCACCTCCCCTGCGGCAGGCGACAGTCCTGTCCCCGTCCCACAGAGGTGTCCCTTGACGTCCGATCACAACGACAAGACCTTCCGCATCAACCCGTTCACGAGCCGTCGCAGCGTCCTGAAGGCCTCCGCGGCCGGTGCAGTGGTGACCCCGGTCCTGGTCGCCTGCGGCAGCGACTCCGGTTCCGGCGGCTCGGGCGACGGCGAACCCCAGCACGGCGGCCGCCTGCGCGTCGGCGTGGCCGGCGGCGGCACCAGCGACACGCTGGACGCACACGACCCCACCGACAATGTCGACATCGCACGCAACTACGCCCTGTACGCGTCGCTGATGCGCTACGACTACGACGGCACCATCGAGCCCTACCTCGCCGAGTCCCTGGAGCCCGAGGACGACGACGGCACCGAGTGGACACTCGTACTCAAGGAGGGCCTGACCTTCCACGACGACTCCCCCGTCACCGCCGACGACGTGGTCTTCTCGCTCAAGCGCATCCTCGACCCCGACGACCCGATGCGCGGCGCCGGCGACATGCCCGGGGTCGACCCCGACAAGCTCGAGGTGATCGACGAGCGCACGGTGCGCATCCGCGTCGACGAACCCCTGGTCACCCTGCCCGAGGCACTCGCGGAGTACTACAACGCGATCGTGCCCGAGGACTACGACCCCGAGAGCCCCGTCGGCTGCGGCCCCTTCAAGTACTCCGAGTTCGTCGTCGGCGAGTACAGCCTCTTCGAGCGCCACGAGGGTTTCCACATCGAGGACCAGCCCTACGTCGACGAGCTCGAGATCGTGAACTTCCCGGAGGACGACGCCCGGGTCAACGCGCTCACCAGTGACAACGTCGACGTCATCACGCAGGTCCCGCACTCGCAGGTGTCGGTGATCGAGGGCAACGACTCCCTGGACATCATGGAGTCCGAAACCGGTATGTGGCTGCCCTTCACCATGCGCGTGGACCAGGAGCCCTTCGACGACGTGCGCGTGCGCCAGGCCTTCCGCCTCATCGTCGACCGCCAGGAGATGGTCGACCAGGCCCTGGCCGGCTACGGGCAGATCGGCAACGACATGTACGCCCGCATGGACCCGTCCTACCCCGAGGACTTCCCCCAGCGCGAACAGGACATCGAAAAGGCCCGCGAGCTGCTGGCCGACGCCGGCTACGAGGATGACCTGGAGGTCGAGCTCGTCACCGGGGACATCAGCGCCGGTGTGGTCGCCTCCGCCGAGGTCTTCCAGGAGCAGGCGCGCGAGGCCGGCGTCACCGTGAACCTGCGCCGTGTCAACGCCAGCGACTACTGGAACGAGGAGGAGGGCTTCCCCTACGCCTTCGGCCAGGACTTCTGGAGCGCGCGCCACTACATCACCCAGGCCGCTCAGGGCTCCGTCGTCGGCGCCCCCTACAACGAGACGATGTGGGGCGAGAACGAGGAGTGGTTGGACGCCCTCGAGAAGGCCCGCAGCACCGCCGACGAGGACGAGCGCAACGAGCTCCTGCGCGAGGCCCAGGAGGTCGAGTACGAGGAGGGCGGCTACATCGTCTGGGGCTTCGTCAACCTCCTCGACGGCCACGGCACCCACGTCCACGGGCTCAAGCCCGCCGTGTCGGGCCACCCACTCGGTTCCTACGCCTTCCACACCATGTGGCTCGACCAGGCCTAGGACGGCCGGTCCCCGGCGGCCGCCGCGCTCCGGGGGCCGTGTCCCGGCCCTGTGCTCGTGACAACCAAGGGTTCACCATGTCCCGATTGATCGCCGTCCGCCTCTTCTTCGGCGCACTCACGCTCTGGGCGGTCTCCCTCGTGGTCTTCGCTGCCACGCAGGCCCTCCCTGGCGACGCCGCCCTCCAGATCCTGGGCCGCGACGCCACGCCCGAGCGTGTGGAAGCGCTGCGCCAACAGCTCTCCCTCAACGACCCCGTGGCCGTGCAGTACATGCAGTGGCTGCAGGGCGTCGTGCAGGGGGACCTCGGCACGTCCTTCTCCAACCGCCAACCCGTCGCCGAGTTCCTGGCCGAGCCGGTCATGAACTCGCTGATCCTCATGGGGTGGTCCGCCCTCGTGGCCACCCCGATCGCGCTGTCCGTCGGCGCGTTCAGCGCCCTGCGCCGCGACCGGTCCTTCGACCACACCGCGTCGATGGGCACGCTGGTCATCGCCTCGATCCCCGAGTTCGTGGTCGGCATCCTGCTGATCCTTCTGCTCGGCCCGGGCGGGCTGGACCTGTTCCCGTCGGTCTACGCCCGCGAGGGCGGCATCGACCAGTGGATCCTGCCCGTGCTCACGCTCTCCCTGGCCGTCGCCCCGCCCATCGTGCGCATGATGCGGGCGACCATGATCGAGGTCCTGGAGAGCGAGTACGTCCAGCAGGCCCGCCTCAAGGGCATGAGCGAACGGACCGTGCTGTTGCGCCACGCCGCGCCCAACGCCATCGGCCCCGTCGCCCAGGTGGTCGCACTGCAGCTGGCCTGGCTGGCCGGCGGTGTCGTGGCCATCGAGTTCCTGTTCAACTTCCCCGGTGTCGGCAAGGTCCTCATGGACGCCATCGAGAACCGCGACGTGCCGCTGATCCAGGCATCCGTCCTGCTCATCGCCGGGGTCTACATCGTGGTCAACCTGATCGCCGACGTGATCGGGCTGGCGGCCAACCCGAAGGTGAGGGTCGCGAACCGATGAGTGAACCTTCGACCGAGACCACGACCGGACGGGGCCGCGGCCCCGGACTGTTCCGCACCGCGTGGGGTCACGGCCGCACGAAGGTCGGGGTGGTCCTGACCGGTCTCATCGTGCTGATCGCCGTGCTGGGGCCGTTCGTGGCGCCGTACTCGCCGACCGAGTTCGTCGCCAAACCCTTCGAGACGGGGGTGGACGGCGCCCTGTTCGGCGGTGACGAACGCGGGCGCGACGTCCTGACCCGGTTCCTGTGGGGCGGCTGGACCCTGCTGCTCCTGGCGGTGGCCTCCGCCGGTATCGGCGTCCTCGCCGGGACCGTGACCGGCATCATCGCCGGGTACCAGCGCGGCTGGCTCGACGACGTCCTCATGCGCACCAACGACGTGCTGCTGGCGTTCCCGCAGCTCATCGCCGCTCTGCTGGTGATGTCGATCCTGGGCCCGCAGCCCTGGCTCATCGTTGCGGTCATCGCCGTCTCCCACATGCCGCGAGTGGCCCGGGTGATCCGCGAGGCGACCCGCAAGGTCATCGAACAGGACTACGTCAAGGCCGCCGAGGCGATCGGGCTGCCGCGCCACCGCATCATGGTGTTCGAGATCTTGCCGAACGTGACCAGCCCGCTCCTCGTGGAACTGGGCCTGCGCCTGACCTACTCCATCGGGGTGGTCGCGGTGCTCGGCTTCCTCGGCATGGGCCTGCAGCCGCCCACAGCCGACTGGGGCCTGATGATCAACGAGAACCGGCAGGGCATGGGCGTACAGCCGTGGGCCGTCGCGCTGCCCGTGACCGCGATCGCGATCCTGACCATCGGCGCGAACCTCGTCACCGACGGGCTCTCGCGCGCGTCGATCGGCATCGACCGGGGGGTCCAGAAGTGACCGACGAACAGAGCACCGCACTGAGCGTCGAAGGGCTGACCGTCATCGGCCGCCCCTCCGACGTGGAGATCATCAGCGACGTGTCGGTCGGCGTGGAACGCGGACGGATCCTCGGCCTGGTGGGCGAGTCCGGTTCCGGCAAGACCACGCTGGGGCTGTCGCTGCTGGCGCACTGCAAGCGCGCAACCGAGATCACCCGCGGCCGCCTGGTGGTGGCTGGGCACGACCTCACCGATCTGGATGAACGCGGCGTGCGTGAACTGCGGGGCCGGGCAGTGGCCTACATCCCGCAGTCGCCCGCCTCCGCGCTCAACCCGGCGCTCCGACTGGGCGTCCAGCTCGCGGAGGCCCTGCACGACTCCACACGGACCAAGGCGGATGCGACCGCGCGGGTGCGCGAAGTGTTGCGCGAGGTCGCGCTGCCCGACGACGACGCGTTCCTGCGCCGGTACCCGCACCAACTCTCCGGTGGCCAGCAGCAGCGCGTGGCGATCGCGATGGCCTTCGTGGGCAGGCCCGACGTCATCGTGCTGGACGAACCGACGACCGGGTTGGACGTGACCACCCAGAAGCACGTCCTGGAGACCATCCGCGCGATGACGCGCGACTACGGCACCGCCGGGGTCTACATCAGCCACGACATGGCCGTGGTCGCCGACCTGGCCGACGAGATCGCGGTGATGTACCGGGGCAGGATCGTCGAACACGGCGGCGCCCAGGAGGTGCTGTCCGCGCCCGAGCACCCCTACACCCGCAAGCTCCTGGCAGCGGTCCCGCTGCTGCGCACGAGCGGGCACGAGGACCCGGGCGAGGGCCCCGAACCGCTGCTGCGGGTCTCGGGCCTGGCCGCGGGGTACGGGCGCACACGCGTGCTGGAGAACATCGACGTGTCGGTCTCCCCCGGTGAGTGCGTGGCGCTTCTGGGCGAGTCCGGTTCCGGGAAGACGACCCTGTCGCGTTCGCTCGCCGGGCTGCACCACGAGTTCACCGGCGAGGTGCTCTTCGACGGCGACCGACTTGCCACGAGCAGCTACCGTCGCACCGCGGAGCAGCGACGGCGGATCCAGTACGTGTTCCAGAACCCGTACGAGGCGCTCAACCCCCGCAAGCGGGTACGCGACCAGATCCTGGGCCCTTATCGCCATCTGGTGGGCAGACCGGCCGATGCGGACGACGTGGTGGCCGAAGCGCTCGAGAAGGCCGCGCTGCCCGCGTCCTATGCCGACCGGTACCCGGAGCAGCTCAGCGGCGGCGAGCGCCAGCGCGTGTGCATCGCCCGCGCGGTGGCCACCCGACCCGACATGCTGATCTGCGACGAGATCACCTCGGCGCTGGACGTGTCGGTGCAGTCGGAGATCGTCGCGCTCCTGCGCGGGCTGCAGGACGAGGGGATGGCGCTGCTGTTCGTCACCCACAACATCGCCCTGGTCTCCAACATCGCCGAGCGTGTGGCGATCCTGCAGGGCGGCCGGGTCGCCGAACAGGGCACGGTCGGGCAGATCATGTCCGCGCCCGAGCACGGGTACACCCGTGCGCTGATCGCCGACACCCCGGACTTCGAACCGGCGGCCGCGATCGAGAGCTGAGTCCGGGAGGCCCGGAGGAAGAGGGGCGGTGCGGCGCACCGCCCCTCGGGTGATCTCAGCCCGCCGTAGTGGCGCTCGGCGGCGACGATTTCGGTGTGCGGTACGAGCGGGGCGACCACGAACACATCACCTTCGCCGGGTTCGACTCCGCCTGGCTCGGCGAGGACTGCCCCTCCGGCAGCACCTGAGCACCGGCCCCGCCCCCGTTCAGGCGGGGTCGGGGACCGCGCTGCGGGCCTCGCCGGTGCGCACGAGGGTGAGCAGCACCAGCAGCCCGAGGGCAGCGGTGGTGAACAGGACCGCGCCCATGGGTACGGCGGTGGTCTCGTCCAGGCCCACCAGCGGGGCCACGCCCGCGCCCACGAGCATGGGAAGTGCCCCCACCAGGGAGCTCGCGCTGCCGGCGCGGACCTCCTGGCCCTCCATCGCGAGGGTGAAGGTGCTGGTGAGCACCATGCCCATGCAGATCATGTAGACGAAGATCGCCGCGACCAGCAGCGCCAACGGCCCGTGCACCACGGTCGTTGCCAGCACCACCCCGGTGGCGGCCGCCGCGGTGGTGACCGCGATACGCAGCAGGGCGCGTTCACCGACGGCGTCGCTGAGCCGCCCCACGAGGTGGCTGCCGAGGATCAGGGCGAGGCCGTTGACGCCGAAGAGCACCCCGAAGGTCTGCGGCCCGACCCCGTAGAGGTCCTGGTAGACGAACGGGGTCCCGGCGACGTAGGCGAAACTGCCGCCGTGTACGAGCCCGACGATGAGCGCGTACCCCATGAAGCGGGGGTCGCACAGGAGCTGCGCCATGGTACGGAGGGTGCTCCCGAGGCCGCCGGGGATCCGCCGCTCGCGCGGGAGCGTCTCGGGCAGGGCGAACACCACGACCGCGGTGACGGCCAGGCCAAGCAGCGCCAGGGCCCAGAAGATGGTCTCCCAGGTCCCGAACGCCAGCCACAGCACGCCTCCCCCGAGCACGGGTGCGACCATCGGCGCGACGGCGGTGATCACCATGAGCAGGGCGAAGAACTTGGTCAGGGCGGTGCCGTCGAAGACGTCGCGCACCACCGCGCGCGAGAGCACGATCCCGGCGGAGGCCGTGAAGCCCTGCAGGAAGCGCCCCACGACGAGCACGGCGATGTTCGGGGCCAGCGCACACAGTGCGGACGCCAGCACGAACAGCAGCAGCGACACCACGAGCGGCCCGCGGCGCCCGCGCGCGTCGCTGACGGGACCCACGACGACCTGCCCCACGGCGAGGCCGATGAGGCAGGTGGTGAGACTGAGTTGGACCTGCGAGGCGTTGGCGTCCAGATCGTCGGAGATCTCCGGGAACCCCGGCAGGTACATGTCGATGTTGAGCGGGCCCAGGACCGCGAGCAGACTCAACAACAGGGCCAGGCCCAGGCGACGTGCTCCGGTGGGGTTGTGCGGCATGGGGGCGTGCTCCGGTGGGGGCGTGGCGTGCGGTGGGGCCGGACGGCCTGTCCACGCTAGCGAGACGTGGCCCCCGCGGCACGTGTGCCCGACCGAACTGACGAGGACGTGTGAGGTTCACACGTGCGCCCCTCCTCCACGCGGCCACGTGGATCACCCGGGCTCACCCGGCGGGCGCGGTTCAGAACAGGACGGACATCGACTCCCCGACCTGGCGGAACCCGACCCGTTCGTAGGCGGCACGGGCCGGGGTGTTGAAGTCGTTGACGTAGAGAGTGACGCGGGGGGCGACCTCGGCGAGGGCGTACTCGACGACGGCGGCCATGCCGGCGCTGGAGTGTCCTCGCCCGCGCAGGTCGGGGTGGACCCACACGCCCTGGATCTGGCATGCCTGGGGTGTGACGGCGCCGATCTCCGCCTTGAACACCACCCGGCCGTCCTCGATACGGGCCAGTGCGCGGCCGGTGCGTACGAGCTCTTCGACGCGGGCGCGGTAGAGGGCTCCGCCGTCGCCGGAGTCCGGCGGGACCCCGACCTCCTCGGTGAACATGGCGACGCAGGCCGGCAGGAGGACCCCGATCTCGGAGGGGCTGACCCGGCGGACGAGCGGGTCGGCGGGCACTGCGGGCGGGTGGTCGATCTCCAGGACGGGCTGGCTGGCACGGATGGCGCGGGCCGGGCCCCAGGCGGGTGTGATCTGGTTCCAGAAGTCGTTGACGGCCTCGACCGGGCCTACGATGGACGAACAGCGGCGCCCCCGCCACCGGGCGTGTTCGGCGAAGCTGCGCACGGCTGCGGGGCCGGCGTTGACGGGCACGAGGTTGGCCCCGGAGTAACACAGGGCGGTGAGACGGCCGCGTTCGACGTGTCCCCAGACCTCGGTTCCGGCGGAGTTGGCGCCGATCCCGGTGGACATCAGGCGCGACGCCACGAAGACGTTACCGACGGGGTCGGTGTCCAGAAGGGCGCGTACGGCCTCCCGGTCGTGTTCTCCCAGGATCCGTACCGGTGAGGTCCGCAGCATCGCATCTCCCCCTCGTGCCGCCTGTGGTGACGGCCGACTGTCGTGGTGCGAACGGTCCGCGGATTTCGCACCGGTTACAGCGTATTCCACCGGTCATTCACCCTCACTGGGGTGCCCGCCGCCGAGCGGCTCGAAGCGGTCGGGCAGACCCTGCGCGCTCTGGCCTTCGCGGGGTCCGGGTTCGGGTGAGGCCTCGCAGACGGCGTCGTGGGCACCGTCGGTGCGTTCGGGCAGGGAGCCGTCCCGCAGGTAGCCGTGCACGATCTCGTCGATGCAGGCGTTCTCGCCGAAGGAGACGCCGTGTGTGATGCCGTCCTCCTCGACGGCGAGCGAGGCGCCGGTCATGTGGGCGCGGAGGTTCTCGGCGCCGTGGAGCGGGGTGGCACCGTCGTCGGCGGCGTGCACGAGCAGGGCGTCTCCTTCGTAGGCCGGTGCGTCACCAGGGCCCTCGCCGACGCTGTACCAGTCGTTCGACTCGGCCGGCCAGGACTCACAGGGTGCGTTGTACCAGATGTTGTTCCACCCGATGAAGGGGGCTTCCTGGTGGGCACGGTGCCCTTCGCCCTCCCAGATGCCTCGGTCGGTGGGCCAGTGGGAGTCGGTGCACTGGACCGCGTTGTAGCCGCCGCGGCTCTGGTCGTTGTCGGGCCCCTCGCCGAGGTCGTCGTCGAGTTCGAGCAGGGCGGCCGGGTCACCGTCGACGATCTGTTCCGAGAGCGCGCCCGCCACGGCGGGCCAGGCGTTCCCGGTGTAGGAGACGGTGATGGTGAGGTTCTCCAGTTCGGTGGGTCCGACCGTGCCCTCCAGGGGCTCCTCTCGCAGCTGGTCGCGCAGGCGGTGGTAGGCGCGGGCGACGTCCTCGCTGCTGCCGCCGAGGCCGAAGGCGTCGTCGTGGCGGGCGGCCCAGTCGAAGAAGTTGCCGGCAGCACGGTCGAGGGCGCGGCTCTGGTTGAGGTTGCTCTCGTACCAGGGGGTGTCGGGGTCGACGACACTGTCGAGCACGAGGCGGTCGACGCTGTCGGGGTAGAGGGAGGAGAAGACGTTTCCGAGGTAGGTGCCGTAGGAGTAGCCGAGGTAGTCGACGGCCTCGAGCCCGAGGGCAGAGCGCAGTGCATCCATGTCGCGGACCGTGTCGACGGTGGTCATGTGGTCCAGGAGGGGGCCGGTGTGTTCCGCGCAGGCCTGGGCGTAGGCCTCGGCCTCCTCCCAGAGGACCTTGGTGTCCCCTGGGCTCCGGGGCTCGGACGGGGTGAGCACGGGTTCGAAGGCGGTGGGGTCGCACTCGACCGCGGGGGTGGAGGCGCCGCTGCCGCGCGGGTCGAACCCGACCACGGCGTAGGTGTCGCGCAGATCCTCGGGAAGCCCCTGGTGGGTGCGCGCGGCGAGGGGGCGGCCCGAGGCTCCCGGCCCGCCGGGATTGACCAGGAGGGTGCGTTCGGCGTCACCGCCGGTGGAGGCGCGGGAGAGGGCGATCTCGACGGTCTCGCCGCTGTCGCCCTCGTCGGAGTCGTGGTCCATGGGCAGCGTGAGGGTGGCGCACTCGAGGGTCTCCTCGCCCTCGGGCCGGAGGTCCTCGCACTCCTGCCAATCGAGGGCGCGCTGGTCCTCACGGAACGTGGGCACGGCCTCGGCCGGATCCGCCGGCACCGCGTTCGCCATGGACGCCAGGAACGCCGCCGCGGCGGCGGTTGCCCGGGTTCGTGTTCGCACTGGCCGTCTCCCCCTCATTGAAAGCCCAGAGCATTGTTTCCCTTACTCTCTGTAGTTACGGGAAGCGACACGGGGGCCTCTCAGCGCGCACAGGTAACATGTACTCGATCCCAAAGACCAGGCAAAAGGGGCGAAATGCGACTGGATCGTGTCGATGAGCGCATCATCGCGATACTCGGCGCGGACGCGCGGATGAGCTTCGCCGAGATCGGCGGCGAGGTCGGTCTGAGCCCTTCCGCCGTAAAACGCCGCCTCGACCGTCTCATCGAGTCCGGCGCCGTACGCGGCTTCACCGTCGTCGTGGAGCCCCGGGCCATCGGTTGGACGACCGAGGCCTTCATCGAGCTGTTCTGCCGCGCGCGCACCTCCCCGAGCGAGATCCGCGACGGCCTCACCGGTTACCCCGAGATCACCTCCGCGTGCACGGTCACCGGCGACGCCGACGCCGTCGTACAGGTGCGCGCCCGCGACACCCAGCATCTGGAGGAGGTCATCGAGCGCATCGGAGCCGAACCCTTCGTCGTGCGCACCAAGAGCACACTGGTGCTCTCCCGTCTCGTGGACCAGCCGATCCTGTCAGGCTCGGCCGAGCCTTCCGCCTGACGCCGCACCCCCGCGAGAAACGGTTTTCATTGGTTGAAAGGCGGCATTGCCGCACCCCTGCCCCACGGCCATAATGACCAGTCGACGTCCGCGGCACGGAGGGTTCCCCCCACATGGCCGGTCACTTGCGAGAACGCATCGACGCCAGCCCCATGACACGGTTCCAGTGGGGCACGGTCCTCATCTGCGTACTCCTGAACGTCTCGGACGGGTTCGACGTGCTCGTCATGTCGTTCACCGCCCACGCGGTCGCCACCGAGTGGGGCCTGTCCGGGGCACAGATCGGGTTCCTCCTCAGCGCCGGGCTCTTCGGGATGGCGGCCGGGTCGATCCTGCTGGGACCGCTCGGCGACGTCATCGGCCGCCGCAACCTCACCCTGCTCAGCCTCGTACTGGCCTCCTCCGGGATGCTGTTGTCCTCTGTCGCGCAGAACGCAGCCCAGCTCGGACTGTTGCGGGTCCTGACCGGGCTCGGTGTGGGGGCGATGCTGGCTTCGGCCAACGTGATCGCGAGCGAGTCGGCCAACCGGCGCTGGCGCGGTCTCGCGGTCAGTCTCAACTCCACCGGTTACGCCATCGGCGCCACCTCGGGCGGTGTGCTCGCGGTCCTGCTCATCGGGCAGTGGGGCTGGCGCGCGGTCTTCCTCGTGGGCGGGCTGTCCACCCTCGCGCTGATCCCCCTGGTGTGGGCGCGGCTGCCCGAGTCCTTGGACCACCTGGTCACCAAGCGTCCGGCCCGCGCGCTGGAGCGGACCAACACCCTGCTGAGCCGGTTCGGCCTGCCCGCGCTGGAGTCCCTGCCCCCGGTCTCGGCCCCGGGCGGCGAGCCCCGCAGCCAGGTGCGGCAGCTGCTCACCCCCGAGAGCCTGCGGTCGACCCTGCTGATCTGGGCGGCCTTCTTCATGGTGATGTACGGCTTCTACTTCGTGACGTCGTGGACCCCGACGCTGTTGGTGGAAGCCGGGCTGTCGGCCGACGAGGGCATCACCGGGGGAACCCTGCTCAACGTCGGCGGGATCTTCGGCGCGGCGATCCTGGGCGTGGCCGCGGCCCGGTTCGCGCTCAAACGGGTCCTGGTCACCTACACCCTGGTCGCCGCGGTCCTGCTTCTGGTCTTCGTGCCCACCACCGGAACGCTGGGCCTGGCCTTCGCTCTCGGCGGCATGATCGGGCTGTTCAGCAACGGCTGCGTGGCCGGCCTGTACGCGATCACCCCGTCCCTGTACGCACCGTCGGTACGCTCGACCGGCGTCGGCTGGGCGATCGGGGTCGGCCGGCTCGGCGCGATCATCGCACCCCTGATCACCGGCGCGCTGCTGGACGGCGGGTGGGCCTCGGGCCAGCTGTACGCTGTCGCGGCCGGGACATTCGTGCTCGGCGGGATCGCCGTGGCCTGTCTGCGCGGGAGCGGTGCCGACCTGGCGGGCGCCGAGCCGCCCCCCGGATCCCCCGAGCGTTCGCAGCGGGTCGGCGACGAGCCCTCCGCCTGATGGGGCGGCCATCGCTGCTCCCCGTCCCACGACGAGCCGAGAGGAGTCCCGGGTGAGCGAGGAACCGAGCGTGGTGGCCTTCGACGTGTTCGGAACGACCGTCGACTGGTACACGGGCGTCACCGACCACCTGAGGGAGGTGTTCGCACGCCGGGGGGTCGGCGCGGACCCGGGCGCGTTCGCCGTCGAATGGCGTGGCCGCTACGGCCCCACCTTGCGCGACATCAACGCGGGGCACCGCCCGTGGGCTCCCCTCGACGTCCTCCACCGGGAGTTCCTCGATGCCCTGCTCGAGAAGCACGGCGCCGGCGGGCATGTGGACGAGGCCGACAGGCAGGCACTGGTGCATGCCTGGCACCGACTTCCCGCCTGGCCCGACAGTGCCCGGTTGATCGACCGGCTGCGGCGGCGATACACGGTGATCGCGCTCTCCAACGGCGGTCACCCGCTCCTGTCCTCCCTCGCCGAGACAGGGGGCCTCCCCTTCGACGCNCCCGCTCGTACAAGCCGGCGGCCGCGCCCTACCTGCGCGCCGCCGAGGTGTCGGGTGTGGAACCGGGCGCGATGATGCTCGTGGCGGCGCACGGCTGGGACCTCCGGGGGGCGGCGGCCGTCGGCATGCGCACGGCCTTCCTCGAGCGGCCCCGGGAGTACGGACCCTTCCACGGCGCCGAACGTGCCGCGGACGCACCCGGCGGGCCGGCCGCCACGTCCTCCGACGAGCTGGTACGCCGACTGGGCTGTTGACCCCGCGGGTGTCCGAGCTCGGTACACGGGTCGTGAACGCACGACGTCCCGCGTTCCGGCGGGCGGAACGCGGGACGAGGGGCGACTCCAGCCGTCGAGAGCCTGGTCCGGGTCTGCCGCTGGGGGCTCAGTTCTCGGGCAGCGCCACCGGGGCCAGGTCGTCGAACTCGTCGCCCGGTCCGGGGTTGGCCGGATCGGTCGAACCCCCGAAGTGGTTCATCACGCCCCAGACCGCGTTGAGCGCGGTCTGCACCGCGCCCTCGGCCCACCCGGCGGTCCACGACACGTCGTCGCCGGCCAGGAACAGGCCGCGATGGCGCGGTTCCAGGTCGCGCTGGACGAAGTGGGTGAACAAGCGCCGCTGGTACCGGTAGTGGCCCGGAAGATTGGCCTTGAACGCACCCAGGAAGTAGGGCTCGTCCTCCCACGAGACGGTGACGGGGTCGCCGGTGATGTGGGAGCGGATGTCAACGCCCGGGTAGATCTTGGCCAACGAGGAGAGCATGACCTCCAGGCGCTCCTCGGCCGACAGCGGCAGCCACTTCAGGGAGTCGTCGCACCAGGTGTAGGACATGCAGATCGCCGCGGGCCCGTCCGGGTCCGGCCCCTCCAGGAGGTAGGTGCCCCGGGTCATGCGGTCGGTCAGGGTCATGCTCATGGTGTCACGGCCCGTCTCCGGGTCCTTGTCGCGCCAGAACGCCCGGTCCACCGGGACGAACAGCTTCGCCGACTCCATGTAGTGGGTGCGCTCGACCGCCGACCAGTGGTCGATGGGCAACAGGTCCTCGTCGGCGTCGATCTTGGCGAGCAGCATCCAGCTCTGGGCGGTGAAGACCGCGGACCGGAACGTGCGGGTGGAACCGGAGGAGTCGGTGACCGTGATGTTGCCGGCAGGGTCGCCCGGGGCGTGGGTCCGGCGCAGCGCGGTCACGGCCGGGCGCGGGCCGTCCGGGTGCAGAGTCTCCAGTGAGGTGCCCTGCGCCCAGTGCACGGTCTTGTCCGGCGCCATGGACCACAGCCNCGGCCCCCCGCCGACGACGCTGCGGTGGTCGTCGTCGGCACCCGTGTAGGTGACGCGCAGGATCTCCAGGATCGAGTTGGGGAAGTCGGTGTCCCACCCCCCGGTGCCGAACCCGACCTGCCCGAAGATCTCCCGCAGCCGGAACGAGGACGCGAACGAGGGAGCCTGGCACAGGAACCCGTAGAAGGTCTGGTCGTCGAGGCGCTCGACCAGCCGGTTCCAGATCTGCTTCTGGGTGGCCACGTCGCCCTCGCGGATGGCCTGCTGCATCCGGGTGTGCTCGACGCCCTCCAGTGTCTCGTCCCAGGCTCGGGCCACCTCTCGGTAGACCTCGGGAAGGTCGTCGAGGTCGTTGGCGTAGTGCGTCTCGCCCTTGAGGTCGACCACGGTGCTGGGCGCGCCCGGCGACAGCGGGTTGGGGAAGGGCTCGGTCTCCAACCCGACCATGTCGAGGTAGTGCTGGAAGGCGGTCGAGGACGGAGGGAACCGCATCGCGCCCATCTCGGCGACGACCTCCTCGGGGGCTCCCGGCAGGCGCTCGGTGCGCAGCCCCCCGCCGATGCGGTCGGCCTCGTACACGACGGGACGCAGACCCATGCGCAGGAGTTCGAATGCGGTGACGATCCCGGACATCCCGGCGCCGATGACGGCGACCTCGGTGCCGTGGATGTCGGCGGGCACCTGGCCGAGCCCTGCCGGGTGGGACAGGAACCGGTCGTAGGCGAACGGGAAGTCGGGGCCGTTCATGGTGAGCGGAGCTCCGCCCCGGGGCTCGGCCCCAGTGGGCGCGGTCCCGGCGGACGTGGGCACGGCAGAGGTCATGGCCTCCTCCTTCGGGGTGGTGGCAGGGGCGGGCTCAGCGGGTGAGCGGCCGGTACAGGGCCGGGCGGCGGTCGCCCAGGTAGGACAGGTGGTCCTGGGTCGCGTCGGCGGCCCGGGTGTCCAGGTCGGCGACCAGCAGGGCCTCCCCTGCGCCCGCGCGCAGGAGTTCGGTGCCGTCGGGGGACACGAGCGTGCTCAGCCCGACGTAGTCGAGTTCGCCCTCGGTGTCGCAGCGGTTCACGTAGGCCAGGTGGAGCTGGTTCTCCATGGCACGGGCGGGCGCGAGCAGGGTGGCCACGGCGGTATTGGGCGCCATGAGCGCGGTGGGCACGGCGACCAGGTCGCTGCCTGCGAGGGCGTGCGCGCGCACGGCCTCGGGGAACTCGACGTCGTAGCAGACGAGCAGGCCGATGCGGTGGCCGTGCAGGTCGGCCTGGACGACGAGCGTGTCACCGGGGGTGAAGGCGCTGCGGTCGAGGTCTCCGAAGAGGTGGCTCTTGCGGTAGGCGGCCAGGGCGGTTCCGCGGTCGTCGACGAGCTGGACGGTGTTGTACACACGCTCGCCGTCGCGTTCGGGGAACCCGTACACGATCGCGACCCCGGCGCGGGAGGCGATCTCGGCGACGGCCCGGCGGAGGGGGCCGTCGGCGGGTTCGGCGCGTCGTGCGGTCTCTGCGGCGCCGAGGGCGTAGCCGGTCATCGACATCTCGGGGGTCAGGAGCAGGTGGGCCCCGGAGGCGGCCGCCGCGTGGGCACGCTCGGCCAGGCGGGCGAGTGCGGCATCGGTGTCGCCGCTGGGGCCGGTGCCCTGGTCCAGGGCGACACGCAGTGCTGTTGCTACCATGGGACCGCCTTCACGTTCGCACACTGTCTCGGGAGCCTCGCCCACTCTAGGAGGACGAACGCGCGCGGAACGTGTGTTGAGCAGTCGTCTCGCTGCGCATATTCGGCTCCTGTCGCGTCATCGTTGCGCCCTTACCGCCCAACACGCACGATGCCCCGCGTTCCGCCCATGGGAACGCGGGGCACACGGTTGCTCTCGTTTCCGGGTCCTGCCTCAGGGCGGCCCCGGACGGTTCAGGCGCGGATCTCGGCGACGGCGTCGTCCTCCAGGGCGGAGCGGCGCATGCCGTAGGCGAAGTAGATGACCAGGCCGAGCACGAGCCAGGTACCGAAGGCGACCCACACGCTCGCGGACATGCTCAGCACGAGGTAGGCGCACGCCAGCACGCCCAGGAGCGGCGTGACCGGGGCACCGGGCACCCGGAACGTGCGCGGGAGCTCGGGCCGGGTGCGGCGCAGCACCAGCACGGCCACGTTGACCAGTGCGAACGCGAACAGGGTTCCGATCGAAGTGGCGTCGGCGAGCGGCCCCAGAGGCACGAGCGCGGCGAGCACGGCGACGAAAACCGACGTGATGAGGGTGTTGGCCCTGGGCGTGCCCTTGGCGTCCACCTTGGAGAAGATGCCGGGGATGAGGCCGTCGCGCGACATCGCGTACAGGATGCGCGTCTGGCTGTAGAGCACGACCAGCACGACGCTGGCCAGGGAGATGACGGCGCCGCCGGCGAAGACGACCGCCCAGACGGGGGTGCCGGTGACCACGGTCAGGATGCCGGCCAGCGTGGTCTCGCCGTCGGAGAAGCGGGTCCATTCCACGGCACCGACGGCGGTGAAGGCCACCAGGCAGTAGAGGGCCGTGACCAGGATCAGCGAGAACATGATGGCGCGGGGCAGGTCGCGCTGCGGGTTCTTGGCCTCCTCACTGGCGGTGGAGACCGAGTCGAAGCCGATGTAGGAGAAGAAGAGGGTGGCACCGGCGGCGCTGACCCCGGCCATCCCCATGGGCATGAAGGGCGCGAAGTTCCCGTCCTGCACGGCGGTGACGGCGATCGCGACGAACATGACCAGGATCGCGACCTTGATCACGACCATGACGGCGTTGGCGCGGGTGCTCTCGCGGACCCCGGCGAGCAGGGCGAACATCGCCAGCAGCACGACGACGGCCGCCGGCACGTTGACGAGGCCGCCCTCCATGGGCCCGGCCAGGAACTCCTGGGGCAGGGTGAGCCCCGCGGTGAGGTAGAGGAACTCGTTGATGTACTGGCCCCAGCCGACACCGATGGCCGCGACCGAGACGCCGTAGGTGAGCATCAGGCACCAGCCGCACACCCAGGCCATGAACTCGCCCATGGTGGCGTAGCTGTAGGAGTAGGCCGACCCGGAAGCGGGGATCATACCGGCCATCTCGGCGTAGGCGAGCGCGGAGAAGAGCGCGGTGAGGCCGGCCAGGACGAAGGCCAGGATGACCGCGGGCCCGGCGGTGGGGACGGCCTCGCCCAGGACGACGAAGATGCCCGTTCCCAGGGTCGCTCCGATACCGATCATGGCCAGGTGCCAGAAGCCGAGGTGCCGCCGCAGGCCCCCTGCTTCNGGGGGAGCCGTTCCCTGAGCGCAGGGGTGGCGCGCTCGGGGGCCTTCTGGTCGACCACGGGGTTTCTCCTCGGTGTTGAATCCGGTGGGCAGATCTGCGGGAAGACCCGGTCTTCGCGCTGCGCACCATTGTGTGTATGAGTAGCGCCACACCACGTGCCCCTGAAGGGCCCTCTGTTCCGCCCGTACGGAAACATCCGGCATGACCAGGGAAAACGCCGTGGGAGCTGTCTCAGATCTCAGACATGATCTGTTCGGACGCGCAGATCCGAAGGGGCGCACGGGGGTCGACGCCCCCCGACGAGCTTCTCGGCCGGCTTGCGGCGCGCGAGCCGGCCTCCGAGCACAGGAGTAGAGCGCTCGGGGGCTTGCTGGTCGACCACAGGTCACCTCCTCGACCTTGAGTCCCTTCGGACACACGTGTCCCGCCCTGACGGGAGGAGGGGGGAGGGGCGGGCCATCTCTGAATCGTTGGCCCTGTATGTGCCCCAGACAACATTAATGGGCGCTCTGTGCACTTAACACCAGGTTCCATTGCCTTTACACCCTTTTGGCACCGCGATCGTGCGTGTGCGCGCAACGATCGGGTGAACGCTGTGCTTGAGGTCACAGCTCACGCGGGGGTGCGGTCCGTTCGAGCAGCCCCCACACAAACGACGACGGCCGCCCCGGAGAGTTCCGGGACGGCCGTCGTGAAGCGTTACGCTTCGGGTGTCAGCCCACTGCGACGGAGGGCTCGCCCTCGCCGACGTCCTCGCCCATCTCCTCGGCGATGCGCATGGCCTCCTCGATGAGGGTCTCCACGATCTGCGACTCGGGCACGGTCTTGATGACCTCGCCCTTGACGAAGATCTGGCCCTTGCCGTTGCCGGAAGCCACACCGAGGTCGGCGTCGCGGGCCTCGCCGGGACCGTTGACGACGCAGCCCATGACGGCCACGCGCAGGGGCACGTCCATGCCCTCCAGCCCGGCCGTCACCTCGTCGGCGAGCTTGTAGACGTCGACCTGGGCCCGGCCGCAGCTCGGGCAGGAGACGATCTCAAGGCCGCGCTCGCGCAGACCCAGCGACTCCAGGATCTGCGCACCGACCTTGACCTCCTCCGACGGCGGGGCCGACAGGGAGACGCGGATGGTGTCGCCGATGCCCTCCGAGAGCAGGGCGCCGAAGGCCACCGAGGACTTGATGGTGCCCTGGAAGGCGGGCCCGGCCTCGGTCACACCCAGGTGCAGCGGATAGTCGCACTTCTCGGCCAGCAGCCGGTAGGCGTTGACCATCACGACCGGGTCGTTGTGCTTGACGGAGATCTTCAGGTCGCGGAACCCGTGCTCCTCGAACAAGGAGCACTCCCACAGCGCCGACTCGGCCAGCGCCTCCGGGGTGGCCTTGCCGTGCTTCTCCAGCAGGCGTTTGTCGAGGGAGCCGGCGTTGACGCCGATGCGGATCGGGGTGCCCGCGTCGGAGGCCGCCTCGGCGATCTCGGCGACCTTGTCGTCGAACTTCTTGATGTTGCCCGGGTTGACGCGCACCGCGGCGCAGCCGGCCTCGATCGCCTGGAAGACGTACTTGGGCTGGAAGTGGATGTCGGCGATCACGGGGATCTTCGACTTCTGCGCGATGATCGGCAGCGCCTCGGCGTCGTCGTTGGTGGGTACCGCGACGCGCACGATCTGGCAGCCCGACGCGGTCAGCTCGGCGATCTGCTGCAGGGTGGAGTTGATGTCGGAGGTCTTGGTGGTGGTCATCGACTGCACGGACACCGGGGCGTCCCCGCCCACGGGGACGTTCCCGACCATGATCTGCCGCGTCTTGCGCCGGTTCGCCAGCGGGCGCGGCGGGGTTGCGGGGATGCCGAGATCGATGCTCGTCACGCTTGATTCACCTCGTCTGCCGCCGGAGGGGGGCGGCCCATGGATTCGTCCGTTGCGTCAGAGGGCGCCCGGCTGTCAGCTCGGCGCCGCGACCGGGACCTCTGCCGCGTCCGACCTCGTGATCGCCGCACCATTGCCGTTCCCGGAACGCGACCTCAAGGTTACCTGTACTCGGCGCAGTGCCTGCCCAGAATGCGCAAATCCACAGGCGGGGCGAGGCGCAGGTCACCCGAAGAGGCGCACGGGGTTGATGAGGTCGGCCACGAGCAGGATCACACTGAAGACGAGGAAACACGCCACCACGACATAGGCCACAGGTGTCAGGAGGGCGACGTCGACCGGTCCTGGGTCGGGCCGCTTGAACAGCCGGGCGATGTTGCGCTTGATGGACTCCCAGATCGCCCCGGCCATGTGTCCGCCGTCCAGCGGCAGGATCGGCAGCATGTTGAAGGCGAACAGGAAGAGGTTCACCCCGGCCAGGATCTGCAGCATGATCGCGGCGGTGTCGGCCACGGGCAGGCCCTGCGACATGATCTCGCCCCCGATGCGCGAGATGCCGACGATGCCGACCGGCGAGTCCTCGGTGCGCTGTTCGCCGAGGAAGGCGGCGCCGAACACCTCGGGCACCTTGCTGGGCAGGGCCACCAGCGCCTCACCGACGGCGACGAGCATGGTGCCCATCTCCTGGGCGGAGTCGACCGGGCCCAGGCGGGCGCGTTCCTGTTCGAAGACGATGCCGAGGAACCCGACGGTCTCGGTCTGCACGACCCGGCGCCCGTCCTCGTCGTAGACGTGGTCGCCCTCGGCGTCGGTCTCGTAGAGGATCTCGCCGTCGGCGTCGCGCGCGGGCAGCTCGTTCTCGACGATGTCGACGTCGGTGCTGAAGGTCTCGCCGTCGCGCTCGACCTCGAAGGCCGTGCTGCCCAGGGAGGTGCGGATCTTCTGGTTGGCGTCGTTCCACTCGGGGGTGGGCTCGCCGTCGATGGAGACGATGCGGTCGCCCGGCAGGATCCCGGCCTCCGCGGCGGGGGTGGGCTGGGCGCCGGGATCCTCGCAGCTCTCGATCTGGGTGTCTGCGGGGGCCATGCACTCGTTGACCTCGCCGACGGCGTTGGTCTCCTTGGGGATACCGATGCCCATGAAGAGCACGGCCAGCAGGATCGCCGCCAGGATCACGTTCATGCCGGGACCGGCGAACATGACGATGAGGCGTTTCCAGGGGGAGCGCTGGTAGAACTGCCGGTCCTCGTCGCCGGGTTCGAGCTCGATGTAGGACGCCTCGCGGGAGTCCTCGGCCATGGCCCGCCACCGGGAGATCTTGCGGGCGCTGGTGTCGCCGGCCGCGGCGGCGGTGCGCTCGGCCGGCGGGATCATGCCGACCATGCGCACGAACCCGCCGAGCGGCACGGCCTTGACGCCGTACTCGGTGTCGCCCCGGCGGAAGGACCACAGGGTCTTGCCGAACCCGACCATGTATTCGGTGCACTTGATACCGAACATCTTGGCCGTGGAGAGGTGGCCCAGCTCGTGCCAGGCGATCGAGAACAGCAGTCCGATGACGAACAGGATGATCCCGACCACGGTCAGCAGAACGACCATGTACCTCTCCTCAAGCCGAAGTCAGCTCCTCGGCGCCACCGGGACCCGCCGGACAGGGGGCCGAGGCGTCAGGGGCGGCTCGTCAACAGTTCACGTGCCCGCGCGCGAGCCCAGGTGTCAGCGGAGTAGACGTCGTCCAAGGTCAGAGCCTTGGCGGAGGGTTCGCCCCCGGGGTGGTCGGTCCGCTGATGCTCAGAGACTACCCGGGCGACGGTGTCCATGATGGATACGAACGCGAGCTTTCCGCCCAGGAAGGCGTCGACGGCCTCTTCGTTCACCGCGTTGTAGACGGCCGGTGCGGTGCCTCCGGTACGCCCGACCTCGGCGGCCAGGCGCACCGCGGGAAAGGCCTCGTGGTCGAGGGGTTCGAAGGTCCAGCTCTGCGCGCGGGTCCAGTCGAGGGAGCCCCCGGCGTGCGGGACCCGGTCGGGTGCGCCCAGCCCCCAGGCGATGGGGATGGTCATGCTGGGCGGGCTGGCCTTGGCGAGGGTGGAGCCGTCCACGTACTCGACCATGGAGTGAACGATCGACTGCGGGTGGACGACCACCTCGATGTCGTCGAAGGGCACGTCGAAGAGCAGGTTGGCCTCGATGACCTCCAGCCCCTTGTTGACCAGGGTCGCGGAGTTGACGGTGATGACCGGCCCCATGCTCCAGGTGGGGTGGTTCATCGCCTGCTCGGGGGTGACGCCGGCCAGCTCGGCGCGGGTGCGTCCGCGGAACGGGCCGCCGCTGGCGGTGACGACGAGGCGGCGCACCTCGCTCCGATGGGCTCGCACGAGGCCCTGCGCGGGGCTCGCGAGATCGTCGTCGGGCAGGTACGGGAAGCACTGTGCGATGGCGAAGTGCTCGGAGTCCACGGGCACGATCTGTCCGGGTTCGGCGAGCTCGCGCACGAGCGGACCGCCGATGATGAGGGATTCCTTGTTGGCCAGGGCGAGGCGGCGTCCGGCGCGCAGGGCGGCGAGGGTCGACTCCAGGCCGAGGGCGCCGGTGATGCCGTTGAGCACGACGTCGCACTCGACGGCGGCGAGTTCGGCGATGCCTTCGGCCCCCGCCAGGACCTTGGCGTTGGCGCCCCGTACCTCGAGCATGCGGGTGAGTTCCGGCGCGCGTTCGGGGTCGGCGACGGCGACCGCGGGCACGCCGAGTTCGGCGGCCTGCTCGGCGAGCAGGTCGAGGCGGCCTCCCCCGGCGGCGAGCCCGACCACGCGGAAGCGGTCGGGGTTGCGTCGGACGATGTCGAGGGCCTGGGTGCCGATCGAGCCGGTGGAGCCGAGGACGACTGCTGTTCGCTGGTGTTCTTCTCGCACGGCTCCAATTGTGCGGCACCGCGCGGAGGCGTCTGGCCCCGGGAGGCGGACGTCCGTTTTCCCGGTTCCGGACCGACACAAACCTAAAGTAGTCACATCGCTACGCCAAGTGTGCAAGGATCGGGGCCATGACCTCGTCCACCGCGTATGCGATCCTCGCCCCGATCACCGCCGCAGGCCTCCTCGTGACCGGGCTCGCCGCCACCGACTCCCTTCCCGGGCCCGTCGACGCCGTCGAACAGGCCGTGCACATGGCCGCCCCGGGACAGGACACCTCCGCGCAGGCCGTGAGCGTCGACGAAGGTGTCGAGCACCGCACGGCCGCCGCCGACCCCGCCCGCGAGCGCGAGGTCCTGGACTACTGGACACCCGAGCGCATGGCCGACGCCACACCCATCGCCGGGTTGGTCGGCGACACCGTCGATGGCGCGGAGGGCCTGCTCGCCCCCGACGACGACATCGAACCGCAGACCGACCCCGGGGCCGACAGCACCGGCGACCCGTGGACGGGCGGGGGCCTGGTCACCCGCACCACCGGCAAGGTGTTCCTGACCATGGACGGCCGCGACTTCACCTGCTCGGCCTCGGTCGTGGACTCGCAGAACGCCAGCACCCTGGTCACCGCCGGGCACTGCGCCAAGGACGGCACGGGCTCGTGGGCGGAGAACTGGACCTTCGTTCCGGGCTACTCCGACGGCGACGCCCCCTACGGCCGTTACACCGCCCGCGACCTGCTCGTGAGCCCCCAGTGGTCGGAGCAGGCCGACGACAGCTACGACGTAGCTATGGCCGTGGTCAACTCCGACGACGGCCAGGACGTGCAGGACCGCGTGGGCTCCCAGGACATCTCCTTCAGCACCTGGAGCGAGGAGCAGACCGAGGCCGGCGTGCAGGTGCACGCGTTCGGCTACCCCGCCGCCTCGCCCTTCGACGGCCGCGAGCTGCACTACTGCGCCGGAACCACCACCCCGGACACCGGCGGCACCACCGCGAGCGGGATGGGGTGCGACATGACGCAGGGTTCCAGCGGCGGCCCCTGGCTCACCGGATTCGACGCCGACACCGGCGAGGGCACGGTCTCCTCTGTGATCAGCTTCAAGTACGCCGACGACCTCAGCACCCAGTACGGCCCTCGCCTGGGTTCGGAGGCACAGCAGCTGTTCGACAACGCCCAGCAGCTCTGACTCACGAGGACGGCGCCGGCGGAACGGGGCCCGGTAGGGTGCGCGGCCTGCTGGGTAAACAGCAGGACAAAGGATCTTGGGCCGACCGGTCGACGCATCCGGCGCCGTCGTCCACAGTGGTGGGACCGAGGGCGCCGCCCGCGCCGCATCTCCCGCCGGTCCCTCGGTCCGCGACGCCGATGGGAGAGCCGGAGCGTGGTTCGTTGCCGCTTGTCTACCGCACACTCGTGACCGTCCCCCAGGGGGACGAGGACCTGGTGACCACGGCCGCGCAGATCCTCCACCGCTGGCTGGGCAAGCGCGGCAACCCCGGTGCTCAGGTGTCCTTCGACGTCTCGGGCTGCCACGAGCTGAGCAACAGGTCGCGGGCCTTGGTGGTGCGACACGACAACGACGACGAGGGGCTCTCATTCCTGCGGCTGACCACGGAGTCCGACAAACCGGACGGAACCTGGCGCACCGCCGTCAGCGTGGTCACCGACCCCGACCTGGCCCCGTGGCACTACGCGTGGCTGGACATGTCGGTCGACCCGCGCAACGACCACTTCAGGGACGGGTCCGAACCGCCCCGGTGGGATGTCATGCCGCCCGAGGCCGCGCGCATGCTCCTGGAGTCCGTGCCCGCCCACGACGGCCGGCACCTGCTGGCCTCGGCACCCGTGATCGTGCGCGGCCGCGACCAGGAGACGGTCGACGCCTTCGTCTCCACCGTCATGGACCCCGAGCGCCGTCTGGCCGTGGTCGCCACCGGCACTCCACCCGACGTGACCGTGCCCGCCTGGCGCGAGGCGATCGGCGGGGCCCTCAACCGCAGTGCCGGCATGTGCAGCTCCTACGTGCTCGATGCCGCCGCCCGCACCCGCGTCGACGCCCTGTTCCCGGACGGTCTGGACGTGCCGGGAGGGGGCGTGCGCACCCTTCTGCCGTTCGACGGCGAGGAGCCCGACCCGGAGCAGCATCCCCGTATGAGCCCCGCCGGCCTGGGCGCCGCCCGCGACGGCGACCGGCTGCGCGCCTGGGTGGGTGCGGCCCTGGCCCGCAAGGTGCGTGACAACGCCCTCGCCCTGCGCCTGCCCGAACCGCTGCGCGCCATCGACGCGCTGCTCTCCGAGGAGACCGACGACCTGCGCGCCACACCGAAACGCCCCGTTCCGGCCCGACCGCCCCACGCCGGGCCGTCCGACACGTCGCGGGCCGCGCACCCGGGTGAGGGCTGGGTGTCTGCGGCAGAGCTCGAACAGCAGGAACAGCAGCTCCAGCGCCTGCGTGACGAGGTCAAACGCCTCAACGCCCGGGTCGAGGAGCTCACCGACGAACGCCAGGAGCTGCTCGCAGGGACCGCAGACCTCACCGAGGAGGCCGGGGCCGCCGATGACCAGGCGCGAGCTGCCCGACACGAGGTGGGGTGGCTGCGCGACCGTGTGCGCGAGGCCGGCCTGTACCGCCTCGCGGCGACCGCACCGCCGCCCGACCCCAGCCCGCGTCCGCCCAACAACGTGCGCGAACTGCTGGAACGCATCACCGACGGCACCGCCCTGCCGCACCTGTTCTTCACCATCGACAACCACACCGTCGAGGAGCTGGTGGCCAGCCACAAGGAGAGCCTGTGGGTGACGCGGGCGTGGCAGGCGATGCTGGCGCTGGACGACTACGCGCGGTACCAGTTCGAGCACCCCGGTTCCGGGCTGGGCTTCCACTCGTACCTGCGGCGGAGCCCCGACGGGTACCGGGTCATCCCCGTCAAGCGGTTGGCCTCGCAGGAGTCGGACTACGTGCGCAACCGCGGCAAGCTCAACGACAAACGCCTGTTCCGGGTGCCCGAGGAGGTCGACCCGAGCGGGCGTGTGCCGATGTACGCCCACATCAAGCTCGACACCGAGCACGGCATCTGTCCGCGGCTGTACTTCTATCCCCACCTGGGCGACGGGACCACCAACCGCATCTACGTCGGCTACCTGGGCCGCCACCTTCCCGTGCAGCAGTCGAACTGACCGGACAGCGCGCGTGCGTACCCTGGAGCCCGTGACGGAAACGGGTGTGATGCGCGGGGAGCTGCGCGAGGACCAGTGGCGCGAGCGGGCCGAGCAGCACGCCGCCCGCGTGGACGCGCTCACCGCCGACCACCGTCGCCGCCGCGCCGCCGGCGAGCGCCACCCCGTCGAGGACTTCCTGTTCACGTACTACAACCTCAAGCCCGCCCAGCTGCGGCGCTGGCATCCCGGAGCGGGCACGGTGCTGCTGGGCGACGGGGCGAACGAGTTCCTGGAGCAGCGGTTCTACACCGAGGCCGACGGGGGTGTGGCCCTGGACCGCGCGGCGTTCCTGGAGGCGCGGCGGGTCGTGGACTTCGTCGAGCGCCTGCTGGGCGGTGTCGCCTCGCGCCCCGCCCACCTGGGGTGTTTCGGGCTGCACGAGTGGGCGATGGTCTACCGCACCTCCGAGGTGCGCCACGGGCAGGTGCCGCTGCGGCTGGGGCACGAGGGCACCGACCGGGTCGTGGAGTCGCACCGGGTGCAGTGCTCGCACTTCGACGCGTTCCGGTTCTTCACCGAGGAAGCGCGCCCGCGCAACACCCTGCAGCCCACCCGCGACCGGCAGGTGGAGCTGGACCAGCCGGGGTGCCTGCACGCCAACATGGACCTGTACAAGTGGGCGTACAAGCTGCTGCCCGCGGTGCCGTCAGAGCTGGTCGTGGACTGCTTCGAGCTGTCCCGCGAGATCCGGACCCTGGACATGCGCGCCTCGCCGTACGACCTGCGCGAGTGGGGGTACGAGCCGGTGCGCATCGAGACCGCCGAGGGCAAGGCGGACTACATGGAGTACCAGCGCGACTTCGCCGAGCGCGGCGGTGTGCTGCGCGCGCGGTTGCTGGACGCGATCGCGGTGCTGCGCGGCTGAGGGTTCAGACCGCCGACGCGGGCTCGGGGGCTTCCTGCGGCTTTCGGAACCGGAGCGCCACCAGGAGTGATGCGCCGGCCAGTGCCGTGCCCGTGAGTGACCCGATCGAGTTCGCCGCGAGGTCGGCCGCGTCGGCGGAAGCGCCCGCGGCCAGCGCCCACTGCGTGGTTTCCACCGCGAGCGACAGCAGCGGACCGACGGCGAGTTTGCCCGCGGGGTGGGCGATCGCGAAGAACGCGACGATGCCGATCGGGACGAAGAGCAGGACGTTGACGACCTTCTCCTCCACGATCAGCGATTGGCTGTCGGCGTCCCGGTACTCCATGAAGTCGGCGACCGCAGGGCCCATCTCCTGGCGGACCACCAGGGCCTCGGCGTCGCTTGCCGGATCACCCTCGGCGTCCAGGACCACGAGGTCAAGGTGCTCGTCCTCGTGCAGGAAGTAGTCGTAACCGTCCCCGTAGCTATGGATCTCCTCGCGTTCTGAGTCGGTGAGGGGCTCGACGGAGTAGTGCGCCGACGTTCCGTCGCTGAGCTGTTGGCCGAATTCCTGCTCCGGTTGGTTGGCCTCGCGCCACTCCTCGACCCAGGCCAGCGGGTTCCACGTGATGTGCCGACCGCTCTCGCCCACTTGGCCCCACGAGAGGACCGGGCTCGCAAGAACGAGCAGATAGACACCAGAGGCGACCGCGAGCAGGCGCCGACAGAACCGCCTCGCGCCCTGCGGGTCGCGCACGTACGCGCGCGCCGTGACCAACGCGAACACGGCCAGCGCCGCCGACGCGAGCGCCACGGTCACCGGGGTCACGTGGAACAGGATCTGCCACATCGGAGCCTCTTCAGGGGGTCGGGGCGGGGCTGGGGTTGGGGCCCGCCCATCGTGGCGGGCGCGGACACACTGGCTCAACACGGCGCGGGGTCACGGAGCTGCGCACGAGTTCCCCGTGGCCGCATGTGGCCACGGCCTTGCTATGGGACCAAAGTCCTGATCATGCAGCGCAGAGCGACGATGTGAGCACACCGGCCTCGGTATTCCTTCACTCCCGATTGGTAGCGTCCGCCCTGCCCCACCTTGCCCCCAACCCTTGGACCCTTTATGTCCGATGAGACCGGAGTGAACGTCGACGCCCTCCCCGAAGCGGAGGCCGCCGAACTACTCGCGGAGACAATGGCCCTCCTCGGCGGCAGGTTCGAAGAGATCATGGAGAACCTGCACGGGCCGGTGTCCTCGTACGTGACGTCGGGCCTTTCCACCTACGAGGACAACTCCCTGGAGGACATCCAGACGACGGCCCGCAGTGGGATCGCCCTGGCGCAGAACGTACAAGGGTCGGTGCTGGAGATCGCCGCAACCGACACGGACAACGCCGACGAGTTCCGAGAAGGGCTCGAGGAACTGGACATCCCCGTCAACTTCTGACCCCCGAGCGAGCGACCCCCGTGAGTATCGACGACATGTCCCTGGACCTGCCCGACCCCATCGAGGCAGAGCCGGGAAAAATCCGAGACGGCGCCGACGACCTCGACGAGCTGCACAACGACATGCTCGGCCAGTCCGGCGACACCGACAGCCAAATGCGTTCCTCCGCAGACCAGTTCACCGACCGCATCGGCTGGGACATCAGCTCGGCCTCGGCCGATGACCTCATGGCCTGGGAAGAAGCTTCCAAGGCCCTCACCTACGGCGGAGGCGTGTTGCGGCTGTGGGCCGAGGACATCGACACCTACATGACGGACCGCGCCTCCATCGAAAGCCGGTGGGAAACGGCCAAACAGGAGATGCGCGATCTTCGGATGCAAGGCGGAGGCGGATACGCGATCGGTCAGGCCGTGACCGAGTGGCTCGGCGGCGAGAACACTGAGGTCGCAGCGCTCGAGGCGACCCGCGAGGAACTCCGCTCCGAGCACGCCGGCATCTGGGGCACGCTCATGGACCAGGCCGAGCAGACCAAGATCGACCTGCGTACAGGGCCGAGCCAGGAGACCATGGAACGCATGGTCGAGGCCGGCCTGCTCACGGCCGGCCAGATCGCCACCTACGGTGACCACTACCCCGGGATGGTGCCCGACGAGATCGACGGCAGTGAGCCGCCCCATCTCGTGAACGCATGGTGGGATTCCCTGTCGGAGGACGAACGCGAGCAGGCGATGGCCGACGACCCGGACCTGCTTCGCGACCTCGACGGCATACCTTCGAACGTGCGTGACCAGCTCAACCGGGATCACCTGAAGGACGACCACGAAGCAGTCCAGGACGAGTTGGACGAACTCCGGGACGAGCTCGAAGAAACTCAGAACGGACCTGGCGGCTCGATAGAACGGACGAGCCTGAGCCAGGAAATCCGTGAACTGGAGGAACAAGAAGAGATCATGGCAGAATTGCGCGATGATCTCGGGGACAGCGCCGGCGCTAGCGACCAGTACCTGCTGGCTTTCGACAGGGAAGAGGGGGAAAACGGCCGCGCAATCGTCTCCCAGGGGAACCCCGACACGGCCGACAACGTGGCCACCCTCGTCCCAGGGACAGGCACCACGTGGGAAAGCGTGAATGGCCAAGCGGACCGGGCCTCCGAACTCAGGACTTCGGCCACCAATGCGGACGAGGGGGACGCCGATCATGCTGTCATCAGCTGGATTGGATACGATGCCCCGTCCACGACGGAGGCCGCTGAAGAAGAGAGGGCTGAGAACGCCGTTGGTGGGCTCAGCAGCTTCAACGGCGGCCTGCGCGCTACCCATCAGGGCACGACACCGTCGCACAACACCGTGATCGGCCACAGCTATGGGAGCACCGTTCTGGGCCACACTGCGATGAGCGATCAAGGACTGAACGCAGACGAACTCGTTTTCGTAGGAAGCCCCGGCGTCAAGGCCGACCATGTGAGCGAACTAGGCTTCCATGGCGAGAACGTCCATGCATCCACAGCAGAAAACGATACAATTAATAGCGTGACGCCAGAAGGCATCCACGGACCCACCCCAGATTCTTCCGAATTCGGAGCAACAACATTCACTTCATCGTCGGGGAGCGATTGGAAGGTGGGCGATTTCCCCTTCGGCGCCGCGCACTCCGAGTATTTCGATCAAGGCACACTCTCCCTCAGGGGGATGGGGCGAATCATTGCGGGGGAGAACTAGCCACAGCATGAGAAAATCAGCCTTCTGCATCTATTTTGTCGCCACCTCCCTGCTGGCAAGTGGGTGCAGTTTCATTTCAGGGGATACGGATATGACAGAGAACATGAGCCGGGACCAAGCAGCTGAAAAGGTGCAGGAACACATCGACGGAACTCTCACAGCCCTCCCGGAAGGCGCCGAGCTCGAGGCACGTGAAGGACTCCTCTTCGCCTCCTGCGATGATCCGACCGACGGAGGGGCAAAGGATCGCGTCACGGCAAGCGAGACCTTCTGGGTCCGTGGACTTCCAGCCGAGGACAACGAGGCCAATATCGACCTGATGTACGAATACTGGACCGAGAACGGTTATCGAACCCTCCACGATCTACGCCCGGAGGATAATTTTGTGACCATGGAGCACGAAGAGGACTCCTTCAGGGTGTCCGTCGAAACGAGCAACAAAGGAAGCCTTTCCCTCGGAGCATCTTCACCCTGCGTCGATCCCGATGGACCGTCATGATCGCAACTGTGCCGCGACGCAGAAATCCGAGAAAGCCCTTCCACCATGAGCCCTCCCCCTGAACCGACCCCCGACGACCACACCGCGGGTTCGGCGGCCAAGAGCGCTTCGACGCCGAAGCTCCTGTTCGCCACCGTGTACCCGCTCCTGGCCGGCAGCGTTCTCGGGCCCGTGGGGTTCATGGCCCTGTTCGGACTGCTGTACGACGATCCCGGGTTCGCGCTGCTGTTCGTCGCCGCAACCGTCGTGCTGATCGGCGGCGCGCACGTCTCGCTCCGGAGGATCCTGGAAAAGCGGGACGAGCCCGATCCCCGGCAGTTGCCGATCATCCAGAGCACAGCGATGGTGGCCGGTCTCTGCGTCTCTGGCGCACCCGTCCTCATGGACCTCGGCGTCCCCCAACCCATACCCACACCCCTGGTGTGCTTGGCGCTCTGCCTCCTCGGCACGTTCACGTACTCGCTGGTCCGACGGCGAGAGCGCTTCCTCTCCGCGCTCACGGGGGTCCTCCTCGCGGCCCTGCTGCTCACGGCCATCCCGTGGCTGATCGCCACAGCGCAGGGTGAGCAACAAGCCCTGCAAGAGGTCTCGGCGCCCGCCTTTCCCGAGTAGGGACACATCTCCTGCAAGTCGGTGCAGGCGCGGGATGTGAGTACAAGGACTCAGGCGGCCGGACGAGACCGGTCGGTAGCGTCCATCACGCCTCTCATGACCCTCCACCCGAAGGAGAGCCGTGACCCCCGCGCCCACAGGGTTCCGAACCGTACTCGTCACAGCGAGCTCTCTCGCTCTGGCACTTTTTTCTACCTCTTGCGCCGACCAAGAAACGGCAGAGCCGGAGAGCAACATGAACCAGACCCAGGCCGAGGAGAGAATAGAAGAATACATCGACCATGCGGCAGCCGAACTCCCTGGTGACGTCGAGCTCTCATCAGAGAGAGAGCCAGCCTTCCCCGCGTGCGAGGGCGAACCAGGCGAAGAAAATCACAAGGTGAACGTGCGCCACATTTTCTGGGTCGACGGGATACCCGAGGAACAGAACGAAGACATAGCCGAATCCCTCTATTCCTATTGGAACACGGGGAACTGGAAGGTCACGAAGGACGAACGCCCGGAAGGATCCCGCATCGAGGCGAGGAACAGGGCCGATGACTTCAGTATGGACCTGATCGTCGACCAAGACGGCCGACCTTCACTCGCGGCCTATTCTCCCTGCGTTCACGCCGACGATAATTTGTGAACCCTGCCCCGACCCAGAACCACGGTGCCCCACCTCATGAACATTTCCCCTGATCCTCCACAAGAGAACCCTTCCGAGGATGCGACTCCAGAAAAAGGCAAGGACGCGGTTTACGAATGGGCGATGGTCCTGTTCCCGTCCATGGTGCCGCTCCTGACAGGTACCGCGCTGTGGGTCTTGGGAATGGTCGTCATCCTGTCCGAGAACGAGAGCTACACGGTGCTGTTCGTCGGTGCAGCCGTCGTGTTGGTCGGAGGTAGCCACCTCTGGCTCCAGTCGATTCTGGAGGGGCGGGTCCAACAGCCGGCCTGGCACTTCCCGACAGTCCTGACCACAGCGATGACGGCCGCCGTCCTTGTGTCGGTCCTGCCCTTCTTCCTGAACATCGAAAGCTCTCCGCCCCTGCCGTTGCTGTGCTGCGGGCTGTCCTTGCTCGGCGCGGGCGTGTACTCGGTGACCAGGTGGCGTCACCGCTTCGTCGGCGCGCTCACCGCCGTCACCGCTGCGGCCTTGGCGATCGTGGGCTTCTTGTGGATGCCGGTCGTGCAAGAACAGGCGGAAGAGAGGGAGCAAGAACGACAGGAGATCTCGGACGTCCCCCACGAGATCGCGGTACTGGACTCCCCGGAATGGGAACCGACGGACATCTCGGTCTCTGCCCCGTCCGACAGCGTTTCCATCGACTACGAACCCACCGAGCCCTCCGCGCCGACCGACGGGTTCAGCCTCACCCTGCGCACCAAGACCATGGAAGCGCTGGAGGACGAGCCGTGGGAGCCGTTGTACCAACTGTGTGACCTGGACGGCGGGGGCACGGCATGCGAGGAGCACGGGGACGTGGTCCTCGCGGACCTGTCTGACGGTTACAACCACACCTTCGAAGCTCGCACCGAGTTCACCGAAGGGGTCGCCGGCTACCTCATCGGGAACATGCCCAAGGACGGCGAAGGCGGCTCCGAGGCTGAGTTCCCCGACATCGACATGGTGGACCTGGCCGGGGACATCCGCCCGGCCGAACCGGGCGAGGCCGAAGACATTTTCGAGGACTCGTCGGGATGAGCCCGGATATGCATCCCCGGCTCCGGGGTTGGCGGGCGAGCCGAGGCGAGGGCTGCCCGCCGACGCATACGCGGGATTTGAGTACAGCGACTCAGGCGCCCGCCTGAGCCCGATCGGTAGCGTCGACAGTGCCCCTCATGACCTGCGACGCAAGGAATCCACGTGACACATACGGGCCCCGACAACGGGTCGCTCAGAGGAACGCGGAGCGGAGACGGCCACGGCGCTGTCGCCGGTATCGGGCTGACCGCCATCGGGATGTTGCTCGGCCTTCTTATCTGGAGGCCCCTGATCGCCGTCATGACCATGGGCACGGCGAACTGCAGCGAATCTTCGACTGAACTCATGTGCAACTACACCCTGATGAGCACACTCGCGCTCGCTTCCCTCGCGGGGCTGGTTGTGGGGTTTCTACTCCCGCTGACCCTCGGGATATGGAGTATCTACAAAAAGAAGAGTGTGGCGCCGACGCTGATCGCAGCGTGGACCATCGCCGCTCTCCCCATGCTGATATTCATTGGCGCGGGCTGGAGCTCTGCTTGATGCTCGAATAGCGCCGCAGGACGCATCCCTCTTTCCCCGGAATCGCACCCAATCAGATTTCTATTCGTTCGCGAGACACCATGAGTACTCCCCCGCAGACCCCCGAACCCTCCGAGAGCACCAAGAGCACAGAGAGCCTCAAGAACGCGGACAGCCCGAAGCTCTGGTTCGTCGCTCTGTACCCGCTCGTCGCCGGCACTGCCCTCATGGTCGCCGGATTCTTCGCCCTGATGGGGATGATGTACGACGAGACCGGCTACGCCGTGCTCTTCGTGCTCGGCGCCCTCGTGGTGATCGGCGGCGCGCACTTCTGGCTCCAGTGGATCCTGGAAGGCCGTGACGAGCCCCGGCCCTGGCAGTTCCCGATCGTCCTGAGCACAGCGATGGCGGCGGGCATCTCCGTCACGGCGTTTCCGATGCTCATGAATGTGAACTTCCTCGTTCCCCTGCCCCTTCTGTGCTCGGGGCTCTGCCTGCTCGGCGCTTTTGTGTTCTCGCTGGGCACCGAACGGAACCGTCTCGTCCTCGCCCTCGGGTCGATCCTCGGAGCGGTCCTGCTGATCGTGGGCGTGACCTGGTGGCTCGACGGTCGGAGACAGGAGGAGCGCACGGAGGAACTCGTCCAGGACGTCGCCGACTTCCCCCACGAGATCGCCGTGCTCGACCTACCCGGATGGGAACCGACGTCCATGTGGGCGAGCGAGGATCTCGGCACGGCCTCCATCGAGTACGAATCGACCGATCCCTCCCCCGAGTTCGACGGGTTCTCCCTCGTCCTGCAGAGCGAATCCATGGAGGATCTGGCCGAGACGGGGTGGACGCCGCTCTACTCCCTGTGCGCTTCGGACGGCGGCGACTACCCGTGCGAGGAACACGGGGACGTCGTGGTCGCGGACATGTCCAGCAACACCAGGGAGCGCTTCGAGGCCCGTACCGAGTTCACGGACGGGGGCGCCGCCAACCTCATGACGAAGGTGCCGACCGACGCGAACGACGAACCGGAGATCGACTTCCCCGACATCGACAGGGCTGACATGGCCGAACTGGCCGAGAGCATCCGGCCGGCCGAACCGGGCGAGCCCGGGCAGGTCGCCGAGGACATCTCCTGATGAGCCCTGGCCTGCGCTCGCTTCCGTGAGCCGCACCCGCACTCGTCAGTCGCCGTGCGGGGGACGGCCCCGAAGGGGAACGCGGGATATGAGTACTGAGGCTCAGGCACCCCTCTGAGTCCGGACCGTAGCGTCCAACCATGAGCATTCCCCCGGAAACCCCCACAACCCCTCAAGCACCCGACGACGGCACCGCGCCCTCGACGACCAAGAGCTCCGTCGGTCCGAAGATCTGGTTCGCCGCCCTGTACCCGCCTGTCGCCGGCGCTGCCCTGATGTTCGTCGCGGGATTCTTGGCCCTGGCGACCTTGTCCGAGGGCGTAGCGATGTTCGCGGTGTTCTTCGTTCCTGCCGCCCTCCTGGTGATCGCAGGCGTGCACCTCTGGATCAAGCGCAGCGTGGAAGACCGTGACGATCCGCGACCCTGGCAGTTCCCGACCGTCCTGAGCACGGCCATGGTGGCGGGCATCTTCGTCACGGGGTTCACGTTCGCCTTGGGCACGGGCATCATCCTCCCCCTGCCCTTGGTGTGCTCGGGGCTCTCAGTACTCGGCGCTCTCGTCTTCGCACTGGGCACCGTTCGGAACCGCCTCCTACTCGCTCTCGGGGCGATCCTCGGAGTGGTCCTGCTGCTCATGAGCATGGCCGGGTTGCTCGCCGCATGGCAGCAGCATGAGCGCGAGGAAGAGCTCTCGCAGGAGGTCAGTGCCTTCGGGCATCCGATCGCCGTGTTGGACGACGCGGGCTGGGAGCCGGCCGAGATGTGGGTCGACCAGGAGGCGAGCCGGGTATCCATCGCCTACGAGCTCGCCGATTCCTCGCGCGCGACCGACGGGTTCCAACTGCGGTTGGAGACCGTATCCATGCAGGATCTGAACGACAGCTCGCTGTACGACCAGTGCGAGTCGGACCCCGATGAAAACGGCTGTGAGGAACACGGGGACATCGTCGTCGCCGACAGGTCCGGCTGGAGCGAGGAAGCCGCCACGGAGTTCACCGACGGGTATGTCGCCGAGCTCTCGACGGACGTGCCCACGGACGAGGGCGGCGATGCGCAGGCCGAGGCCCCCGACTTCGACATGGTGGAACTGGCCGCGCAGATCCGGGCCGCGGAGCCGGGTGAGGCCGAGGAGATCGTGGACCAAGCGCACTGACGAGCCCGGCGCCAGCATGCACACAGCCTCCAGGTCACCGCAGATAAAGGATATGAGTACACGGGCTCAGGTGCCCGGCCGGGCCCGAACCGTAGCGTCCAACCATGAGCACTCCCCCGAAGACCCCCGAAACCTCCGAGAGCACCGAGAACCCCAAGAGCGCCGACGGGCCGAAGTTCTGGTTCGTCGCCCTGTACCCGCTCATCGGCGGCACAGCCCTCATGGTCGTCGGCTTCTTCGCCCTGATGGGGATGATGTACGACGAGACCAGCTACGCCGTGCTGTTCGTGCTCGGCGCCACGGCGGTGATCGGCGGCGCGCACTTCTGGCTCCAGTATGTCTTGGAAGGGCGCGACGAGCCCCGTCCCTGGCAGTTCCCGATCGTCCTGAGCACGGCAATGGTTGCGGGCATCTTCGTCACGCTGTTTCCGATCTTCATGAACGTCGACTTCCTCATGCCGCTGCCTCTGGTGTGCTTGGGACTCTCGCTGCTCGGCGCTTTCGTGTTCTCGCTTGGCGGGGAACTGAGCACGGAAAGGAACCGTCTCGTATTCGCGATCGGGGCGATTCTCGGAGCGGTCCTGCTGGTCGTCGGCGTGACCCTGTGGCTCGACGGGCGGAAGCAGGATGAGCGCAAGGAGGAACTCCTGCAGGAGGTCGCGGCCTTTCAGCACCCGATCGCCGTGTTGGACTCTCCCGACTGGGAGCCCTCATCTACGAGCCCGCCGAGGCCTCTCGCGAGACCAGCGGGTTCCAACTCCGGCTGCAGACCGAGCCCATGGACCCTGCGGACGAGCGCCCCCTGCACGACCGCTGCGGGTCGGAGGGTGGTGAACACGAGTGCGAGGAGCACGGGGACATCGTCCACGTCGACCGGTCCTCAGCCTCCCTGGAGGAGTACGAGGCCCGCACGGAGTTCACCGACGGCCTCATGGCCCAGCTCTGGACGGAACTACCGAGGGACCACCAAGGAGCACCGACCATGGATTTCCCCGACATCGACATCGTCTCGGTGGCGGAACAAATCCGGGCCGCGGAGCCGGGCGAGGCCGAGGAGATCGTGGGGGACGCGCACTGACGAGCCCGGCCTCGCCACGCACACAGGCCCCCACGCCAACTCAGGCCCCGGATATGAGTACACGGGCTCAGGTGCCCGGCCGGGTCCGATCCGTAGCGTCCAAGTATGAGCACTCCCCCGCAGACGCCCGAGAAGACCGAACCCTCCGAGAACCCCAAGAGCGCCGACGGCCCGAAGTTCTGGTTCGTCGCCCTGTACCCACTCGTCGGCGGCACAGCCCTCATGGTCATCAGCTTCTTCGCGCTGTTCGGGCTTCTGTACAACGACACGAGCTACGCGGCGCTCTTCGTGCTCGTCGCCCCCGCACTGATCGGCGGCGTGCACTTCTGGATTCAGTATGTCTTGGAAGGCCGCGACGAGCCCCACCCCTGGCAGTTCCCGACCATTCTGAGCACGGCGATGGTGGCGAGCATCTTCGTCATGCTGTTCCCGATATTCATGCACGTGGAATTGATCCTCCCGCTGCCCCTGGTGGGTTTGGTGATCTCGCTTATCGGCATTTTTGTGTTCTCGATCGGCGCAGAACTGGGAACGGACCGAAAGGGTTTCGTATTAGCTCTCGGGGCGATTCTCGGGGTAGTCCTTCTGGTCGTGGGCGTGACCTTCTGGCTCGACTTTTTCCGGTGACCCCGACCCGGATTCAGGAATACAGGAAAACCACATCACCATGGAGGGAGAACGCATCATGACGCCCACGGAGAGCCAGCGAGCAAGCACCCGGGCCCGAATCGGCGGGATCGTACTGACCGCGGTCGCGATGGTGCTCGGATTCCTGTGGTGGCTGTTGTTGATCCCCATCATGACCATGGGGACTGCGAATTGCGGCGACCCTTCGATGGATCAGACGATCTGCAACTTCGCGTTGATGAATACGCTCGCGTTCACTTCGCTCGGTGGGCTGGTGGTGGGCCTCCTGCTCCCGCTCACGCTCGGGGTCCGGCAGATCCGTCGGGGGAAGGAAGTGGCGGGAACGCTGGCCTCGGCGTGGGCGATCGCCGGTATTCCGATGTTGCTGTTCATGGGTGCGGGTTTCGGCGGGTGAGCCCGGTGCACTGAACCCCGCAGCCCCAGATCCAGACCCACAAAAAACCACGATCCCGACGGGCGATAAGGTGTCGCCGCTCTCGATCCACCAGGAAGGACCTTCCCCCATGACGCGTGCCCTCGACCCCCTGCCCACCCTCCCGACTGTCGCCGGCGGTCTCGCTCTCGCCCTGTTGCTGTCGGCGTGCGGTGGTGGCGACGAAGCCGAACAGGAGCCGGACACCGCGGCCGCCGAGGCCGATGGCGAGCAGGAGCAGCAGGAAGAGCAGGACATCGAACTCGTCGACCCCATGCAGCTCGCGCCGGACAATCTGTGTGAGGTGCTGTCCGATGAGACCCTCTCCGATCTCGTTGCCGAGGACGGCAGTTACGCGGGGAATCAGGACGGCGATTCGGGCCGACCCGACGAAAGCACCCTGGAGAACAGCGGTGAGCTCCGGATGAGCTGCATCACCGTCTCCAACGAGATCGACCCGACGCGGACCCACAGCCTCACCTACTCGCTGGACATCAGCGAGGAGCACCACATGGACGACGAGCACATGCCACCGTTGGAGGAAGGCGAGGACGACCCGTCCCTGGACCTCGGCGACCAGGCGGTCTCGGAAATCTCCGAGGACGGCTCGACAGCCGAGATCACTGCGGTCGACGGGCAGGTGCTGGTGGAGGTCCAGTACGACACCACGGAGGTGGTCGGCGACGGCGAGGGTGACTACACCGGTGAGGCCTATCTCGAGGAGGACGAGCTCCTCGAGCTGACTGTGGGGGTGGCCGAGGAGATCCTCGCCGAGGTCGACTCCAACCGCTGACCGGAGCACCGGAACACCGGCGACCGGGGCGGCAAGAGCGGTCCCACGCCCAAACCGTCACACGGTCACCCGGGAGACTCCGGAGGCCCCGAAGGACCCGGAACGGCGTTCTTGCTGAGCTCGGCGCAGGCGAGACAGGTGCGGGAGTTCGTCGACGCGGGCGGACATGCGCGGCGCGTGGGCACGTGGGGCCGGGACGTGGAAGGTGTCGGCCACTGCGGAACGCCCGTCGAAGGCTGCCGCGTACTCGTCGAGGGTGTAGGCGCGGGTGGTGTGCGTGCGGGCCTCGGCGGGGTCGGGCAGATCGGCGCCCCAGGCGCGGAGCCGGACCAGGGCGCGCTGTTGGGCGAGGTCGTGTTCGTGGGCCGCGTAGTAGGGGCGGACGAGGGCGACCTCGTCGGCGGGCACCGGTTCGGAGGGCGGGTTCAGCGTCGGCCGTGCGAGCGTGCCGGTCGGGGCGGAACGCTGAGGAACTGCAGGTCGCGCGCCTGAGGAGGTGTCGGGCCGGGCCGTCTGTGCCGGCGGCAGGACCGCGGGCAGGGGCCGGGCGTAGGGACGGACCCGTCGAGCGCGGCGGCGCACGGGGCGGTGCCGGTGTCGGCCCTTGGACTGGGCGAAGAGCGCCGCGGAGAGCACTCCGAGGAGGCTCAGGGCAGCGGCGTACACGACAGCGATACACTTGGGCATGCTGGCAATTTCCTTGTCTTCAAGGTGTTTGGGTTGCTGGCCGCGACCCCGGGCGGACTAAACCGTCGCGGGGTCACCGAGTTTTCAGTTGTGGATGAAGCCAGAGTAGACGATCCCCGAGGGCCGCGGAACCGTTCCGGCGAAACTTCGGACACGAATTACATGAGGGACTTTCACGTCTGCCCGAGTTCTGCGGATTCTACGGAATCGGCGTATTGTCGCTTTTGCGGATCGCGCGTCCTCGTCGACGGTTCACAGTGTGAGCGCGCCCGACATCACCGCGATGAGGGCCACCGCCGTGTCCTGACGCCCGACCCCCAGGGAGACCGCCTCCAGCACCTGACCGTGCACGGAGACCCTGTGGATGAGGAAACAGCCGGCGTGCACGCGGGTGCAGGTGCCGGCTGTGTACACGACGGGGTTGCCGGAGTTGCCGGACACGGGACCACCGGACAGAGCCGGTTCCAGCTTCAGGCCGGGCACGTGCCGCTCGGCGAGGGCGGAGTGGAGTCGGGCGAGGTGCTCGCCTGCACCGGAGCTGCCGCTACCGCTGCCAATGCCGCTGCCGCTCCCGGTTCCCCCGTCGCTGCTGCTTCCACTGTCGTCTCTGACAGTCTCGCTCACCAGGTGTTCACCGCCCCCATGACGTGTCTCCCCCTGCAGGCACTGGTGAATGCCACGGGAGAGCCGGTCCCCGATTCTTCTCGGACAGAAACAGTGGCCTCATTTTCGGCCAGTGCCACGAAGGCACCACCAAGTCCGATTCGGACCCGAAACCCCTCGCCTGGACGCGTTCGTGTCGCCTTGCTTCACCCCCGCGGTTTTCGGGCCTTTCGGGCCTCGCGCAACCGGTCGGCTTCCTCTTCGGCTTCCCTCTCCGCCTCGGTGAGCGGGAGATCGGCCTCGGGGTCGTCGGCGTCGTAGGTACGGACCATCGCTTCACCTGCGCTTTCTCTGGCAACTCTCATGAGGTGTTCACCGCCTGGATCACCATGTCCACCGCTCGGGACGGACACGTGATCGGGCAGGACGCCCCTCCCCCACCCCCGGGCGCCGCGCTGCCGCGCCACCAGCGGAAGCGGTCCCCCACAACGGTGACCACAACAGGACGTCGGGCGCCGGGGATGGAGGCGTGCAGCTCCGGAGGGCCTTCCCCAGGGGCTTCCTCCGGAAGGCGCACCTCGGCCGAGACCTGGCGTTGCACCAGCCCTTCGCGCAGCACTTCCAACGCACCGAGTGCGACACAGAAGGTGGCCCCGGAGTTATCAGGACCGGCTGCCGCCACGTCTTTTTCGGCCATGGGACGAAGGTGCCAGCCCGCACGCCCCGAATCCATGAATCCAGCAGCAGGGCATAGAAATGGTGGCAACCGGTGGTGATATGTAGTCAGCCTGTGTTTGACTGGTTGCCATGGGCCAGAAATCCCCTCATGACAATCCGGCCATGCGCAGGTTCGGCCGTGAATTGGCTCGCCTGCGAACTATGTCCGGTCTTTCGCAGAGAGCCCTCGGACGCGAGACCAGCGTGTCCGGTTCGTTGATCGGTCATTACGAGCGCGCCGAGCGCAACCCGAACAAGGGGTGGGTCGAGCGTGCCGACGAGGTGTTGGACGCGGACGGGAGCCTGGTCGCGTTGTGGCCGGAGGTCCTGCGCAGCAGTTACCCGGAGTACGCGGGGACTTTCATGGAGGCCGTTCCCCAGGCCTCGCTCCTGCGGGACTATCACCCGCTGTTGGTCCCGGGCCTGCTCCAGACACGGGACTACGCCTATGCCCTCATCAAGGCCAGCAACCCGATGGAGACCGAGGACTTTGCCCTCGACCTGGTCGAAAAGCGCATCGCGCGCCAAGAGGTGGTTCATCGGTCCAGTTCACCGGTCATCTGGACCATCATCACCGAAGGTGTCATTCGTGACCTCGAAGGCGACCCGGACATTCTGACCACCCAGGTGGACCACCTCATCGAGCTGATGGACCGGGGGCGAGTTCGGCTCCAGGTCGTGCCTGCTACAGTCCGCTTCCGTGAGCATCCTGGCCTCGATGGGGCCTTCTCCCTGCTCTCACTGCCGAACCGGCAAGAAGTGCTCTACGCCGAAGGACCTGTCTCCGGTTCCATGGTCACCGACTCCGGAATGGTGGAGTGGATGTCCTTGAAATTCGGCAGCCTCCAGAGCGTGGCACTCCCCCCGAACGAAACACGAGAGTTCCTCAAGGAAGTCCGAGGAAAGGTCGATGGACACACGAAACTGGCACAAGTCGAGCTACAGCAATGGGGACGGGGGCCACTGCGTGGAGGTCCAGGAGGCCCCGCAGACGGTGAACGTGCGTGACACCCAGCACCGCCACCTCGGCCACCTCAGCTTCAGCACCACCGAGTGGTCCACCCTCCTCCACGAGCTCAAGCGCCGCCGGCGTTAGACCTCGGGCCGCGCGACCTGTTCACGCGCCCGTGAGGTGAACGCGACGGAGTAAAAACAGAGGCCCGCTGTTCCCAGGTAGAACAGCGGGTCTCTTGAGGTCTTTCAGGACACGTTCACCCGTCTCGTCAGGGGGCGATGGAGCTCCCGGGACAGAGACGCCTTTCCCCTCGGGGTCTCGCGACACCGCCGTGGCAGGCTCCCCGTCTCGAACTCAGTTGCGCTTCCACTCGACCGTCCACCAAGATGCGCAAAGGCAAGCATGGCGATGGAGGGACTTTGACGTCCGCGGGTGGCACATGTGTGCGCAGCCAGGCTTCGGCTGCTGCTCTCGCGATCCTCGTTTCGGGCTGCTCAGTCATCGGTGGTCCCCACAGCACCCATGAGCCGGGCGAGCCCCCGGAACGCCCCGTGGCGGTCGATGAGGTCGCCTGGACCTGGGAACCTCCACGAGACGGCGGTCCCATGGTTGTTCGCCACATGGACGAAGGCCCACTCGTCCTGTTCGAGGGCGGTGCTATTGCACTGTCCGGCGAGACCGGGGAAGAACTCTGGTCCCACTACGACAACGACCGCACTCTGGATGTCGACGTCACCGACAACGGTGAGTACGTCGCTCTGTACGACGAAGACATCTCCGAGATCACGCTCCTGGAGCGCGAGACGGGTCAGGTCGCGCACGAATACACCTTCGACCTCTCCGAGGTGAACCACAGCTACCGGGAACAGGCCGAACCTGCCCTTGGCCCCTTGAGCGGCGTCACCGGTGAGGCCTGGGTCGCCCCGATGAAGGACTCCGTGGCCTCGTACGACCTGTCCACCGGGGACCAATTGTGGGAGGCCTCCGACGTGGCGAACTGCCCTGACGAAGCACAGACCGTCGGGATGAGCGTGCAGAACGATGTGATCGTGGCCGCCACGACCTGTTACGAACAGCCCGAGGACCGCGATGACGTTTCCTGGGTCCTCGGCTGGGATTTCACCTCCGAGGTGGTCGGGCTCGATCCTGACAACGGAGATGAACTCTGGCGGGTCGAACATTCCGTCGGCGAGATGCCCGGGGAGTCCATCCAGCGGGAGACCACTGTTCTGCCCGGCGGCCTGGTCAGGATCTCCTACCTGGACTCGCCGGACCTGGGTCACTCACTTCTTGATGTCGAGGCCGAGGAAGCTACCCACCTCGGAACCCGAGAGCTCCTGTGGACCTCGCCCGACGGGGAGCGGCTCGGGTTGTGGGACCACGAGACCGGCGCATACGAGATCCAGGACCGCTCCGGGGCGGTCGAACGATCCATGACCCCTGAAGCAGCCTCGATGAACGAGGACATCGTCACCGAAGGCTTCCAGGTCGGACTCGAGGACGGGGTCCTGCACCTCGAGGACCGGGCCGATGACCCGTCGACCGGCAACGGGTTCGCCCGATTCGACGGGTTCGACGGTTCCACAAACATCACCTGGGACGACGAGGAAAGCATGAGCATTCACAGCGCGCGCAGTGTCCCCGGGGCCGTGGTGGCCTCGTACAGCATCGATGGCGAGAGCGGGGTCATGGGGCTTCAGTGACAACGAAGGCGTCGAGTAGGAGCGGCGGACCTGGGCTCAGGATGCGCGAAGTGGCATGGGACCGGGACCGACCAGGGGCTCTTTGCTCGTACGGTGAAGACGTCACCACGACGCACGATCCAAGACCCAGACCGCAGAACGGACACGGACCGCCTTGTACCTGAGCCGCATCAGCCTCGACCCCGAGCGCACCACCGGAATGGAGCAGTGGGCGGTGATGGGCCGAGCCGTGCGCAAGGCCGTCGACCCGGACCCCGACTCCGACGCCCGTGTCCTGTGGGCACGCCTCTCCCCCACCATCCTCGTGGTCAGCTCCGACACCGCCCCCGCTTGGGGCAAGATCCCCGGGGCGCTCTCGGTCACCTACCTCCCCCTCCCCCGCTACCAGGAGGGCGAGACCGTGCGCTGGGAGCTCATCACCGCTCCGACGGAACAGAAGCAGAAGAAGGCCGAAACGACCGCCGAGGACGAGAACGAGAACCCGCGTCCGCGCGGCAAGAAGGTCTCCGTTCCGGAGTCCGGCTTCGACGACTGGCTCGACCACAAGTTCGAGGGCGCGCTCCAGATCGAGGACGTCTCGTGGAAGCGGCTGGGCGGCCGGCCCGCGCGCTATCACTTCACGGGAACAGCCATCGTGGAGGACAGCGAGGCGCTGCAGGACCTGGAGCTCGACGGCATCGGCGGCGGCATCGCGACCGGCGCTGGGCTGCTGCTGACGAGCCCCCTCGACCCGCGATGAGCAGTGGCCGTCAGACGTAGGCGGTGAGCGGTAAGCCCGGAGTGCCGGGCACGGTACACGTGGTGAGCGTGGACTCGCGGAACGCACCGAGACTCGACGCCGATGCGCAGGACCTGTTCCGAGGGGACAGAGATCTCTGTGGTGTTGCCTCGGGGGTGGGGGCTCGTCGGGGCCGGGATCGTAGCCCGGCCGGGCCCTCACGCAACCCACGTCGGCGCCACCCCCGATCGCTGACCTGGGTTGAATGCTTTGGCGTCTGCGGGGTTGCTCAGGGCGCCTCGGGGTGTGCGCTCCGGCCCTGTTCCCGGGCTGACCCGACCCACCTCGACGAACCCGTCTCCACCCCCGAGGCCCCTGGCAGCCCAAAGGAACGGTGGCACTACGGGCGCCTTCGGCGCGGTGACCCCCTGGGGTGGCCCCATTGCGACCAACGGTCGAGGTGTGAGGGCCGTGGCTCACTCCTGCGACAGCAACAGCACAAGCACGCCCCGCGCACTCCCGGTCGCGCATTGAGTCTCAGGGGTGGCACCTGTGCGCACATCCTCCCGCCGAGGATCTTGCTACCAGAGCAGACTTCAGCGGCGAAGTCTGCTCAAGTAGCAAGATCCCGAAGACTCCCTGGAACGGATTCGGAATACCTGAGAAAAAAGCCCTCGTGGAGTTATCCACAGGCCTATTTTGTGGTGAATGCGGGCGCCCGGAAATGGGTGTGGGTGGTGGCCATCTGGCCGTAATGGGTAAGGGTTCTGTTCCCTTTGGGCGACTACCGCCATCTGGCTCCCGCGCGTATTGTTGAATTATGGCGAACGACACCACGGATCACGCGCACTCGGCCCCGGGCTCCGGCCTGGACCCGGCCGTGTCCGCGCTGATGGCCGCGGTGGCGGTGTTCATCAACACCCTCGGTGATGTGCCTTTCGGTACGGCCGGAACGGTGCTGGAGCGCATGAAGGTGGTGCGTGAGGAGATCGACAAGCTCGTTTTTGCGATGCTGGACCCTTTGGCGCAGATGGAGGCCTCGGGGGAATTGCTGGCCGAGGGCGGGGAGAAAACCATCAAGGCGTATGTGACGCACGCCTGGGGGATCGGCCCCAACGAGGCCGAGCGGTTGATGGAGTTGGCGCAGAACTTGCACCACGGCACTATCCCCAAGACCGCCGTGGCGATCGAAGCGGGCGCCCTGACCGTCGGCGAGGCCGCCGCGGTCGCAGCCGGGGTGGAGCGCGAGGTCAAAAAGCGCGATACCAAGCAGCACCCGGACGCGGATGAGTACCGCGCGAAGATGGACACCGGGATGATGGGGTTCAAGGGCCACAAGGCGTCGATGTCGGTGAAGAAGTTCGACCGGGCCGCCAACGCCCTGGGCTTTGACCTCAACCCCGACCGCCCCGAGAAGAACGAGCAGGCCCAGTTCGCCGAACGCGGCGCCCGCCTGACCACCTCCTTCGCTGGTTTCTCGTTCGAGGCCTGGGGACCGGTCTCGGACGGTGAGCGCATGAAGGCGGCGCTGGCTTCGTTCATGGCCCCCTACGGCACCACCGAGAAGACCAACGCCGATGGTGCCACCGCTTCCGGTGGCGCCGGCAACGCCGGTGGCTCCGAGTTCGACGTCATCCCCCCGGGCGAGGCCGTGACCACGCGCTACGGCCGCACCTACGACGCCTTCATCTCCGCGATGGGCTTCGCCCACGGCCACCACGGCCACACCAACGGCAACGCCAAGGGTGCAGGCACCGCCGAGGGCGCTGGCACCGCAGGTGCCCCCGCCGCTGGCGGCCCTGCCGCTGGCCCCGACGGCTTCGCCTCCGGCGGTGCGGATGTCACCGCCGACGACGACTTCGCCTCTGGCTCTGGTGCCCACGCTGATGCTGCTGGCGCTGGCGCCGATGACGGCTCTGCCGCTGACGCGGACGGTTCCGCCTCGGGCGGTGGCTGCTTGCAGCCGCCGGGCACCAAGGCGGTCATCAACATCACCGTGCCCCTCTCGGCGCTGCTCGGCTTCGGCTTCGCCTTCAAGAACGACACCGACACCAACGCCAACGGCGTCGGCGGCGCAGGTGCCACCACCGCAGGTGCCAACGGCAATACCAACACCACCGGGGCAACCGCCCCCGGCGGCGCGACCGGGGCGACCGGCCCGGTCCCCGGTTCGGGCGCAGGGTCGGGCCCCGACCCCGGCGGCGGTGGCGATGCCACCGGTACCGCCACCGCAGGTGGCACCAACACCAACACCGGCCCGTCCGGCTCCACCTGTGCGCCCGACTCCACCGCCACCCCCGGTTCCTCCGGCCCGCCCGGCTCCACCGGTGTGCCTTTGTCGTCCGGGTTGGCGGTGACCGAGGACGGCACCGTGCTCGCCCTGTCCGCCGTGCGCGCCATGGCCCCTACCGCGCAGATCCGCCGGTTGATCTTCGACGACCGCACCGGCCTGCCCCTCGATTTGGGCCGCGCCCACCGCCTGGCGCCGGGCTACCTGCGCTCGGCCGCCTTCATGGGCCACACCACCTGCGCCTGGCCCGACGGGTGCGACGTCCCGGTCTCGCAGTGCGAGGCCGACCACATCACCGAGTTCTCCCACGGCGGCACCACCACCGCAGCCAACCTGCAGCCGTTGTGCTCCAAGCACAACCGCCTCAAGTACCGCCGCACCCGCACCGAAAACACCCCCAACGGCAACGGCGCCAACGGCGGTGCCGACGGTGCCGAGGGCACCGGAGCCGACCCCGGCCCTGACGACGGCGGGGCTGACGGCACTGGCGCTACCGGCTAAGGCAGGTACCCCGGATGTCCGCCGCTCGCATGTGCGCGGCGGCCGGGCCTGGTCCCACCCGGCGTGATCGAGCGTGATCGGGCGTGGCCGTCTACGCGGCCCTGACCCGCACGGGCCCAGGTCGGGCTCCAGGCCGATGGCCGGATCGGTGCCCGAACCGTCGTCGCCGGCCGCCGGTCGTTGTTAGCGCTGTTATGAGCACCTGAAAACGTTCTCAGTGCTGTTGTAAGCACTAACAACCGCACCGAACCGGACCTCCGGTCCATCCGACCCATCGGACACCGTGTCCGCCCGCAGCCGGGGGTGGCCGGCCCGCCACCGGCCGACCTTGCTACCAGAGCAGGTTCAGCGCTGCCCCCCCTGCTCTGGTAGCAAGAAGCGTCCTCGGCAGGAGGAACCCGCACAAGTGCCACCCCTGAGACTCAATGCCCCACTGGGAGCACCCGGGGCCGAGAGGACATCCGCACACGTGCCACCCCTGAGACTCAATGCGCGACCGGGAGTGCGCGGGGCGTGCTTGTGCTGTTGCTGTCGCAGGAGTGAGCCACCGCCCCCCACCTCGACCGTTGGTCGCAATGGGGCCACCCCAGGGGGTCACCGCGCCGAAGGCGCCCGTAGTGCCACCGTTCCTTTGGGCTGCCAGGGGCCTCGGGGGTGGAGACGGGTTCGTCGAGGTGGGTCGGGTCAGCCCGGGAACAGGGCCGGAGCGCACACCCCGAGGCGCCCTGAGCAACCCCGCAGACGCCAAAGCATTCAACCCAGGTCAGCGATCGGGGGTGGCGCCGACGTGGGTTGCGTGAGGGCCCGGCCGGGCTACGATCCCAGCCCCGACGAGCCCCCACCCCCGAGGCAACACCACAGAACACCCAAGACCCCACACCAGGAACCCCGCGACTCACACCAGGCCCCATACCACGAGCACAGCCCCACCAGCACCCAGCCCCAGCACCCGGCCCCACTCCCAGACCCCATCCCGCGTCCCGCCTACGACGACGGCGGCCGATCTGGGCCGTACAACGAGGCCCGCACCGCTCCCGTCCCAACGATCACCACGACCGTGAGCGAAGCCCCGAGCACCGCAAAAACCGGGTCGCCGGGATCATCGATGAGCAGAGCCCACGCCGCCATCCCCAGCGCCGCAACGGACAGCACGTGCGAGGCCACCGCAAGATGCGGATGCAACCGCGACCGATAAGCCTCCGCCTGCTCCAGCGTTTCGATCCCGGGAGGCAACTGCACGAACGTACGCAGCCGCCCGTGTTCGTCCTCGGCCACCGGGCGCCCGGCCGACCACAGCAGGAACCCGGCCAGCACCGCACAGACGAACGCGACGAACAACCAGACGGCGGTCATCGGTCCGCCCCTCCCCCGGACGAGCCGTCCCCCGGCGCCTCCTCCTCGGGGAAGCCCGGGTCCGAGGCGCCCTCCTCCGGTCCCCATCCATCAGCCTCGCGCGCGTCCTCCTCCGCGAGCGCCGCCTTGGCCGCACGCTGGGCACGGATCGTCCCGACGCACAGCACCACGGTTCCCACACCGATCAGAATCAACAGCCCCGTGGCCTGCGGGCCGACCCCGTCGAGCAGGAACAGCGGCACGATGGAGAGCGCGTAGAGCAGCCCGCTCCCGGTGAACACCGGCGCCGCGCGGTCGTGCACGGCGTACCAGTTCCGGTCCCCGTCGAGGGTGAACGACGTCCGGATCCCGACGAGCACGTTCGGGTGCAGGGTCCGGCGGGCGCTCATCACCCCGCACGCCACCATCGCGATCGCCGACGCCCCGACCACGAAGGCCAGCCACGCCAGGGAGAGCCCTCCGATCGAGCCGTCCTCGGCCACCGCCGCAAGGACCCCTGATGGGAGCATGTCCGAAGCCTCTTCCGTTCTCGTTCGGTCGGGGCACAGCTTAGGCAACCCGGTCGGCGGCGAACCATCCCACACAGGTCGGAACCCCGTACATGACCCGGGTACCGGAACCGGGGCACCGACCCGTGACAACCGTCATGAATCCCCCACCGTCTAGGCTGGCAGCTGTGACCCGACGTCCACTCCCCCACAGATTCGACCCCCTCCGTTGGGACCCCCGCGGCCGCACTGCCCCCGCCGCCGCCCGCGTGCTCTTCTGGGGAACCGTCGCGCTCATCGTGCTCGTGCGCGGTTTCAACAGCCACCAACTGGACGGTTTCGTCCCCCCGCCGTTCGACGAGACCCCCGTGCTGTACATGGCCCTGCTGGCCTTCCTGGCGCCGACCGTGGTCCTGTGGCCCCTGCTGCCGTGGAGCCCGTCGTCCTCACGCCGCCAGACCCTGGCCACCGTCGGTTTCGTGGTGTCGACCCTGGCGGTCTACGCGGTCGCCGACTTCGGGCACCACCTGCTCATGGCTGTCGCGGTGGCGCAGACGACGTGCGCGTACGGGCCGCGAGTCGGGGTGCTCCCCGCATTCCTGTTCGGCGGGGTCAATTTCGCCGTCCAGTACATGGTCCCGCCGTTCACGGACGGCCAGGCCCTCTTCAACAGCGCCTTGATCACCGTCACCGGACTGATCATCTGCTTCGTCGTCGCCGGGCTCGCGGCCGCCGCGCACCGGGCCCAGCACACCCGCGACCTGCTCACCGACCTGGAGGAGACCCACCGCAAGCTCCGCCACTACACCGCCCGCACGCGCGAGCTCGCCGTGGCCGAGGAACGTTCCCGCATGGCCCGCGAGATGCACGACAGCACCGGCCACCACCTCACCGCCATCAACGTGTGCCTGGCCAACGCCGAACGCGGCGGCCCCGTGCCCGACCAGGTGCGCGAGGACATCGGCGAGGCGCGCCGGCTGGCCAAGCAGGCGCTGGAGGAGACCCGCCGGTGGGTGCGCGCGCTCAAACCCCTCAACCTGGAGGGCCGCAACGGCGCGGAGGCGATCGGAGCGCTCGTGCAGAGCTTTGCCGACACCGGCGCCTCCACCCGGTTCCGGCTGGAGGGGGTCTGGCCCGACACCATGGACGGCGAGGCCGAGCTGGCCGCCTACCGTGCGGCGCAGGAAGGGCTGACCAACGCGCTCCGCCACTCCCGCGCCGACCACATCGACGTGACCGTGTACGTCGACGGCGGGGACGTGGCCGTGGAGATCGCCGACAACGGCACCGGCGCGGGTGACGGGGCCACGGACCAAGGTTTCGGCCTCACCACCCTGGAGGAACGCCTGTCGGCCCTGGGCGGGTCGCTGGTCGGCCACAACCGTCCCGAGGGCGGGTACGTGCTCACCGCGCGCGTGCCCCGCGAATTCGACCCGAGTATGGAGAGTGTCCGGTGAGCACGCCGCCCGTCCGAGTCCTGGTGGTGGACGACCAGGCCCTCATGCGCCGCGGCCTGGCCCGGCTCCTGGCCACCGAGGACGGCATCGAGGTCATGGGCGAGGTCGGCGACGGCGAGGAGGCGCTCGCGCTCCTGGCCGGGCTGCCCGAGGAGCAGCACCCGCAGGTGGCGCTGGTCGACATCCGGATGCCGGTCATGGACGGGATCACCCTCATCAAGCGGCTCGGCGAGACGTACCCGCGCGTGGCCACGGTGATCCTGACGACCTTCCAGGAGGACGAGTACCTCTTCGACGGGCTGCGCGCGGGCGCCCGGGGGTACCTGCTCAAGGACGCCGAGCCCGACGAGGTCGCCGACGTGCTGCGCCGTGCCGCGCGGGGCGAGCGGGTGCTGACGGGGGCCGTCGCCGACCGGTTGGTCGGGGCCCTGGACGCCCCGCCCGCGCCGGAACCCGCTGCTCCCGCGGGGTTGCAGGCTGCGGGTCCGCTCTCGGAGCGCGAGACCGAGGTCGCCCAGCTCATCAGCGAGGGCGCCGCGAACCGGGAGATCGCAGAACGCCTCTTCGTCACCGAGGGCACCGTGCGCAACCACGTCACGAACGCGCTGCGCAAGCTCGACCTGCGCGACCGTACGCAGCTCGCGCTCTGGTACACACGCGAGCGCGGGTGAGGGGCGGCCCCGTCCTGACCGCCCCCTCATCCGGGTCCGTCCGCGCATCGGGGTCAGCGCACGACGATCAGGCCGTACGCCGAGAAGCCGCCGAGGGCCAGCGAGAACAGCAGCGACAGCACGAACACGGTGATGTGTAGCCACCGCCACCGGGCCGCCTCACCCGGTACGCGCTTCCAGTGCCACACCCCGACCGTGACCGCCGCTGCGATCGCACCGGCCGCCACCGCCGCGACCGTGTGCGGGGTGACCGACCACGCCCCGAACTTCAGCGCCGCCAGCAGCCACGCCAACGCACCCAGCGGGAACGAGACGAGGCGCAGGCGGTCCAGGTGGCGCTGCGTCACCAGCGTGCGGCGGCGGGCCACGAACGCGAGCAGCATCAGCGCCGGGACCAGGGACATGACCACCGTCTGCGCGATCAGGACCGGCGCGGGCAGGCCCGGGATCGGCTCGGGGTCGTCAGAGAGCAGTTCGAAGCCGAGCGGCACCGTCTCCACCATGAACGAGTTGGCCATGATGACGACCGCCTCGTCCTCGCCGACCGCGACCATGGTGCGGGTTCCGAGCGATCCGCCACTGTGCCAGCTCACCGAACCCGCGTCGGGCACGTCGAGGATGTGCCAGCCCAGACCCATGTTCAGGTTGCCGCCGATGCCCTCGCTCTCCTCGGCGTCGTCGGACAGACCGGTCACCTCGACGTTCTCGCGCTGGACCTCCAGTGCGCCCATGCCCGGGGCCGTGCCGTCGGCCACCGCGGTCATGAACCGGGTGAGGTCGGCGGTCGTGCTCCATGTGGTGATGCCCGCGCCCGCGTAGTCGGTGTTGACCCACTCCTCGGACCGCGCGCCCGGTTCCACGTACGGCGGTGCGCCGCCTTCGGGGATGCCCTCGGAGATCACCGTGTCGTCCATGCCCAGGGGGTCGAGCACACGCTCGCGCACGAGGTCCTCGTACGGGGTTCCGCTCTCCTGCGCCAGGGCCTCGGCCAGGACCGCGTACCCGATGTTGGAGTACACGTAGCTGTCCTGCGCGGTCGCGGTGGTCTGCGGCAGGTACTCCTGCGGGGACAGGGCGTGGCGGTAGGCGTCACCGAAGACGAGGCCGCGCACGAACCTGTCCGGCGCACCCGGTGCCCCCGGGCTGAGGCCGGCGTGGTGGTTGGCGACCTGCTCGAGCGTGGCGTCGGCGATCCGATCGTCGGCGAAGTCGGTGTCGGGGAACACCTCACCCAACGTGCGTTCGAGGGAGGTCTCGCCGTTCTCGACCATGTCGGCCAACGTCATCGCCGTGAAGGTCTTGAACACCGACGCCGTCTCGAACCAGGTGTCGGCGTCGACGGGCGTGCTGCCCTCGGACGTGCCGGCGAACGCCCACTCCACCTCGCCGGTGTCGTCGACGGGGAACCGGGCCACCGCCATGCCCTGGACGAAGTCCTCGTCCACGGAGGCCTCCAGGTCGCTGACCAGGGCGTCGTCGCCCTCGAAGGCCGCGTCCGGCATGGACTCGTGCGGGAACAGGAGCAGGGCCAGCAGCGCCGCCGCCACGGCCGCACCCAGCGCCGCCAGCCACACGCGGCCGGGCGCCTGCGCCGCGCGCGGGACCCGGGGGCGCTTGGGGGCGGGCGCGGCTTCCGGTTCGGAGCCGGGTTCCGGTGCGGGCGTGGGGTCACGGGGGATGTCGTCAGGGTTCATACCGGCAGTCTGGGCGGGAACCGGGTCCGCACGCCAGTCACCGGTGTCACGGCCGCGCCCATGACAGCCGTCATGCGGTGGGGGCCCGGGCTACGCTCGACCCGACGACAACCACCACCCCACAGGACATCCCCCGTGACCTACGAACGCCGCGTCCCCGCCCACCCCGCGCTCATCGGCGCGATGGTCCTCATGGCTCTCGGCGGGTGCGGCATCCTCTACGCCGCCGCCCGGGACCAGCCCGACGAGACCGTGGCGCTGTGGATGGTCGTCGCGCTGGCGATCGTGATGCCCCTGCTCATCGCCACGTTCCACGTGCGGGTCCGGCTCGCCGGCGCCACCCTGACCATCGCGCTGTGGCCGCTGTGGCGCCGGCGTGTCCCGGTCGACCGGATCACGTCGGTCGAGACCGTCCCGGTGAGCGCGTTCGCCGACTTCAGCGGGGTGGGCCTGCGGTTCAACTCCTCCGGGGACCTGGGCGTGCTCATGCGCAGCGGGACCGGGGTCCGGGTCACCGCGGACGACGGCCGGGTCTGCACCGTGGTCGTGCCCGACGCCGAGGACCTCGCCCGCCGCGTGGACGAAGCGCGCGACGGCACCTGACCCCCGCGCGGTTTCCCAACAGGGGCCGGATCCCGCCGTCCACGACCGTGTCGGTATCTTCCTCCGGGCACCACTAGGAACCGCGTGCCGGATGCCGGTGAAGAACCATGAGGACTAACCATGCCCACCAAGCGAGCGCTCTGCGCAGCGGCGCTCCTGCCCCTGCTGTCCGCCTGCACCCCCCTGGAGCCCTCCGAGGAGCACGCCACCCTCGATAACCCGCCGCAGGAGCTGGACGTCCCCACGTCAGTCACCTCCGTGGGCTGGGACTGGCAACCACCCGACAAAACAAGCATCACGCACGTCAGCCCCACCCAGCACGGGGTCGCAGCGATGGTCGATGATGGCGTCGTCTCACTCGCCGGCGACACCGGTGAAGAGCAGTGGCACTACCGCCGACCGGAGGAACCCATCAGCTCCGCCGCCGTCACCCCCGACGGCAGCAAAGTCATGCTCTCCTACGCCGGAGGCCACACCGACGAAGAAGACGAAGACGAATCCCCCGCACAGAACGACATCGTCCTCCTCGACGCCGCCACCGGCGACCTCATCAACGAACACACAGCCGAATTCACCCCCCGCTCCGGCGGCGGCCTCGATGGCAACATCCACCGTGAAAACGGCCATGACCCCGGGATCATCACCGATGAAGCACGTGTCATCCAGGAATCCGATGGCGGTGAACACGGCGACATCGTGGCCTACGCGCTCGAGGGAGGCGAAGAGCTCTGGCGCCTCTCCCCCGAGGTCGAACAGGGACCAGAACACGCAGAGCCCGTCCTCAGCCACGGATTCCCTGCCCAAGACACGTTGATCCTCTCACTCCTCTTCACCGACCAGGAGGGAGAAGGCGCTGCCTCCCCGGACAACCCGCGCGACTACACATTCGCCCTGGTCGGAGTGGACCCTGAAGGAGGATTCGTTCCATGGCAGGAAGAGGCCACTGGCGAGAATCAGGTGGATTACCCACTCATCAGCGCCGCACTTGACCAAGAAGGCCACCATGCATTCGCTTCCGTTGATTTCACGGCCCACGAACAAGAGTGGGCCCTGAAATCAGAGACCGGCGAACTGGCGACCGACACCGACTTCATCTCCGGGCACGACGGGGACATCATCGGCGCGATCGACAACCAGATCGTCACGGTCCACGAAGGCGAAGATGAGGACGAGGTCCAGTACGCCTACGAAGACCTCTCCGGCGACACCCGGGATCTTTTCTCCGTCGAGGCGCCCACGGCACGACGCCTCAACGACACCTTTATTGTTCCACTCGCGGACGGCCTGGCCTGGCTGGACGTCAACCAGCAGGACGATTTTTCCTGGGATCCAGCACAGATCGTCGTCACCGATAAGTCGAACGGGAACACTGAAACACTGGACCTGGAAGGTCTCATGGTCGAGGAAGACCGGGGACATGACGGAACCCCGCCCCATTCCATGTTCCCGGATCCCGAAGCCATGACGCTCGCCCCCGGCTCCTTGGTCGTACAAGGTGAACGTGACGAGGACGGGTCTCCGACGGACACGCTCGTCGGCGTTGTCCCCTGACCCACCACAGGGAACAGGGCGCGCGGGCAGCCACTGGGGGACACGACGTGTGGCCGCCCGCGCGGTCTAGTGGCCCGGGCCGCCTCCGCCGTCCGCGGCGCCGCCGGTGACGATGCGCTCGGCGCGCTCCTCGCTCGGCTGGATCTGCCCGGACAGGATCTCCTCGGCGTAGTGGCAGGCCACCCGGTGCGTGCTGCCGGAGGCGGCGTCGCGCAGGGGGCGCAGCTCGGGGCGCTCGGTGTCGCAGCGTTCCTTCTGCCGCCACGGGCATCGGGTGTGGAAGCGGCACCCGGCCGGGGGATCCGCGGGTGAGGGCAGGTCGCCCGCGAGGAGGATGCGCTCGCGGGTGTCCTCCACCGACGGGTCGGGCACGGGCACCGCAGACATGAGGGTGCGGGTGTAGGGGTGCAGCGGGGTGGCGTAGATGTCGTCGCTGGAGGCCTCCTCCACCAGCGAGCCCAGATACATGACACCGACGACGTCGCTGACGTGCCGCACCACGGCGAGGTCGTGCGCGATGACCAGGTAGGTCAGGCCGAGCTCGTCCTGCAGTTCCTCCAGCAGGTTGAGCACCTGCGCCTGGATCGACACGTCCAGAGCGGAGACCGGTTCGTCGCAGATGATGAGGTCGGGCCGCAGCACCAGGGCGCGGGCGATGCCGATGCGTTGGCGCTGGCCGCCGGAGAACTCGTGCGGGTAGCGCTTGAGCGCCCGGTCCGACAGGCCCACGCGTTCGAGCGCCTCGACGACGCGCTTGTGGCGGTCCTGCTGTACCTGGCGGCGGTCGTCGCCGTCGCCGATGCCGTGGGTCTGCAGGCCCTCCATGAGGATGGAGCCGATGTTCTGGCGCGGGTTGAGGCTGCCGAGCGGGTCCTGGAAGACCATCTGCAGGTTCTTGCGTTCGCGGCGCATGCTCTCGGCGTCGAGACCGGCCAGGTCGCGTCCGCCGAACCACACCTCGCCCTCGGTGACGGGGTTGAGGCGCAGCACCGCACGGCCGAGGGTGGTCTTCCCACAACCGGACTCGCCCACGAGCCCGTAGGTCTGCCCTTCTTCGACGCTGAGGCTGACCCCGTCGACGGCGCGCACGTGGCCGACGGTGCGGTCGATCAGCACACCGCGTTTGATGGGGAAGTGGACCTTGAGGTCCTTGATCTGCAGCAGGCTCACCGGTCCTCCTCCTCGCCCACGACCGCGGGGCTGTCCAGAACGGCGCGGTCGACCACCTCGGCGTGGCCGATCGGGTTGACGCAGCGGTGCACGTGGCCCGGGTCGGAGTCGCGTTCGACCAGGGACGGCGGCCCCTGGAGGCAGTCCATCGTGTAGTGGTCGCAGCGGGGCGCGAAGGCGCACCCGTCGGTCCAGGCGATGTCGTCGTTGACGGATCCGCGCACGGGGGTGAGGGGTTCGCCGCGGGGTGCGTTCAGGCGCGGGATCGAGCCGAGAAGGCCCACGGTGTAGGGGTGGGTGGGTTCGGTGAACAGGGGCGCGCGCGGTGCGTGTTCGACGGCGCGTCCGGCGTAGAGCACGTTGATGTCGTCGCACAGGCCGGCGACGACGCCGAGGTCGTGGGTGATCATGAGCATCGCGGTGCCCTCCTCGGTGACCAGGTCGCGGAGGAGTTCGAGGATCTGCGCCTGGATGGTGACGTCGAGGGCGGTGGTGGGTTCGTCGGCGATCATGAGCCGCGGCCGGCAGGCCACGGCCATGGCGATGAGGGCGCGTTGGCGCATGCCGCCGGAGAGCTGGTGGGGGTACTCGCTCAGGCGCCGGGTGGGGTCGGGGATGCCGACGCGGTGGAGCAGGTCGGCGGCCTCCTTGCGTGCCGGTTCGCCGCGCATGCCGCGGTGGCGTTTGAGGATCTCGGTGACCTGGCGTCCGATGGGCACGACGGGGTTGAGGGAGCTCAGCGGGTCCTGGAAGATCATCGCGAGCTGGGATCCCCGCAGGTCGCGCATGCGGCGCTGGGGCAGGACGAGCAGGTCCTCGGGACCCTTGGGCAGTTGCATGAGGGCGCGGCCGCCGACCTCGACGCCCCGGTCGGGCAGCAGTCCCATGAGGGCGAGGGAGGTGACGCTCTTGCCGCACCCGGACTCGCCGACCAGCCCGGTGACCTTGCCTTCCTCCAGGGAGAAGGACACCCCGTCGACGGCTTTGACGGGCGCGGGCCCGCGTCCGCCGAAGGCGACGGACAGCTCCTCCACCGCGAGCAGCGGTGCGTTGGTTCCCATGGTCATTTCCTCAGCTTCGGGTCGAGCGCCTCGCGCAGGGACTCACCGAGCAGGGTGAAGCCGAGCGCGGTGATGATGATGCCGAGCGCGGGGTAGACGGCGAGGGCGGGCGCGGTCGACAGGAACCGTTGCGCCTCGGCGAGCATGGTCCCCCACTCGGGGAAGGACGCGTCGGGGTTGCCCAGGCCCAGGTACGACAGGGCGGCGGCGTCGATGATGGCGGTGGCCAGGGTGAGGGTGGACTGCACGATGACCGGCCCCATGGAGTTGGGCAGGATGTGGGTCAGCGCGATCTTGTGCCGGCGCACGCCCATGGACTGCGCGGCGAGCACGTACTCCCGGTTGCCCTGGGCGAGCATGGCCCCGCGCAGCAGGCGGGCGAAGATGGGAATCTGTGCGATACCGACGGCGAGCATGACCGTGGTGAGGCTGGGGCCGACGAGGGCGGCGACGGTGACGGCGAGCAGCAGCGTGGGCAGGGCGAGCATCATGTCGATGACGCGCATGATGACGTTGTCGACCCTGCGTCCCCAGCGTCCGCCGAGCACGGCACAGGCACCGGCGAGCCCGCCGAGCAGGGCACCGAAGCAGAACCCGACGAGGGTGGCCACGACCCCGACCAGGAGGGTCTGGCGGGCCCCGATGATGAAGCGCGAGTAGAGGTCCCGGCCCAGGTGGTCCAGGCCGAGCCAGTTCTCCGCGCGCGGACCGACGAACTCGTTCCGGTTGGGGAAGACCTCGTCTCCCCAGGCCTGGGAGGTGGGGCTGTAGTGCGCTATGAGCGGCGAGAACAGCGCCACGGCCACGAAGACCACGACGATGACCGCGCCGGTGATGGCCATGGGGTTGGTGCGCATGCGGCGGAAGGCGTCGATCCAGATCCCCGATGCCCGGCCCTCGTCGGTACGCGAGCCCATGAGTTCGGCGAGGCGGTCGACCTTCTCGGCCTTGCGTTTGTGCAGGGGTGTGGGTGAACTCGGCGAAGTAGGCATCACTGGGCCCGCACTCTCGGGTCGAGGAGGCTGTAGGAGATGTCGACCAGGAGGTTGATCAGCACGTACATGGCCGCGATGAGCAGGATGAACCCGGTCAGAACGGGGTAGTCGCGGCCGTGTGTGGCCTCGTAGATGAATGATCCGATACCGGGGAAGGCGAAGACGCTCTCGGTGAGCACGGCCCCGGCGAAGAGGCTCCCGGACAGCAGCCCGACGGCGGTGACCACGGGCAGGAGGGCGTTGCGGAGCACGTGGCGGGTGCGCACGGTGGTTCGGTGCAGGCCCTTGGCGTTGGCGGTGCGTACGTAGTCCTCGCCCATCACCTCCAGGACGCTGGCGCGTGTCATGCGGGTGATGACGGCGAGGGGGATGGAGGCCAGGGCGAGGCCGGGCAGAGCCAGGTGCATGAGCGCGTCCCACACCACGTCCCATTCGCGGGTCATGATGCCGTCGAGCACGACGAACCCGGTGATGTCGGTACGACTCAGGGCCGGTGATATGCGGAAGGCGGACGGGAACAGCCCGAGCTGTTCGGCGAAGACCACCTTGAGGATGAAGGCCAGGAAGAACACCGGCGTGCAGATGCCCAGGAGTGACCCGCCGACGGCTGCGAAGTCGAGCGCGCTGCCGCGTTTGCGGGCGGCGAGGTAGCCCAGGGGCAGGCCGACGGCGACGGCGATGGTGATCGCGGTGACGGCGAGTTCGAAGGTCGCCGGGAAGCGGGTGAGGAACTCCTCCAGGACGGGGCGCCCGGTGTGGATGCTCGTGCCGAGGTCGCCCTGGAAGATCCGGCCGAGGAACGAGAAGTACTGGACGGTGAAGGGTTCGTCCAGGCCCAGTGATTCCCTCAGCGCCTCCCGTTGTTCGGGGGGTGCGTTGTCGGGCAGGAGGGCGTTCTCGGGACCTCCCGGGAGCCGTTGCAGCCAGACGAACAGCAGGACCGACAGCCCGAGGAGGGTGGGGATCAGCTGCAGGAGTCGTCTGACGATGAATCGCAGCACGTGCGCCGCCTTTCGCCAGCGGGTGAGTGCGGGGATCGCCCGCGTTGCGGGTCCGGCCGGCCGTGTGGGCCGACCGGACCCGGGGACCGTCGGGTGGGGACTACTGCCAGGAGGCCTCGGCGAAGAGCTCCTGGGTCAGCGGGCTGACGTTCGGCGGGTCGACCTCCGGGGCGAAGGCGATGGAGGGCGGGGAGCTGGAGATGGGCAGCCCGGGCAGTTCCTCCATGACCTGCTCGTTCAGGTCCTCGTATCCGGCGATGCGCTCGGCCTCGTCGGGGTTGCTGCTGACCTCGGCCATGTCGTCGAAGAGGTCCTGGTTGTCCATGCCCCAGGCGTCGTTGTGGGTCGAGAACCAGGTGCCGATGAAGTTGTAGGCGTCGTTGTAGTCACCGGTCCAGCCGAGCAGGTACATCTCGCAGTTGCCGTTCTCGGACTGCGCGGTGTACTCGGTCCACTCGTAGGAGACCTCCTCGACACTGACTCCGACCTCCTGCAGGTCCTCGGCGATCACGTCGAAGATGTCGCGCGGGGCGGGCATGTAGGGGCGGGTGACCTCGGCCGGGAAGCAGAACTCGAGCTCGAGGTCCTCGTGCCCGGCCTCCTCGAGCTTCTCGCGGGCCAGGTCGGGGTCGTGGTCGATGGTGCGCACGTCCTCGGACCAGCCGTCTAGGGTGTCGGGGTGGAACTGGGTCGCCACCTCGCTGCCCTCGGGCATGATCGTGTCGACGATGCGTTGGCGGTTCACGGCGTGGGACAGGGCCTCACGGACCTCGGGGTCGCCGAGCGCCTCGTGGCTCTCCTGTTGGTAGGCGAGGTAGAGCACGTTGAACACGTCGCGCACGGGCACCTGGAAGTCGTTCTCCTCCAACTGCTCGATGTCGGCGGGGGCCACGAGGTCGTACCCGTGGATGTCACCGGCCTCCAGGGCCTGCAGGCGCGCGTTCTCGTCGGGGATGGCACGCAGGATCATCGTCTGGAACCCGGCGGGCTCGCCGTGGTACTCGTCGAAGCGCTCCAGGGTGACCGAGTTCTGGTCCTGGTCCCAGTCCTCGACGGTGAAGGGCCCGGTCCCGGCGATCGCGGAGGCGTCGCGCGTGTACTCGGGCAGGGTGAAGTCGCCGTCGCCGCCGGTGATCTCCTCGTCCTCGATGGCCTCCAGCGTGCTGGGGCTGAGGATGCTGAACGCGGCGAGGCTGAACCCGCCGGGGAGCACGGAGGAGTACTCGGTGACCTCGATGACGGCGGTGGTCTCGTCGACGGCCTCACAGCCTGCGTAGCGGGATTCGGGGAGCGCGTCGCTCTCGTTCTCCGCGAAACCACCGAAGATCGCCTGCCAGTAGTAGGAGTTGTTCGCGTTCTGGAACTCGCCGGCGAGGTTGTACCAGCGGTCGTAGTTCGCGCACACGGCTTCTGCGGTCACGGCGTCGCCGTCGTGGAAAACCGCGCCTTCCCGCAGGTGGAAGGTCCATTCCGTACCGTCCTCGGACTGCTCCCAGTCCTCGGCCAGGCCGCCCACGATCTCGGTTCCGCCGGATTCGTGGTCGAGGAGGGGTTCGAGGGCCTGCCGTGCGTAACGGAAGGTCTCTCCGTCGTTGGTGAGGAAGGGATCGAGCGAGGTGATCTCGCCGGCGCCGGCGAAGATGAAGGGTTCGTCCTCGTCCATTCCCGAGGCGTCGCGGTCGCTCTCGGCACAGGCGCTCGCCACGAGGGCGAGGGCGGCCGCCGCGGCCACGAGACCGAGGGGTTTGCGGGAAGACTTCGTGAACATGGTCCACCTCTGTCTGGGGCGGTGGGGGTGAGCCCGTTGGTGATGGCAGGACCATAAACCGGACATCGTCCACGTGGGAAGATAGACAGCTCGGGATTAATACAACCGTTTCATATCTGTGCCGTGATCCATAGAACGGTTTTTTCTGCACAGATGTCCAACACGGGGACGGTTCCGACCTCTGTCGCTTTTCGGCGGAACCCGGAACATCGCAGGCAGCGGCCGCAATCCATGCACCCCGCGATGGAATCATCCCATGAATAATACCCAAACAGATGGCGAGCTACAGAAAGTGGGATTCCATCAGGCAAAACTTCTTCTTTTTCCCTGGATCCACAGAAGCACCACTGACACCATCCCGATACTGCCGACACAGAAAACCGGGCCCCGACGGTGTCGGGACCCGGTTCGAGCGGCAGGGCGTCAGGCCCGGCGGTGCTCCCCCTCGCTGTCGCACCAGGCGATGACGGACGTGCTCCACAAGGCGATGTTGACCACGATCGACAGCAGCGCACCGGCCAGCCCGGCGGCGAGCATCAGGGTGTCGGCGAGCCGGGCTGCCACGTAGAGCGAGCCCACCGAGACCGCCAGCGCGGCTGCGGCACCTCCCTGGGACCAGCGCCACAGGGTGGGGGCGGCCCGGCGCACCGGCCCGGCCAGCCAGGCAACGGCACCGGCGGCCAGCACCGCAGCAACCGACAGCACCCACAGCTGGACGGCTGATCCGGGGGCGGCCCCTGTGTAGAGGATCCAACCGGCCCGCACCGATGCCAGGACCAGCACAGCCGCGGCCACGAACATCAGAGTGCAGGTGTGCCGCACGTCCTGAGGCGGCTGCACACCCAGGCGCCGGCCTTCGGTCAGGCTCCGTGCCGGGGGCGGCAGCACGCTGAAGGGCCGCGGGGCGGCCGAGGTCGGGGACGAAACGGTGTCTTGCATGACGAACAGGGTCGCCTGCGCACGAGCGGGGCGCAAGCTGGAGCACTAGGGAACAGCTGGCCGGATGTGGTCCTCCACATAGAGCAGGGCCCCGCCGTTGAGCGTCTCCAGGTCTGCGCGCACGTCGAACTCGCGCCCTGCCTCGTCCGGATCCAGGCGCTCCAGCGTCTCCAACTGTGACCGGAGCAACGCGGGGGGCATGAAGTGGTCGGGCCTCGCCTCGATGCGCTCCCAGATGACCTCCGCCGGACCGTGCATGTGGAGGAAGTGCACGTCGGGTGCGCCCTCGCGCAGCAGGTCGCGGTACTCGCGTTTGAGCGCGGAGCAGGCCATGACCGTTGTCTCCCCCAGTGCGTCGTGCTCGCCGATCCAGGAGGCCAGCTCACGCAGCCAGGGACGGCGGTCCTCGTCGGTCAGGGGTGTTCCGGCCGACATCTTGCCGATGTTGGCCTCGGGGTGGAACAGGTCCGCCTCGGCGAAGGGCAGCTCCAGCCGCTGGGCCACGTGCTCGGCCACGGTCGTCTTGCCGCTGCCCGAGACGCCCATGAAGACAAAGTGCATGGTTACTCCGTGTCGGGTGGGGAGGCCGGTCCCGTGCTCCCCCACCCCAATGGTGCTATCGAATGGTGCGATTAGGCTTCAAGCTGTCCCCCGGCGGGAACCGGGCCGGGGGCGAGGGAGTGTCGAGCACGGGGAGCACGATGGGCACTGACCACCGCACGCTGCACAATCGAGTGCTGGCGGTGCTCGGACCCGCGATCGCGGCCGGCGAGTACTCGCCCGGCCACACGTTCACGCTCCAGGGACTGGAGCACGATTTCGGGGTCTCCCGGACGGTCGCCCGGGAGGCGGTCCGTGTCCTGGAGTCGATGCGGCTGGTGGTCAGTCGCCCCAGGACGGGGATCCGGGTGCGTCCGCGTAAGGACTGGAGCGTCTTCGATCCCCAGTTGATCCGCTGGCGTCTGGCGGGCAGCGGGCGCATGGAGCAGCTGCGCACCCTCAACGAGCTGCGCGAGGCCGTCGAACCCGGTGCCGCGGCCCTGGCTGCAGCGCGCGGCGGCCAGGAGGAGCGTGCCCAGCTGGTGGTGCTGGCCGACCAGATGGAACGCACCGGACGCGCGGGCGACCTGGAGACGTTCCTGGACCTGGACGTGGCCTTCCACCGACGCATCCTGGAGCTGGCCGACAACGAGATGCTCGTTGGCCTGACCCAGGTGATCACCGAGGTCCTGGTGGGACGCACGTCCTACGACCTCATGCCGCACCACCCCAGACCCGAGGCGCTGCGCCTGCACCGCGCTGTGGCACGGGCGATCCGGGACGGACTGCCGGACGTGGCCGAGGCTGCGATGCGGTCGATCGTGACCGAGGTGGTCACGGCCCTGCAGGAGGACGACCGCGAGGGCGGCGGGCAGGCCGCCCCCGACGGTCATTGAGATCGCGCGCTGCACAGTGTCCCGCTACAGCACCAGGTGGAGGCCGAAGGCGAGACCGAACCCGATGAAGCCGATGAGGGTCTCCATCACGGTCCAGGTCTTGAGCGTGGTCTTGACGTCCATGCGCAGGAAGCGTCCGACCAGCCAGAACCCGGAGTCGTTGACGTGCGAGAGCGCTGTGGACCCGCACGCGATCGCGATGACGATCAGGGCCAGATCGATGCCGCTGAGGCCACTGGTGGCCTGCACGGCCGGAGCGATGAGACCCGAAGCGGTGGTGATGGCGACCGTGGCCGAACCCTGGGCCACACGCAGGGCCAGGGCGATGACGAAAGCGGCGAGCATGACCGGCATGCCGGTGTTCTCGAGGGTGCCGGCGAGAGCCTCGCCGATACCACTGCTCTGGAGGACGCCACCGAACATGCCGCCGGCACCGGTGATGAGGATGATGCCGCAGACGGGGCCGAGCGCANGCCCCCCGCCGACGATCTCCTCCACCCTCTGGCGGCTGTAACGGCCGGCGCTGAGCACGACCATCGCGTAGATGACGGTGATGAGCAGCGCGATGGGTGCCTCACCGAGCATCATGAGGACCTGGCCCCACAGAGCCTGGTCGGAGACGGTCCCGGTCTCGACGGCGGTACTGACGCCGGTGTTGCCGAAGATGAGCAGCATCGGCAGGACGAGCACGCTGAGCACGGTGACCAGGTGGGGCGGGTTCTCGTGGGTGACCTTCCCGTCGCCCATGATGTCGTCGGGGACCGGGAGCTCCCAGCGCTTTCCGGCCCACAGGCCGAAGAGGTAGCTCGACAGGTACCAGGTCGGGACGGCCAGCAGGGTGCCCATGAGCAGAGTCAGACCCATGTCCGCGCCGATCTCGACGGCCGCGGTGACCGGGCCAGGGTGCGGGGGCACGAAGGCGTGCATGATCGCGAAGGCACCGGCCGTGGGCAACGCGTACATGAGCACGGATCCACCGACGCGGCGGGCGACGCTGAAGACGATCGGCAGCATGACGATGAGGCCGACGTCGAAGAAGATCGGGAAGCCGAAGATCAGCGAGGCCACACCCAGCGCGAGGGGTGCGCGTTTCTCACCGAAGACCTTGATGAGCGCTCCGGCCAGCACCGCGGCACCGCCGGTGATCTCGAGCATGCTGCCGATCATCACGCCGAGACCGACGAGCAGGGCGACGTTGGCGAGGGTGCCGCCGAAGCCGTCGAGGAGGGTGGGCACCACCTGATCCACGGGGATGCCCGCAGCGAGGGCGGTGAGCACGCTGACCGCGACCAGCGCGATGAACGCGTGGACCTTGAAGCGGATGATCAGGAAGAGCAACAGGGCGATCGCGCCCGCGGCGATCCCCAGGAGGGGGCCCGTCCCGTAGACGGGTTCGAAGTTCTCCACGGCAGAGCCTTCCGGGTGGCTGGGTCTTGGTGGGACGAGCTCGCCCTCGGCCCCGACGGGTGAGGGCATGACCTGCCCTTGGGACGAACTTTGAGAATGGTAATACCATTTGTGAGCTTCTGTGAACGAACGGAGTCATACAAGTTAACCGGGTCAATAGTGACCCTGGTCACACTAAACGGAGTCATAACCGTACAGTTCCGACCTCGCGACCTGGAGTTACGGCCCGGACCAATCACGGCCGTCCTGAGAAGCGCGAAACACCCACCTGGGGGCCGATCCGCCGGACACTGCTGCCCTCCCCCGGTTCCGGACGACCCCTATCGCCACATCGGCCTTGCCCCGGCCACCGCCACCGGATAGATCAGTGCGTACTCCGAGCGCGCCGACATCGGGAACGCCCCCGCTCCCCCTCGCTCGAGAGCCCTCCCGTCACACACGTGCACACTCGACGCGGGCGCCGGATTTCCCCGAGAGCATTGACAGCATCCTGTCGGAGTGACAGCTTTCTGCCATGAATGACGAGTACCGGAAGACCGTCCACCTCGCCGTCTACGACCAGCTCGCCGACTGGCAGATCGGGCACGTCACCGCCCACCTGCGCAACGGGCAGTGGCAGCCCCGCCCCGGGCGCTTCGACGTCGTCACCGTCGGTCTCACCGGCGCGCCCGTGACCACGATGGGCGGACTGACCGTCCTGCCCGACATCACGCTCCCCCAGCTCAAGCCCTCCACCAGCGCGATGCTCGTTCTCCCGGGCTCCTCCTGGTGGGACCAGGAGCCCGAGTACCTGGCCCCGTTCGGTTCGGCCGCCGGCATCTTCCTCGACGCGGGCGTGCCCGTCGCCGCGATCTGCGGAGCCACCGCCGGCCTGGCCCGCGAAGGCCTGCTCGACCACCGGGACNCCCCAGCCCCGCCCCCGAGTACCTGCTGGCCACCGGCTACAGCGGCACCGGCCGCCACCGCGACGCCCTCACCGTGGTCGACGACGGTCTCATCACCGCGGGACCCACCGCCCACCTGGAGTTCGCGCGCGCGGTCTTCTCCGAGCTCGGCGTCTACCCTCCCCGCGTGCTCGACGCCTGGTACCGGCTGCACGCAGAGCACGACCCCGACGCCTACTACGCCCTCCTGGAGGGGGCGTGACCGTGGACGGGACCCCCCGACCGGCGGAGTCCCTGCTCGGCGAGGCCTCCCTGGCCGTCGCCCGTCTCCACGCCCGGCTCCTGTCCGCCCACGAACGCATGGCCCGAACCTCCGGCCTGACCGCCGCACGCTGGCAGGTCCTCGGAACCGTCGCCGAGGGTCCCCGCACGGTCTCCGACGTCGCCCGCCACCTGGGCACCCGGCGCCAGAGCGTGCAGCGCATCGCGGACGCCCTCGTGGACGCCGGGGTCGCCGAGTACCGCCCCAACCCCGCGCACAGCAGGGCCCGCCTGCTCACACCCACCGAGGCCGGGCACGAGGCGCTGCGCGGCCCCGACCCCCAGCGCGCCCGGATGGCCGAGGCCCTGTTGACCGAGCTCGGCGAGGACGAACTCCGGCAGACCCTGGACCACCTGCACACGCTCTCGGAGGCGGTGGACCGCTGGGAAGAGCGCTGACCCAGGGCCTGTTCGGTGGACGCCTTCCGTCGCGCAGCAGGTGATCGGCGTTCGCCGGCCAGGCCCTAGGGTTGAGCGCAGAACCCGCGCACCACCGAGGAGCAACCCCCGTGATCGACCTGCGCTCCGACACTCTGACCGCCCCCACCGCGCGAATGCGCGAAGCCATGGCCGGGGCCGAGGTCGGCGACGACGTGTTCGCCGAGGACCCCACCGTCCGGGAACTGGAAGAGGAGGTCGCGGGCCTGCTGGGGACCGAGGCGGCCGTCTACGTTCCGTCAGGACACATGGCCAACCAGCTCGGTCTGTTCGTCGCCTCCCGGAGCGGCGAGGAGGTCTGGGCACACGAGAACCACCACCTCATCGGCGACGAGCAGGGCGCGGCCGCCGTGCTCTCGCGGGTGCTGCCCCGGCTGTACTCGGGTGATCCGTGGCCCTCCGACGCCCTGTTGGAGTCCTGGATCGCGGGCGCGCGCGAGGGAGACGTGCACCGCGCCGAGCCCGCGCTCCTGTGGCTGGAGAACACCTTCAGCGGTCGGGTCGTGCCTCTGGCCGAACAGGACCGCGCCACCTCCTTCGCCCGCGCGCACGGGATGCGTACGCATCTGGACGGGGCCCGGTTGTGGAACGCCGCCATCGCCCTGGAAGCGGCCCCGTCGCGGGTGGCGCAGGGGTTCGACTCGGTGTCGGTCTGTTTCTCCAAGGGGCTCGGCGCCCCGGTGGGTTCGGCCCTGGCCGGCGACGCCCGGACGGTGCTGCGGGCCCGGCGGGGCCGCAAACTCCTGGGCGGGGGTATGCGCCAGGCGGGGATCGTGGCCGCGGGAGCGCTGCACGCGTTGCGCCACCACCGCGAACGCCTGGCCGAGGACCACGCGCACGCCGAAGACCTGGCCGCACGCATCGACGGGCTCCCCGGGATCAGCGCCACGGCCCGTACGAACATGGTTCTGGTGAGCACACCGGAGGGCCTGGGTGCCGCCTACGCCGAGGCCTTCGCCCGTCACGGGGTCCGTGCGCTGGGCGGCGGCGACCGCGTGCGTATGGTGCTGCGCCAGGAGATCCGGTCCGAGGACGTCGACGCGGCGGCCCTGGCGATCGAGAAGGCCAGTGCTGATCTGTGATCTCGTAGTAACCTTGCCCGTGCGACACTGCCGCACAAGAGAGTGACGCAGCGCCAATGCCGGGACACATCCAGTCCATCGAACGCGCCGCGGCCCTCCTGCGCCTCCTCTCCGGGGCGCCGCAGGGGCTGAGCCTCGGCGAGATCTCGCGCTCATCGGGCCTGCCGAAGGGGACGGCCCTGGGGCTCCTGCGGACCCTGCAACACGTGGGTTTCGTCGAGCAGGGAACCGAGACGGGCCACTACCGCCTGGGCGGGGGCCTGCTCAGCCTCGGCAGCCGTTACCTCGACGGCAACGAACTCCGTACCAGAGCACTGAACTGGGCCGACAGCCTGGCCTCGCTCAGCCGGGAGAGCGTGCGCATCGGAACCCTGCACGAGCACCAGGTGCTGGTGGTCCACCACGTGTTCCGCCCCGATTCCAGCCGCCAGGCCTTGGACGTGGGGACCCTCCTGCCCCTACACGCGACGTCTCTGGGACAGGTCCTGCTGGCCTTCGACCCGATCGCCTCCACCTGCGACCTCCCGGCCTTCACACGTCACACCATCACGTCGCCGGACACCCTGTGCGAACGCGCGGAGGCGGTCCGCGAGGCGGGGTGGGCGTGGGAGACCGACGAACTCGTGGAGGGCGAGATGTCGGTGTCGGCACCCATCCAGGACCGCCGCGGCATTACGGTCGGGGCGATCGGGGTACGCGGTGCCGTCGAACGCCTCCGCGGTGACGGCGACGGCCCCGATCGTGAGAAGGTCTCCTACGTGCGCGACGCCGCCCGGGCGATCTCCAGAGAGCTCGGGGCCACCCCGTTCTGAGCACGGCCTCCCGGACGCGACACACCGGCTCGCCCTCCTCGGGCCTTTCGGTGGCCGACGACCGACGATGGTCGGGTGCGGACCGTGTGTGATCCGCGTGACACGACAGCGTCACGCGGCCTTGACATGGGAACTGAACTGGGACGAAACTGACGCCACTCATGCGTCAATGCCGTACAACGTTCGGGGACAACTGAAGAAATGCGCAGGCGTCCGCACCCCCATCGTCACACCTGAAGGCGAGCACCGATGAGTCAGCAGTACATCGCCGCGATCGACCAGGGCACCACGTCGAGCCGCTGCATTCTCTTCGACCGGGACGGACGCATCGTCTCCGTCGACCAACGCGAACACAGGCAGATCTTCCCCAAGCCGGGGTGGGTCGAGCACGACCCGAAGGAGCTGTGGGCCAACGTCGAGGTCGTCCTCCAAAGGTCCCTCCAGAAGAACGAGATCACGCCCGACCAGGTCGCAGCCATCGGCATCACCAACCAGCGTGAGACCACGGTCGTCTGGGACAAGGAGACTGGCGAGCCGGTCTACAACGCCATCGTCTGGCAGGACACCCGCACCGACGACATCGTGCGCGAGCTCGCCGCCGACGAGGGCCAGGACCGATTCCGCCACATCTGCGGGCTTCCGCTCGCCACCTACTTCTCCGGGCCCAAGATCCGGTGGCTCCTCGACAACGTCGACGGCCTCCGCGAGCGCGCCGAGCGGGGCGAGGTGCTGTTCGGCACCATCGACACCTGGGTCATCTGGCAGCTGACCGGCGAGCACGTCACCGACGTGACCAACGCCAGCCGCACCATGCTCATGAACGTCCACACCCTCGAGTGGGACGACGTGGTGCTCGAGGCGCTGGGCGTGCCGCGCGCGATCCTCCCGGAGATCCGCTCCTCCTCCGAGGTCTACGGTGAGGCCCGCGGTTACCTCGCCGGGACCCCGGTCGCCTCGGCCCTGGGCGATCAGCACGCCGCACTGTTCGGCCAGACCTGCTTCGACCCGGGCGACGTCAAGGGCACCTACGGCACCGGCACGTTCCTGGTGATGAACACCGGGACCGAGGCCATCCCGTCCCAGAACGGCCTGCTCACTACGCTGGGTTACAAGCTGGGCGACCAGGACGCCGTCTACGCCCTCGAAGGCTCCGTCGCCGTGACCGGGTCACTGGTGCAGTGGCTGCGCGACAACCTCGGCCTCATCTCCTCCGCCCCGGAGATCGAGACCCTGGCGCGCACGGTCGACGACAACGGCGGGTGTTACATCGTGCCGGCCTTCTCCGGCCTCTTCGCCCCCCACTGGCGCAGCGACGCCCGCGGTGTCATGGCCGGTCTGACCGGTTACGTCACCAAGGGCCACATCGCCCGCGCCGTGCTGGAGGCGACCGCGTGGCAGACCCGCGAGGTCGTCGACGCGATGAACGCCGACTCGCACATCGACCTGACCACGCTCAAGGTCGACGGCGGCATGACCGCGGACAACCTGCTCATGCAGATCCTGTCCGACGTGCTCGACGCCGAGGTTGTGCGCCCGATGGTCGCCGAGACCACGTGCCTGGGCGCCGCCTACGCCGCCGGCCTCGCTGTCGGGTACTGGCCCGACGTCGAGACTCTCCGGGCCAACTGGCACAAGGCGGCCGAGTGGAACCCGGAGATGGACGCCGGCCAGCGCGAGCACGAGTACCGCAACTGGAAGAAGGCCGTGCGCCGCACGCTCGACTGGGTCGAGCACGAGGACGCCGACCACGACGACAAGGTCTGATCCGCTCCCGGGCCCACACCGCGCGTGTGCCCGGGAGACAACCCCCCGGAGCGCCGTAGGGCGCCCCGACCCGACACACGGCCCCGCTCGGGGCGGAGGTCCCCATGGTGTATCTGGCAGAGTTCATCGGTACCGCGATCCTGGTCCTGCTCGGTGGCGGTGTCGTCGCCGGCGTCTCGTTGGCCAGGTCCAAGGCCAAGGAGGCAGGCTGGATCGTCGTCACCTTCGGTTGGGGCATGGGTGTGGCGATGGCTGCCTACGTGGTGGGCGCCATCAGCGGCGCCCACATCAACCCGGCCGTGACCATCGGTATGGCGAGCATCGGCGACTTCGAGTGGTCCCTGGTGCCCGGTTACATCGCCGCGCAGATGGCCGGCGCCTTCACCGGTGCGATCGTGGTCTACCTGGCCTACTTCGCGCACTGGGACCAGACCGACGACCCCGACGCCAAGCTCGGTGTCTTCAGCACCGCTCCCGGCGTGCGCCGCCCCTTCGCCAACCTCACCACCGAGATCATCGCCACGGCCCTGCTGGTCCTGGGTCTGCTCGGCATCGGCGCGAACGAAGGAGCGGTCTCTGCCGACGGCGGGGTCGAGCTGGCCCACCTGTTCGCCAACGGCATCGCGCCGCTGCTGGCCGGTCTGCTGGTCTTCGCGATCGGCCTCTCGCTCGGTGGCCCCACCGGGTACGCGATCAACCCGGCCCGTGACCTGGGCCCGCGCATCGCACACGCGCTGCTCCCCATCCCGGGCAAGGGGTCCTCGGACTGGGGCTACTCGTGGATCCCGGTCGTGGGCCCGATCGTCGGCGGTGTCATCGGCGCCTGGATCTGGAAGCTCACCGGCTTCGGCGGCTGAGCGCCCCCGCACATGAAAGCGCCCCCGGCGGGACCAACGGTCCTACCGGGGGCGCTTCGAGTTCGCGTCGAACGCGACGGCGTCTTAGATGCCGATGACGTTGTCCGCCTGCGGGCCACGCGAGCCCTGGACGATCTCGAACTCCACGCGCTGGTTCTCCTCGAGGTTACGGAAGCCCGTCCCCTGGATCGCGCTGTAGTGGACGAAGGCGTCCGGGCCGCCGTCGTCGGGGGAGATGAAGCCGAAGCCCTTCTCGCCGTTGAACCACTTCACAGTTCCCTGAGCCATGTTCTCTCCTTCAGCTCTTCGGGCGCGGGCGCGTCACTCACACCCGCCAATTGCCGCGAGCCGGCCCATACCGAACCGCCCGCCGGTCACAAACTCCGCGGGCGTGTCACCAACTGCGAAATTCAACGACTAACAATCTTCTCCGAACCTACCACAGGGATCAGGGTCTGACCGGGGTTTCGGTGTGGGGACGCGCACGGTGTCCGGGGGAATATCCGGCACCCCGTCCCGAACCGCGCTGACCAGCTCGGACGCGGTCACCGCGAAGGCCCGTTCAGCCTTGGTCGGCACCGACGAAATGCCCTCCCGCGACCTCGATCACGGGCAGCGGACCGCCTTCCCCTGCGGGCGTCGGCGGCATCACGGGATCGGGGCGTTCACGGGCCGGGTCGGCGTCGATCTCGGCCCAGGTCCCGGTGGGGCCGGAGCACACACGAGAGCAGGTGGCGGCTGTAGGGGTGTCGGGGCTCCTACGCACCGGCCTTCGTGCGGGTCAGCGCGCGGGCTGGCACCCCGGGCACCAGTAGAGGGTGCGACCGGCCAGCTCGGTGGCGGAGATCGGGGAGGAGCACACCCGGCAGGGGTCGCCGGTGCGGTAACAGACGTAGAGGGTGTCGGGCCTGGGCACCGGGTGGGCGTCGGGGTCGGGGCGGTGTTCGGAGCGGGTGGTGATGATGTAGCCGTCGCGGACACCGTCGCGCAGGAGTCCGCCCAGGTCGTCCCAGAGGGCGTCCCACTGGGCGCGGGTGAGCTCGCGGCCCGGGGTCATCGGGTCGATCCCGGCCCTGAACAGGGACTCGGCCCGGTAGATGTTGCCGATGCCTGCCACGATGTCCTGACGCATGAGCAGGGCGGCAATGGTGGTGCGCGACCGGCTCAGCCGTGCCCACGCGCGGTCGGGCTCGGCGTCGGCGCGCAGGGGGTCGGGACCGAGCTTGTCCTGCACGGCGAGTTTCTCGTCCTCGGTGACGACCTCGCAGGCCGATGGCCCGCGCAGGTCGGTCCAGCCGGAGGTGTTGACCAGGCGTGCCCGCACCGCGCCCACGGGTTTCGGGGGCACGACGAAACCGTCGGGGTCCCGGTCCAGCTCCACGCTGGTGGCTCCCGCGGCACGAGGAGCGCCCAGGTGGCGTTCCCCGTCGGCGTCACCGAAGGTCCAGGCGCCGTAGAGGCCCAGGTGCACCCGCAGCCACGCGCCGGAGTCGAAGCCCAGGAAGAGGTGTTTGCCGTGCGCCTCGCTCTCGGTCAGCACACGTCCGTCGAGGAGCGAGGCACCGTCGGCGAAACGGCCCTGCGGGCTGGAGACGCGGACCGCTCCCCCGCCGAAGGTCTTGTCGAAGTGCGCCGCGAGTCGGTGCAGCGTGTGGCCCTCAGGCACCCGTTCTCCTCTCGTCCCGTCCCGGATCGGCGCACACCGGGGACATCCAGGGTAAAGGGGACACCGGGCGGGCCGGTCAGTGGGCGGAGAGGATCTCCGACACCAGGGCGCGGCGGTCGGCGAGGCAGCGCCAGGCAGGCACGACCACGACGGGATCGCCGCTGGTGCGGTTGAGGTGCTCACCGCGGACCATGAGGTGGCGCAGGGCAACGCCGTCCGGTTCGCGGTCGAGGAGCAGGCGCAGGCGGCGGGCCCCGAAGCGCACCACAAGGTCGGCGCTCCAGACGTCGGGTTCCCGGTGCAGTGTCACACGGGTTCCGGCGGCGCGCAGGGTGTCGGCGAGCGCGGTCAGTGCAGCATCGGGCACCACAGGTGTGCCGGTGCCGTCGGCGGCGAGCTCGCTCAGGGGCCCCTCCCCCGCGGCCCAGTGATGGCGGTCACCCACGACGACGAGGCGGCTCCGGGTGCGGGTGAGCACCGACGACCACAGGTGGGTCGTGCGGCGTACACGGCGTTCGGCGATACCCGGGGCACCGTCGGCAAGGATCGGTGAGAGCACGGTGACGTCGGCCCCGTGCGCGTTCAACAGGTCGGGGCCGCCCACGCGGATCTCACGCCGGGCCGGACGGCGTAGGAGCAGACGTCGCAACAGCACGACCTGGGGCTGGGTGGGTGCGACGACGGTGATCCCCTCGCCCGGCGGAAGTTCGGCATCGATCTCGCTGACCACCACCGCGACCCGGTAGGCCTCCTCCCGGTTGACGTAGGAGGCCCCGGGTGCCGCCTCGCAGGTCCCGGGAGCGTCGCGCCACTCGAAACACGGACCGCGGTCGGGGTCGGGCACAGTGCGGGGGGACAGGTGCCCGGCGTAGCAGTGGCGTGAGGCGATGCGGGCCAGCCGGGGCGGTGCACCGTCGTGTTCGGACAGCCACATCGGCGACGGGGCGGCACGCAAGGCGGCGGTCAGGGCCGAACCCTCGCCGTAGCGCAGGCCGCGTTCGTCGAGCTGGTCGCCGAGGAGTCCGGCCACGGTGAGGGCACGGCGTTCCTCCTCCGGCTCGAGTGCGGAGGGCGGGCCGGCGTGGGCGGGGTCGCCGAGCACGACGGCGCGCGTGGCCCGGTAGAGCGCCGGGACCATCTCGCCCACGCGGGTGCGTTCTCCGCCCAGCACGATCACCAGGTCGAACAGCCCGGCCCGCAACGGCAGGGACCGCACTTGGTCGGTGCGGCAGGCCCAGGCGGGCAGGGTGTCCATGAGCGCGGAGAGTCCGGGCCGGCCGTCGCCGCGGTGCCAGTTGAGGGTCTCCAACCGGTTCTCCACGGCGGCACGGCCGCGGCGCAGGCGTGCCTCGGAGACGGTGGTCAGGCAGTCGGTGCCGGCGCGGCGGTGCTGGTCGAGAGCCTCGGTGAGCGCCGTGGAGAGTTCTCCCAGGGGCGCGCAGCGGGTACGGCGGTCGACGGCCGTGCGCCACCGGCTCTCCAGCAGCGCCACCTCACGCAGTTGGGCGAGGGACTCGGGGTCGGTTCGGACGCCGAGTTCGCGCCGGACGAGGTTGCGG
>NZ_ANBF01000033.1 GCF_000341025.1 Nocardiopsis salina YIM 90010 | reverse complement strand
TGGCGGGCGCGTTCCTCGGCCAGGTGGGCGAGTTCGTGGCCGCCGGAGGCCATGGTGTCCATCGCGTCCCAGGCTTCGCGGACCCGGTTCCACTCGGCGGTGAGGTCGCCCCAGCGTGAGCCGCCCTGCACGGTGGCGGTGCGCGATCCGCGGTGCTCGGCGAGCAGCCGGGTGAGCAGGCGGGCCTCGGCACCGCGGTGGGTCCCCTCCCCGACCCGGACGACCGGGTGCGCAGGGTGGGTGTCGGTCCGGCGCAGGACACGGTCGAGTTCGGTGTCGGTGTGCGCGCAGACCAGGACGCGCTGGCCGTGGGTGACGGCGGTGCGCACCAGCGCGTCCACGGCGATGTCGTCACCGGTCCCGGGCGGCGTGAGGGCGACGGTGAGCTGCTCGCGCATACCCGCGCGCACGAGGGCGTACTGGTCCTGGCCGAGCAGGGCGGCGCTGATGGGGACGGCGTCACCGCCGAGGGGCTCCCCGTCCTCGGTGGCCGGCGGCCCGACCAGGGCCTCCAGGGCCGTACCGCTGACGCGGTCGGGGTCGAGTCCGTGGTCGGTGGTGTGGTCGAGGTCGTCCAGGAGGCCTGCGGCGCCGCCGGGGGCGCAGTCGCGGCCGACAGGGTGCTCCTCGGGGCCGGCCCGGAAAACTACCGCGGCGTTGTGCGCCCCGGTCGCGGACCCGCGGGGGCCACCGCGGGTGGCGGCGGGGTCGATGTCGTCGACCCGTTCGATCTCCAGGCGTGAGAGCAGGCTGCGCACCTTCCCGAGCAGCTCGCCGACGGCGGCGGGACGCCGGGCATCACCCGGTCCCCCCGCGCGCAGGCGGGCACGGAGTTCGAAGAGGTCCTCGGGGTCGGTGATACCCAGCCGGGACAGGAGCGCGGCGTTGAGGTCGGGCGGGCCGACGGCGCGCATCCGGGCTCCGGGTGCCGTTGAGCGCACAGGCGCCCCGGTCTCGTCAACGGTCCGCACGTCGACGGTCAGCAGCGGCAGCGCGACGCGGTCGTGCCCCTCTCCGGTGAGCACCAGCGGGTAGCCGTACCGCAGCGACTGCCCGTAGCGGCCGGCGCACCGTGCCACACGCGCGGTGGCAGGGTCGGACCCCAGGGTCTCGGCGGCGCCGCTGAACAGCGGTTCCGGGCCGGCCGGCAGGCAGGCGCTCACGTCGGTGTCGATCTGGTCCTCGAGCACGACGTGGTGGTGCACGGCCTCACGGCGCACACAGGTGCGCAGGTAGGCCAGGAACGAGCACACCCCGCTTCGGTCCACGGAGGGTTTCCAGCGCAGCGAGGCAACACCCACCCCGGAGCGCCCGGTCGGCGCCGGCGGCCCGCCGGGTGCAGCGGTGGTGTCTTCCGTGATGGTGTCCTCGTGGTCCTGCAGTGACCGCACAGCCGCTCCCCCACCCCCGATCGGGTGATCAGGTGGTTACTCAAAGTCCGGATCCGCTCCATTGTCGTGGACGGCGCGGCCGGGGACCCGGGGAACGGGAAAACCGGTGCACCATTTCGTGCGGGCGGCGGTTCAGGGGGCGTCGCGCAGGGCGTCCAGCGACCACAGCGCCACGTGCAGGGAAAGGGAGGTTTCCACCGACTCCAGATCGGCGTCCAGCACGTTGGCGATACGGCGCAGGCGTTCGTAGAAGGCGGGTCGCGACAGGTGGGCGCGGGCGGCCGCGCGGGCCTTGTTCCGTCCCGAGTCCAGGTAGTGGCGGAGCATCTCGGTGAGGTCGCCGCCGTGCCGGTCGTCGTACTCCAGGAGCGGGCCGAGTTCGCGTTCGACGTAGGTCTGCAGGCGCTCGTCCTCACGGAACAGGTGCAGGAGTCCGCGCAGGTGCAGGTCCGGCAGGCGGTAGAAGGGACGGCGGTCGCTCTGGCGCAGGGCGACGTCACCTACCTGGCGCGCTTCGAGGAAGGAGCGCCGGACCTCGCGCACCCCGTCGGCGGTCGATCCCACGGCCAGGACCGCGTTGTCACCGAGCATGCCGTGGATCCGGTCGGCGAGCATGTGGAGCGTGGTCTCGAGGCGGCCGCGGTCGGGCAGAGCGAGCAGGATTCCCACACGCAGGTCGTCGAGGGAACCGACCAGCGCCGGCAGGCGCAGTGCGCGGCAGGCGCGGGCGGCGCCCTCGGCGGTGTCGGACAGTCGGGCCTCGGCGGCCAGCCCGGTGCCGCTCTCTCGTAGGCGCAGCACGAGCCCGACGAGTTCGCGGCCCTGCAGGGGTACCCCGACGGCGCGGGCGCGCACGAGGGCCTCCTCGGGGTCGGAGTAGGCACGGTCGAGGATCCCGGCGATGATCGTTCGGTGGGTCTGGCGTTCCAGGCTCTCCTGGTGGCGTTCGAGCAGGCGACCCAGGGCGAGGGTGGTG
>NZ_ANBF01000032.1 GCF_000341025.1 Nocardiopsis salina YIM 90010 | reverse complement strand
GCCGCTGGAGGGTACGTGGACGGTCCGGTTGCCGGTGCGCACGGCTCGTGAGCGACTCTCCCAGGAGGTCAAGAGGGTTCCGGGGTCCTCGCCGTTGAGGTCGCAGGCCAGCACCTGGTGGCTGAGGTTCTCCAGCACCACGGGGCAGCCGGAGATGCGGGCGACCTCGGCGAGGATGCGCCCGGTGTCGGCGCCCTCGACGGAGAGCCGGGTGAAGACCGAGTGCAGGTGGTCGGACTCGCGCAGTTCCTCGAGCTGTTCATTGACCACCCGCACGTGCACGGCCTCGGTGATCTCGACGAAGCGGGCCTCGCGGTCGAGCAGGACGACGGGCAGACCGGCCGAGCGGGCGGCCTCGCGGAAGGCCTCGGGGAGTTCGGCGTGGTACTTGCGGCCGAGTTCGACGGCGATGCCGCTGGCCCCGGCGGCGGCGAGATCGTCGATGTAGCGGCGCAGGGCGTCGGGGTCGTCCGGCATGGCGATGCCGGTGCTGAGTACGAGTTCACCACCGCGCAGCAGGTGGGCCAGGTCGGTGACCTCGGCGATGTGGACCCAGCGGACAGGGACGTCGAGGCGGTCACGGCCCACGACCACACGGGGCCGGGCACGTTGAAGGGCAGGAAGTTCGAGGACCTCGGCGAGGGTGGGAAGCACTTTTACAGCATGTAAATCAGCCCAGCATGTTGTCAACATGGTGGTTCTGGCCAAGCCGGGGACGCCGGGCGAGACTGGGGCCATGTCCGAACTCCACTCGCGCCACCGCGCGGTCCTGCCCTCCTGGATGCCCCTCTACTACGAGTCGCCGCTGGAGATCACCGGCGGCAAGGGGGCGCGTGTCACCGACTCCGAAGGCAGCTCCTACCTCGACTTCTTCACCGGGATCGTGACCAACATGCTCGGCTACGACGTGGCCGAGGTGCGCGAGGCGGTCGAGGCCCAGATCGCGACGGGGGTCGCGCACACCTCGACCCTGTACCTCATCCGCCACCAGGTCGAACTCGCCGAGCAGATCGCCGAGCTCTCGGGGATCCCCGACGCGAAGGTCTTCTTCACCAACTCCGGCACCGAGGCCAACGAGACCGCACTGCTGCTGGCCACCCACGCGCGCGGCAGCGACGAGGTGCTGGCGCTGCGCGGGAGCTATCACGGGCGCTCATTCGGCACCGTCGCGGTGACCGGGAACCGGGCGTGGAAGAACTCGTCTCTGTCGCCGCTGAACGTGCACTACCTGCACGGGACCGACCACGCCTCGCCCGCGTTCCGGCACATGAGCGAGCGCGAATACATCGATGCGTGCGTGGCCGACCTGCGCGACGTGCTCGCCACGGCCTCCCCGAAGGTCGCGTGCATGATCGCCGAGCCGGTGCAGGGGGTGAACGGATTCCAGATGCCGCCGGACGGCCTCCTGGGTGCCTACAAGGAGGTCCTCGACGAGCACGGGATCCTCATGATCTCCGACGAGGTCCAGACCGGCTGGGGCCGCACCGGGACCGGGTTCTTCGGCATCGACAACCACGGAGTGACCCCGGACGCGATGACCTTCGCCAAGGGCCTGGGCAACGGGTTCGCGATCGGCGGCGTCGTCGCACGCGGCGACCTCATGGACGGTCTGCCCGCACTGGGTGTGGCCACCTTCGGCGGGAACCCGGTCTCCACCGCCGCGGCCCGCGCGACCCTGAAGTACGTGCTCGACCACGACCTGCAGTCCAACGCACTGCGCCAGGGCACCACGCTCCTGGACGGGCTTCTGGCCCTGCGTGAGCTGGACTCGGTCAAGGACGTGCGTGGCAAGGGCCTGATGTTCGCAATCGAGATGGCCGATCCCGCCACCGGCGGCCCCTCCCCCGCGCTGGCCGGGCAGGTACTCGAAGCCGCCCGCGAGCGGGGGCTTCTGGTCGGCAAGGGCGGGCTCCAGGGCAACGTCCTGCGCATGGCGCCGCCACTGACGCTGTCGGACGCCGACGCCGCCGAGGGCCGCGACATCCTCCTGGACGCCGTGCGCTCGGTCGACACCGGCGCCGCGTCCTGAAACCCGATCACCCCACGCGAAGCGAGGACACCATGGACAAGCACGTCACCCATTGGATCGGCGGGGCGGCGCAGGAGAGCGCGGACGGCCACCGGGGCCCGGTGTACAACCCGGCGTCGGGACAGATCACCGGTGAGGTCGAGATGGCCGGGCCCAAGGACGTCGACGCGGCGGTGGCGGCCGCACGGGCCGCCTTCCCGTCGTGGCGCGACACCCCGCTGTCGCAGCGGGTCAAGACCCTCTTCCGGTTCCGTGAACTGCTGCACCGCGATCGCGAGAAGCTGGCCTCCGCCATCAGCTCCGAGCACGGCAAGGTCTTCTCCGACGCGCTGGGCGAGGTCGAACGCGGCCTGGAGGTCGTCGACTTCGCCTGCGGGATCCCGCACCTGCTCAAGGGCGGGTTCTCCGAGAACGTCTCGCGCGGTGTGGACGCCTGGTCGGTGCATCAGCCGGTCGGTGTGGCCGTGGGGATCACGCCGTTCAACTTCCCGGCGATGGTGCCGCTGTGGATGTTCCCCGTGGCGATCGCGTGCGGGAACACGTTCGTGCTCAAGCCCAGTGAGAAGGACCCGTCGGCATCGCTGCTGCTGGCCGGGTTGTGGGCCGAGGCGGGCCTGCCCGAGGGGGTGTTCAACGTGGTCCACGGCGACAAGGCCGCGGTCGACGCACTGCTGGAGCACCGGGACGTCTCCGCGGTGAGCTTCGTCGGTTCCACACCCATCGCCCGGTACGTGTACCGCACCGCCACCGACCACGGGAAGCGCGTGCAGGCGCTCGGCGGCGCGAAGAACCACATGGTCGTGCTGCCCGACGCCGACCTGGACCAGGCGGCGGACGCGGCGGTCTCGGCCGGCTTCGGTTCGGCCGGCGAGCGGTGCATGGCCATCTCCGCGGTCGCGGTCGTGGACTCGGTCGCCGAGGAACTCGTGGCGCGCATCCGTGAACGGGTCTCGCGCCTGATGGTGGGGCCCGGCGACGACGACCGCAGCGAGATGGGCCCGCTCGTGACCCGTGAGCACCGCGACAAGGTCGTCTCGTACCTGGACTCGGGCGTCGAGGAAGGGGCCACCCTGGCTGTTGACGGGCGGGTCCACCCGGTGTTGGGCGGGGCCTCGGAAGGGTTCTGGCTGGGCCCGTCCGTGCTCGACCACGTCACGTCATCGATGGCCTGCTACCGCGACGAGATCTTCGGCCCGGTGCTGAGCGTGGTGCGGGTGAGCGGTTACGAGGAGGCGCTGCAGCTCCTGGACGACAACCCCTACGGCAACGGCACGGCCGTCTTCACCAAGGACGGGGGCGCCGCGCGGCGTTTCCAGAGCGAGGTGCAGGTGGGGATGGTGGGGATCAACGTCCCGATCCCGGTACCGATGGCCTACTACTCCTTCGGGGGTTGGAAGCAGTCGCTGTTCGGCGACTCCCACGTACACGGAACGGAGGGCGTGCACTTCTACACCAGGACCAAGGCGGTCACGGCCCGCTGGTCGGACCCGTCGAAGCGTCCGTCCGACGGTGTGGATCTGGGTTTTCCGACCAACGGCTGAACTCCGCGCCGGAAAATTCGGCCCGAATCTGTCTCACCGTGGGTCTGGGGCGCGCCACACGCAGTATTGTGTGGTGGTGCGCCCGCACGCGGGCGCAGCTCGGACCATCCCGGAGAGGCACGCTCAATTCCCCTCCTCCCCATGGAAGCGGGTGTGCCCACAGCCGTGTCCCGGTCCCCGGCTCCCCCGGGGGCCGGGACACGGCCCTTCTTCCGCCCGCCTGCGGGCTGTGCCTCACACCGTCAACGCACGGCCGTGAGTGCGTGGGCCGTACGCGAGCGCGGGGCCAGCCCCATGAGCTCGGCGCATTCACCGCACCCCAGGACCCTGCCCCCGTCCGGCAGCGCGCCCAGGACCGTTCGGGGCCGCGGCCACTGGACGTGGCACACGGCGCAGGCATCCCCCATGCACTGCGCCGTGCTCAACGTTTCCGGGTCGTAGACGTAGAGGTCTGCTGCGCCGCCGGACCCCGTGTCCGGTTCGCACAACGTGCTCGTTCCGCGCAATGTCCCTGCTCCCCCCGTGGTTTAGGACAGTCTGGCGGGCCGATTGCCACCGGCTCATTTTCGTTCAGGTGCACTCAGCACCTGGAAGGGTGTGGACCGATCCAAATCACTCCGTGCGTGGAAAGCATAACCCTTAGTAATGAACCCTGGGAAGCCCCCTGAGGCCAGGGAAAATACGCACTATTTGTCCGAATTTTCTCCCCGGGAGTACCCGTTAGGGCCCGGATCTACCCGTTCGGGATCACCGAGAATCGGCGCAGTTCCAGGGCCGGGTTCGTGACCCGAACCTCCTCAACCCTGCTGGCCGAAACCCGGGCCGTACTGACCGCGAAGGTCTCCTCACCCAAGGCGGAGACGGGGGTCCCCATGGGGTCGATGACCATGCTGTTGCCCGCACCCCTGGGCGCCGGCTGACCCGCCGCCGCGACGTAGACGGTGTTCTCGATCGCGCGGGCCCGGGCCAGCGTGCGCCAGTGGTCCTCCTTGAGCGGGCCGGGCACCCACTGGGCAGCCAGCAGCAGGACGTGCACCCCGGCGTCGGCGATGCGCCGCGTCACCTCGGGGAAGCGCAGGTCGTAGCAGGTCTGCAGGCCGAAGGTGACACCGCCGACAGTGAAAGTCTCCGGCTCCTCGATGGCTCCGGGGGCGACCACCTCGGACTCGCGCACCCCGAAGGCGTCGTAGAGGTGGATCTTGCGGTAGAGCGCGACCCGCTCACCCTTCGGGGACAGCGCGACGAGGGTGTTGGTGAAGTGGGTGGCCTGCGCCCCCTCATCCGCCTCGTTCACGCCCAGCACCACGTACACACCCTCGCGCCGGGCGGTCTCGGCCGCGGCGGTGACGAAGGGGCCGTCCAGCGGCTCGGCCGCCTCGACGTAACGCCGGTCGGTGCGGGAGGCGGTGAACATGGCGTACTCGGGCAGCAGCACGACCTCGGCCCCCTCGGCCGCTGCTCGCGCCGTCAGCTGCGCCACCGAACGGGCGTTCTCGTCCTTGTCCTCGCCGGGGGCGAACTGCGCGACCGCTACCTGCGTCATCGGTGCCTCTCCTCGTCGGTGTCGGTGGCACCCGCGGGCCGCCTCTGAGAGCGCACACTCCCGGGGGCGCCGTGCCCCGAGTGTACGACCGCGCCCGTCCGCACCCTTGCCAGCAGCCTGAATAAGTGTTTAATGTATTGAACATGAGTTCAGCATCACGGGGCGACCTCACCACGCGGGCCCGCATCCGCGACGGGGCCGTGGAGTGTTTCGCCCGCGAGGGGTTCTCGGTCTCGGTCCGCACCATCGCCGAGCACGCCGGGATCTCTCCCGGCCTGGTCATCCACCACTTCGGGAGCAAGGCGCGGCTGCGCGAGGAGTGCGACACCCACGTGCGCGGCGTCATCACCGAGGTCAAGACACAGACCTTCGAGGGAGCCTCCGGCACATTCATGCTCCAGCAGATGGCTGAGATCGAGCACTACGCGCCCGTACTCGGTTACGTGCTGCGCTCGTTGCAATCGGGCGGGGCCCTGGCGGCAGAGTTCTTCGAGCTGATGGTCGAGGACGTCGAACGCTTCATGGCCGTCGGCGTGGAGGCCGGGACCGTCGCGCCCAGCCGCGACCCCGCCGCCCGCGCCCGCTACCTGACCTCGAGCTCCCTCGGCTCGCTCATGCTGCACACGACCCTGCACCACCCCGGCACCGAGCCCGACTTCGGACGGGTGATGCAGGAGTGGATCGAGGCGTACATGCTCCCGGCGCTGGAGTCCTACACCGAGCCCGTGCTCATCGACCGCACACTCCTGGACACCTACATCGCCCACGCCGACGGAGGGGCCGACGCCGAGGGCAGCGCCGGGGCCGACGCCGACTGACGACCCGAACGGAGTCACCATGTCCACAGCGATAACCGATCCGAACGCCGTCGACGTGCGCGGCGTCGACAAGAGTTTCGGCCGCTTCCGGGCCCTCGACGGGCTCGATCTCACCGTGCGCACCGGTCAGGTGTCCGGTTTTCTCGGGCCCAACGGCTCGGGCAAGTCCACGACCATCCGGATCCTGCTGGGCCTGCTCAGGGCCGACGCCGGTCGGGTGCGCCTGCTCGGCGGCGATCCCTGGCGCGACGCGGTGGCGCTGCACCGGCGCCTGGCCTACGTCCCGGGAGACGTGTCCCTGTGGCCCAACCTGACCGGCGGTCAGGCCGTAGACCTGCTCGGACGGCTGCGCGGCGGCCTTGACCGCGAGCGGGTCCGCGCCTTCACCGAACGCTTCGAGCTCGACCCGTCCAAGAAGGCCCGCACCTACTCCAAGGGCAACCGGCAGAAGGTCGCTCTGGTGGCCGCGTTGGCCTCACGTGCCGAACTGCTGGTCCTGGACGAGCCGACCTCGGGCCTGGACCCGCTCATGGAGGCGGTCTTCACCGAGTGCGTGCTGGAGGCGAAGGCGGAGGGGCGCACGGTGCTGCTTTCGAGCCACATCCTGTCGGAGGTGGAGAAGCTGTGCGACACGGTGACCATCATCCGGCAGGGACGCACGGTCGAGGCCGGGACCCTGGACGACCTGCGGCACCTGACCCGCTCGTCGGTGCGCGCCACCGTGGACGGCGATCCGTCCCGCCTGGCGGATGTGGAAGGGGTGCACGACCTGGCCGTGGACGGCGACCGGGTCACCCTCGAGGCGGATCACGACCACCTCGACGGCGTCGTACGGCACCTGTCCTCACTGGGTGTGCGTTCGCTGGTGAGCAACCCGCCCTCGCTCGAGCAGCTGTTCATGCGCCACTACGGCGAGGAGCCGGCCGGTGCCGGGAACGGCCACGGGGGTGAGACCTCATGAACGCCCTCGCAGGGACCGGGCACCTGATCCGTTTCGTCCTGCGCCGGGACCGCCTGCGCCTGTCGGTGTGGGTGATCGCGCTGACGGCCACGGTCGCAGGGTCGATCCCCGCCCTGGACGACATGTTCACCACCGACGCCGAACGCCAGGGCCGGGCCGCGCTCATGGACACCCCGACCGGGATCGTCTTCGGCGGGCCCGGATACGGCCTCGACGACTACCAGCTCGGCCCGATGCTGGTGAACGAGCTGACCATGACCCTGCTCATCGCGCTCGCGGTGTTCAACGTGCTGCACGTGGTGCGCCACACCCGCGCCGAGGAGGAGAGCGGCCGGGCGGAGCTCCTGCGGGCCGCCCCGGTCGGGTCCGGCGCCCAGCCCGCTGCGGCGCTGATCACCGCCGCGGCCGCCGACCTGCTCATCGGCGCGCTCGTCTTCGCGTCGATGGCCGGTTACGGGCTCACCGCCGCCGACTCCCTCGCCTACGGGCTGGGGATCGGGCTGGCCGGGGTGGTCTTCGCCGTCGTGGCCGCCGTGTGCACGCAGATCTCCGAGCACGGCCGGACCGCGGCAGGGACGGCCTTCCTCGTGGTCGGGGTTCTCTTCATGGCCCGCGTGGTCGGCGACGTCTCCGAACCAGGCGGCAACGCTCTCTCGTGGCTTTCCCCGTTCGCGTGGGTACAGCAGACGCGGCCCTTCGACGGGCTCGAGTGGTGGCCCCTCGCTCTGTACCCGGCCGCCGCCGCGGTGCTGTTCGTGCTCGCCCACATCCTGGCAGGCCGCCGCGACCTCGGTGCGGGACTGATCGCCACCCGCCCCGGACCCGCCGGGGCCGGACCACTGCTGCGCGGAATGTTCTCTTTGCACCTGCACCAGCAGCGCGGGGCAGTACTCACGTGGTCGGCCGCGGTGTTCGTACTCGCGTTGTCGTTCGGGACGCTGGCGCCGGAGGTGGAGACGATGATCGACTCCAACCCGGACCTCGCGGTGATCCTCGGCGGCGACACCGACGACCTCGTCGGCAGCTTCCTCGGCACCATCGGGTTGTACGTGCTCATGGGCGCCGGCGCGTTCGGCGCGCTGTCGGTGCTGCGGGCGCGGGCGGAGGAGAGCGCCGGACGGGCCGAGATGGTGCTGTCCACCGCCGTGGGGCGCACACGCTGGCTGGGCACCGCGCTGCTGGTCGCCGTGCTGGCCACGGCGCTGATCACGGTGGTCGGCGGCCTCGGCCTGGGGCTGGGAACCGCGGTGACGCTCGAGGACGGCGCGTGGACCGGGCGGATGAGCGGGGCGGCCCTTGCCGGGCTCCCGGCTGCGCTGGCCTTCGGTGCGCTGGTCGCGCTGCTGTTCGGCACGGCGCCGCGGTGGATCCCGCTCGTGTGGGCATGGCTGGGTTACAGCGTGTTCGCGACCATGCTCGGGGGCCTGCTCGGTCTGCCCGACGCTGCCATGCGCGTGAGCGCCTTCGAGATCCTGCCCACGCTTCCCACGGACGAGTTCGACGCGGCACCGTTCCTGCTGTACCTGGGTGCGGTGGTCGTGGCCGGGGCCGTGGGCCTGGCTGCGTTCGGCCGCCGCGACCTGGTCACATCCTGACCCACCGCCGGGCCCTGAGCACGGGGCGCTTACCGTGGCGGTGACGCCGTAGGAAAGGAGATCCCCCATGGACTCCCCCACGCCCTCCCGACCCCGACGTCGTATGCGCACCGTCGTCATCTCCGCGGCCGTGCTCAGCGGCGCGGTGGTGCTGCTGGGCGGCCTGGTCTGGGGCGGGCAACGCTCCGCCGTCTACCTCCCCAGCGGGGGCGAACCGCCGCCGGCCGGTGACGTCGTTCCGGGCGCCGAGGACGTCGTGCTCCACACCGACGACGGCCTGGAACTCGGCGGGTGGTACGTGCCCTCGACCGGAGAGGACCGCGACGCTGCCGTCCTGGTGACCAACGGCAACGCAGGCAACCGGGAGAGCCGTGCTCCTCTGGCGCAGGCCCTGGCACAGGAGGGGTTCTCCGTGCTCGTCTTCGACTACCGGGGTTTCGGCGGCAACGAGGGAGAACCCACCGAACCCGGGCTGACCGCCGATGCCCGGGCCGGGCTGGACGTGCTGCGCGAGCACGGCCACGACAGCGACAGGATCCTGTACTGGGGCGAAAGCCTGGGCGCGGGCGTGGCCACGAATCTGGCCGTGGAGGAGCCGCCGGCGGGACTGTTCCTGAGGTCTCCGTTCAGTTCCCTGGCGGACATGGCCGGGTCGCACTACCCGATGGTTCCCGAGGCCATGCTGCGCGACAGCTACCTCGTTCAGGAGACCGTGGCCGACCTGGACCTTCCGGTCAGCGTGGCGATCGGGGAGACAGACACGGTGGTACCGGCCGAGCAGAGCCACGCTGTGGCCGAGGCCGTGCCGGACCTTGTCGAAGAGGTCGTGCTGCCCGGCACCGGCCACAACGATCCGGCCATGGTGCACGGTCCGGAGGTCGTGGACGGTTTCGTGCGCCTGGCCGATGAGGTGCTCTGAAGGGCTCCGGGCCGCCGGCCGTTCAGGCGGGCAGCACCGACAGCGCCCAGGCGGGGGCGAACACCACCACGAGGAAACGGGCAGTGCGGGTGAGGAGGGTGACGGTGCAGAACGCCACCGGTCCCATCCGCACCACCCCGGCCAGTACCGACACCACCATGAACGGCGGCACGCTCACCAGGGAGCTCACAGCCAGCAGGCCCATGCCCCAGACCGGACTGTCTTCGGCACGGGCCCGCCAGGCCTCGGCCCGCGCCGCCCACTTCCCCGGGGTGCGCGCACGCCGCTTGAACCACGGGATCTCGAGCGAGCCGCGGCCCACGTAGTAGTAGGGCAGTTTGCCCAGGGTCTGCCCCAGACCCGCTGCCACCGCCATCGCGACGAGAGCACCGTCGTCCACAGCGACGACGGCGCCCACGAGGTACAGCTCGATGTTGATGAGCGGGACCAGACCGGACACCGCCGCCACGAGCAGGGCCAGTCCGGCCTCGGCCACGGAGGGATCAGTCCTCGGCGGCGGCGAGCTGCCCGCAGGCGCCGTCGATCTCCTGGCCCCGCGTGTCACGGATGGTGACCGAGACCCCGTGCGACTTCAGGCGCCGCACGAACTCCGCCTCGTCCTCGGGGCGCGAGGCCGTCCACTTCGACCCCGGCGTGGGGTTGAGCGGGATGAGGTTGACGTGCACCAGGTGGCCCTTGAGGAGCTTGCCGAGCAGGTCGGCGCGCCAGGCCTGGTCGTTGATGTCCTTGATGAGCGCGTACTCGATGGACACGCGGCGGCCGGTCATGCCGGCGTAGCGCCAGGCGGAGTCGAGAACCTTGTCGACCTTCCACCGGTTGTTGACCGGGACCAGCTCGTCGCGCAGCTCGTCGTCGGGGGCGTGCAGGGAGATCGCGAGGCGCACCTGCATCTTCTCGTCGATGAGCTTGTTGATGGCCGGAACCAGGCCGACGGTGGAGACGGTCACACCGCGCTGCGAGATGCCCATGCCCTCGGGAACCGGGTCGGTCATGCGGCGCACGGTCTGCAACACGCGCTTGTAGTTGGCCAGGGGCTCGCCCATGCCCATGAAAACGATGTTGCTGATGCGCCCGGGGCCGCCTGCGACGTCACCGCGGGCAAGGTCGCGCGCGCTCGAGACGACCTGGTCGACGATCTCGCCCGTGGAGAGGTTGCGAGTGAGCCCGGCCTGGCCGGTGGCGCAGAACGGGCAGTTCATGCCGCACCCGGCCTGCGACGAGATGCACAGGGTGACGCGGTCGGGGTACCGCATGAGCACCGACTCGAACATCACCCCGTCGAACGCCTTCCACAGAGTCTTGCGGGTCATCCCGTTGTCCGTGGTCACGTGCCTGACAGGTGTCAGCAGAGTGGGCAGCAGTGCCTCTCCGAGCGCCTCGCGCGAACCGGTGGGCAGGTCGGTCATCTGCTCGGTGTCGGACTCGAGGCCGCCGAAGTAGTGCTTGGCGAGCTGTTTGGCGCGGAAGGGCTTCTCCCCCAGGTCACGGACGATCTCGGCCCGCTCGTCGGGGCTGAGGTCGGCCAGGTGCCGGGGCGGCTTGGCGCGGGGAGGGGCGACGAAGTTGAGCTCGGCGGGCATAGGAATCCGTAGGACGTGGAGTCGATGGTCGGGGCCCGGCGCGAAGCGGCGGCGGTTCTGGTCGTTATACGACCTATACGCGGCCGCAGTACGGCTCCGCCTGTCAGGGCACTACCGTCGATTCTACGCACTGCGCGGACGACACCCGCCGGGGTTTCGTCGCCGTTGGTCGACAACACGGGAGCGGCACGTGGGAGGGCCGGTGACAGGGATCGACGTCCTTCTCGACGAGATCAGCCCCTACCAGAGCCGCAGAGTCGTCGTGGAGTGCGATTCCCACACCACTGCCGCCTACCTACTGGACGCGCGCGGGCGCATCCGCGTGCCCGTGTGGCTGGCCAACCACGAGGTGGCGCCCGTCGTCGACGAGTCGGGCGGCCTCTTCGAGGGCCGGGCACCGCTGATGCCCGAGGCCCACACCAAGCACCCACCGGGACGTCCCCGGTTCTACCCGTCGTGCCTGCGGGCGGTGTGGTTCGAGGAGGGCGACGGTGTGGCGCTGGTCGACGAGGAGGGGCTGCTAGCCGTCATTCCCGGCTGGGCCGAGGCCGACAGCGGCCTCCCCGGGTACGCACGTGAGGCGATCGGCCGAAGCCCGTACGCGTGGGAACTGGATTCCGTGCGCGAGCAGCTGTGGCCCCGGGTGGTTCACGCCGAGGCCTACTGGGACTGGCGCCGCGCCTCGGGTGCCTGGCGGAGTGTCCAGCGCACCGTGCTGAGCCACCTCAACCGCACCGCAGGCGGCCCGGGCCACTACTGGGACGTCTCGGACGGCCATCCCCCGCTGTTGCGCGTCTCGGAGCGGCCCGCGACGGCCGAGCGCCCGTACACGATCCTGTCGACGGTCGGGATGTGCGGCCAGCGCATGCCCACCCTGGACCGCTACATGGCCGACACCTCCGCGTACGCGCGCGTGGAGCTGGCGCTTGCCACGACGATGCCCGCGCACCAGGCGGCGCGGGTCTTCCGGTGGATCGGTGCCTTTCCCTGGCGTGCGGTGACCTGGTTCGGCCACGGGCACACGGTCAAGTGGCTGGACAACGACGAGGACCGCGCGATGCGGGGCGGGGCCGGCGCGGTGCTGCTGCTCTCCGACCCGGCTGCGCTCTCCGGTGGCCCTACCCCGCCGGACCTGTCGGGGCTGAGCTTCCAGGGCGACCCCGTGCACTGGCTGTGGGCTGTGCCCATCACCCGCCCCGAGCACCTGTTCGCCAAGGAGCACGACAGCGCCACCCTCGTGGAGAAGCTCGCCGCCGAGGGCCGGAGCTGGATCCTCACCTGACCCGCGTGCACGGGTGGAAAACCCGTTGACGCGGGCGCGGCGGCGAGGCATCGTGCCCCCGGTCGGCGGAAGGGGCGGGGATGGCACGGGCTCTCGGCGGTCCGGGGATCGCCGCACCTCTGGCGTACGGACCGTTCCGCGCGCTCGCACTCGGCCGGGGTCTCATGCTCTTCGGCAACGGGATGGCGGGGGTGGCACTGTCCTTCGCGGTCCTGGACGTCACCGGCTCGCTCGCACAGGTCGGCCTGGTGGTCGGGGCGCGCTCGATCGCCAACGTCTCCCTGTTGCTGTTGGGCGGAGTGATCGCCGACCGCCTCCCGCGCGCGCTGGTGCTGCGGGGCGCGTGCGCGCTCGCGGCCGGAACGCAGGGACTGTTGGCCATCGCGCTGCTCACCGGGACCGCGTCGTTGCCGTTGATGGTGGCGCTGAGCCTGGTCAACGGGGCCGCCGCCGCGGCGAACCTGCCGGCCTCGGCCGCTCTGACGCCGCAGACCGTCCCGTACCGCCTGTTGCGGCAGGCCAACGCCCTGATCGGGATCGTCAAGCACGGCGGAATGCTCTCGGGCATGTCCATCGGCGGTGTCGTGGTCGGTCTCGTCGGACCGGGGTGGGCCATCGCTGTGGACGCGCTGATGTTCGCGGCGGCGGGTGCGGTCTTCCTCCTCCTGAAGGTGCCCGGTGCCGAGGGCGCGTCCGGTGGCGCCGACGTGCTCACCGACCTGCGGGAGGGGTGGAGCGAGTTCACGGCCCGGACCTGGGTGTGGGTGGTCGTGCTCCAGTTCATGGTGGTCAACGCCGGGTGGGCGGCGGCCACGACCGTGCTGGGCCCGGGGGTCGCCGACGAGACGTTCGGCCGCACGGCGTGGGGCCTGCTGATGGCGGCCAACAGCGTCGGCCTGCTGATCGGCGGGGTCCTGGCGGCCCGGTGGCAGCCGCGCCGAGCCCTGCTGTACGGGACGGCGCTGGTGACGGTGCAGACCGTGCCGTTCTTCGCCCTCATGGGGCCGTCACCACTGCCGCTGCTGTTCGCGGCGATGTTCGTGGCCGGGGTGGCGGTCGAGCAGTTCGTCGTGGCCTGGGAGGTGTCGGTGCAGGAGAACGTGCCGCAGGAACGCCTGTCGCGGGTCTACTCCTACGACGCGCTGGGATCGTTCGTGGCGATGCCGGTGGGCCAGATCGCGATCGGCCCGGTGGCTGAGGGCTCGGGTCCCGGACGGGCGCTGGCGCTGGTGGCGTCGGCGACGCTGCTGGCCACGTTCGCGGCGGCGGCCGTGCCGAGCGTGCGCAGGCTCCGGCGGCGAGGCTGAGGGATCAACCCGGGATGCCTCGGCGGTCTCGGATCTGGCCGATCACGCGCTGGCAGCGCACCATGTCCTCGTCGCTGAGGCGCTCCACGAAACTGCGCAGGGTCGCGCCGGGATCGGGGCCGGTGCTCAGCACCTCGTCCATGACCCGGGCGGTGTACTCGGCGTGGGTCTCGCGGGTCCAGTACAGCCAGGCGCGGCCGACCTTCTCCCGGTCGAGCAGCCCCTTGTGGAAGAGGATGTTGGCAACGGTCATGACGGTCGTGTAGGCGATGTCGCGGTCGTAGACCATGGTCTCGCGCACCTGGCGCACCGACATCGGCCCCTCCGCACGCCACAGTGCGTCCATGATGGCTGCTTCGAGTTCCCCGAGCCCGCGCATGGGCCTCCCCACCCGTTCACTTACGGTGTTCGTACCGCGATCGTAGGCAGGTGGGCCGCCACGGCGTGGGGAAACCCGGCAGAGCACACACATCCGTACGGGTGCGAGGCGCACTGCCGGTGTTTCGCCACTGCCCGGCGCTCCGGACCGACGGTTGCTTGCACGTGCGCGGGACAGAGGACGGTGTAACCCCACACACCCCGACCGGCCGAACGAGGACACAGCCTTCACACGACTGCACAGCCAGGAAACCCGACAAAAGGGTCAAATTATCTGCGCAGCGTGCCCGTGCGCATGCGCTCCGTGCATGTTGGTGTGAAAGATTGTTGCCTATCTCCCAGTTTTCCCACCGGCCGCGTTCCCGTACGGGAGGCAGGTACAAGTAGCCTGGTACCCGACGAGTGCTGGCCAGGTCGGATGCCTCCCCGCCGGTGCGGGGACAACCCTGCGTTCTGAGCCCGGCCGGCCAGACAGCCACCCGTCGTCATTCACATTCACAAGCGAGCTGCGGAAGTGGGCGATCTCCGCCGTGTCGTCTCAGGCGTCTCAACCCCTGACAGATTTCGGCCCGAACGAGTGGTTGGTCGAGGAGCTTTATCAGAAGTACCTGAACGACCGGAACTCCGTTGACAAGGCCTGGTGGAACTTCTTCGCGGACTACAAGCCCGCGGAGTCGGCCGGCTCGAAGAGTGGGGGTGCTGCGAAGACGCAGAACGAGAACAAGGCCCCAGCCAAGAGCCCCGCGCCGAAGAAGGACACCAAGGACAAGGCCCCCGCCGCCTCGGGCGACGAGGACGGCGTGAAGCGCGAGCGCCTGCGCGGCGCTCCGGCGCGCACGGCCACCAACATGGAGTCCAGTCTCGAGCTGCCGACCGCGACCAGTGTGCGCGCGGTCCCGGTCAAGCTCATGTTCGACAACCGCATCGTCATCAACAACCACCTCCGGCGTGCCCGAGGCGGGAAGGTCTCCTTCACGCACATCATCGGCTACGCGATGACCAAGGCCCTCGCGGCCATGCCGGAGATGAACTACTCCTACGTCGAGGTCGACGGCAAGCCGGGTGTTGCCAAGCCCGAGCACGTCAACTTCGGCCTGGCCATCGACCTGCAGAAGGGCGACGGTTCCCGTCAGCTGGTCGTGCCCTCCATCAAGGCCGCCGAGGAAATGGACTTCGCGGAGTTCTGGAGCGGCTACGAGGACCTGGTCCGCAAGGCCCGCAACAACAAGCTGGGCGTGCCTGACTTCCAGGGCACCACCATCAGCCTCACCAACCCCGGCGGCATCGGCACCGTGCACTCCGTGCCGCGCCTGATGCCCGGGCAGGGCACCATTCTCGGCGTCGGGGCCATGGAGTACCCCGCCGAGTTCCAAGGCGCGTCCCAGGACACCCTGAGCGAGCTCGGCATCAGCAAGGTCATGACGCTGACCTCCACCTACGACCACCGCATCATCCAGGGTGCGCAGTCGGGTGAGTTCCTGCGCCGAATCCACCAGCTCCTGCTGGGCGAGGACGGCTTCTACGACGAGATCTTCAGGTCCCTGAGGATCCCCTACGAGCCGGTCCGCTGGGTGCAGGACATCCACGTCAACCCGGCCACCCAGCTCGACAAGACCACCCGGGTCCAGGAGCTGATCCACGCCTACCGTGTGCGCGGCCACCTCATGGCCGACACCAACCCGCTGGAGCACGAGCAGCGCAAGCACCCCGACCTCGACGTCCTCGAGCACGGGCTGACGCTGTGGGACCTCGACCGCGAGTTCCCGACCGGGGGCTTCGGCGGCAAGCAGGTCATGAAGCTCCGCGACGTGCTCGGCGTGCTGCGCGACACCTACTGCCGCACAGTGGGTATCGAGTACATGCACATCCAGAGTCCGGAGGAGCGCGAGTGGATCCAGGCGCACGTCGAGCGTGAGCACGAGAAGCTCGACCGCGAGGAACAGCTGCGCATCCTGCACAGGCTCAACAGCGCCGAGGCGTTCGAGACCTTCCTGCAGACCAAGTACGTGGGCCAGAAGCGCTTCTCCCTCGAGGGAGGCGAGTCCCTGATCCCGCTGTTGGACGGTGTGATCACCAAGGCCGCCAAGGCCGGGCTCGACGAGGCCATCATCGGTATGGCCCACCGCGGCCGCCTCAACGTACTGGGCAACATCTGCGGCAAGTCCTACGGGCAGATCTTCGGCGAGTTCGAGGGCAACCTCGACCCGCGCAGCTCGCACGGTTCCGGTGACGTCAAGTACCACCTGGGCACCGAGGGCGTCTTCGAGACCTACGACGGCGAGAAGATCGACATCAACCTCGCCGCCAACCCCTCTCACCTGGAGACGGTCAACCCGGTCCTGGAGGGCATCGTCCGCGCCAAGCAGGACGTGCTCGACAAGGGTCCGCACGGCTTCACCGTGCTGCCGCTGCTCATCCATGGTGACGCGGCCTTCGCCGGCCAGGGTGTGGTCGCCGAGACGCTCAACCTGTCCCAGCTGCGCGGTTACCGCACCGGCGGCACGGTGCACGTCGTCCTGAACAACCAGGTCGGCTTCACCACCTCGCCGAACGACAGCCGTTCCAGCGTCTACGCCACCGACGTGGCGCGGATGGTCCAGGCCCCGATCTTCCACGTCAACGGGGACGACCCCGAGGCCGTGGTCCGCGTCGCCGAGCTGGCCTTCGCCTACCGTCAGGCGTTCAAGAAGGACGTCGTCATCGACCTGGTGTGCTACCGCCGCCGTGGTCACAACGAGGGCGACAACCCGGCCTTCACCCAGCCGCTGATGTACGACGTGATCGACAGCAAGCGCTCCACCCGCAAGCTGTACACCGAGGCCCTGGTCGGCCGCGGCGACATCACGATGGAAGAGGCCGAGCAGGCCCTGCGCGACTTCCAGAACGAGCTCGAGCGCGCCTTCACCGAGACCCGCGAGGTCGAGAAGAAGCCGGTCGAGCCCGGTTCGGTCGTGCGCCCCGAGGTCTTCACCGAGTCGCACCTCGACCACACCAAGGTCGACACCGCGATCTCCGACGAGACCGTCAAGCGGGTCATCGACACGCAGGTCAGCCTGCCCGAGGGCTTCACGGCGCACCCGCGCCTGGCCCCGCAGCTCACGCGCCGCGCACAGATGGTCGAGAAGGACACCATCGACTGGGCCACCGGTGAGCTGCTGGCCTTCGGTTCGCTGCTGCTGGACGACCACCCGGTGCGCCTGATCGGTCAGGACAGCCGCCGCGGTACGTTCACCCAGCGCCACGCCACGATCATGGACCGCGAGACCGGCGAGGCCTACACGCCGCTCAAGCAGTTCGACAACGGCACCACGAAGTACCACGTGCACGACTCGCTGCTGAGCGAGTACGCGGCGCTGGGCTTCGAGTACGGGTACTCCCTGACCCGGCCCGAGTCGCTGGTGATGTGGGAAGCGCAGTTCGGCGACTTCGTCAACGGTGCGCAGACCATCATCGACGAGTACATCAGCTCCGGTGAGCAGAAGTGGGGCCAGCGCTCCAGCGTCACCCTGCTGCTGCCGCACGGCTACGAGGGCCAGGGCCCCGACCACTCGTCGGCCCGCATCGAGCGGTTCCTGCAGCAGTGCGCGCAGGAGAACATGACGGTCGCCAACCCGAGCAACCCGGCAAGCTACTTCCACCTGCTGCGCTGGCAGGCCAAGTCGCCGCTCGAGCGGCCGCTCGTGGTGTTCACGCCCAAGTCGCTGCTGCGCAACAAGGCCGCCGTCTCGGCCGCCGCCGACTTCACCAACGGCCACTTCGAGCCGTTGATCGGCGACGACTCGATCGAGCCGGACCAGGTGCGCCGCGTCGTGCTCTGCTCGGGCAAGATCTACTACGACCTGGACGCGGCCCGGAAGGCCAGCGGGGACAAGCACACGGCGATCATCCGTGCCGAGCGTCTCTACCCGCTGCCGATCGAGGAGATCCGCGAGCAGCTCAAGGCCTTCCCGAACGCGGGCGAGGTCCTGTGGGTGCAGGAGGAGCCGGCGAACATGGGTCCGTGGCCCTTCGTCGCTCTGGTCTTCTCCGAGCAGCTCGACCGTCCCTTCACCCGGATCTCGCGTCCGGCCTCCTCGTCCCCGGCCGCCGGTTCGGCCAAGCGTCACGAGGCCGAGCAGCGGGCCCTGGTGGACACGGTGTTCCCGCCCGCCGAGTAGGACGGGCGGGGGCCGGGCTCGGTACGCCCCGAGCCCGGCCGAGCCCGCGAGGCCCTGATAAACGCAGAGGGCGTGCCGGCGTGCTGCAGGAGGAGTCGAGCCGAGAGCGAGGAACGAGCGTCAGGCGTGGACGAGGACGAAGCACCCCGGCATCCGACGCCCGTAGCCCCGGCCGAGCCCGCGAGGCCGTGACAAGAGGACCATGTACTACACAGACCGTGGGATCGAGGAACTGGAGAACCGCCGCGGTGAGGAGGAGTTCAGCTTCGCCTGGCTCTCCGAGCAGCTGCGGGTGTTCACCGACCTGAACCCCGAGTTCGAGACCTCGGTCGACCGCCTGGCCACCTGGTTGGCCCGGTTGGACGACGAGGACGACGAGTAGGCAGTACCGGCCAGGGGGCCCGGGTCCGTGCGCGGACCCGGGCCCTTTCCGTGTGTCCGGCCCCCGGCCCCCACCCCTGCTCGGGGTCGTCCCCGAGGCAGCCCCGAGGGATCCCGGACCGACCCCCAGGATCCACGACATATCTTGAGTTCACCCCACTCGCGACATATCGTGAGAGACACGGAGCGAGTGAAGGGACCTCTCAGATGTCACACTGGACCGTCGACAGGCCGACGACCCAGACCCTGGACGGCATCGTCGCGTTGCGCGTCCGGATCATCGGCGGCCACGTCAACATCCTGCCCACGGACGACCCCGTGACCTTCGAGATCACCGACGTGGTCGGCGAGCCGGTCACGGTCTCCCAGGAGGCGGGCATCCTCACCATCCACTACGAGGACCTCACCGCACAGGGGCTGCTCGACCGGCTCAAGCCGGTGCAGCTCGGCACGTACAAGGGCGTGGGTTCACGCAGGGCCACGGTGAACCTGCGGGTTCCGTCCCAGTGCCCCGTCGAGGTCACCACCGCGAGCGCCCCGGTCGTGGCGGCCGGGTTGACCGCGCGGACCAACATCAGGACCGGGACGGGCGAGGTCACCCTCGACGACGTCTCCGGTGACACCGACATCAACACCGCTTCGGCCGACGTGTCGGTGCGCGGGCCGGGTGGCAGTCTCGGCTTCAACAGCGCGAGCGGGCGCATCGCGGTGGCCGGCGGGCGACTCTCGTCGCTGCGGGCCAACACCGCCTCGGGGCAGATCCTGGCCGACTCGGACCTCACACCCTCTGCGAAGGTGCGGCTCAAGACGGTCTCCGGCGAGATCGCCCTCCGAGTGCCCGCGGAAACCTCCGCCTCCGCGGAACTGCGCTCGGTCACCGGGACCCTGGACTCCGACTTCGGGCTCGACCGCAAGACCGCGACCGCCCGCAACGCGCTGAGCGGAACACTCGGCGTGGGTGTCGACCCCGCGTCCATCTCCACCACCACCGTGTCCGGACGCACCGCCCTGCTGCGGCGTGCGCCCGAGGCACCCGCGGCGATCCCCGAGGGGGCCTGAATGAGCACCATCTTCGGCCACGGCAGACTCCGCCTGTATCTGCTCAAGATGCTGGACGAGAGCCCCCGGCACGGCTACGAGATCATCAGCCTGCTGCGCGACCGGTTCCTGGGTGTGTACTCGCCCTCTCCCGGCACGATCTACCCACGACTGGCCCGCTTGGAGGAGGAGGGCCTGGTCACGCACACCGAGGAGGGCGGCCGCAAGGTCTACCGCCTCACCGACAAGGGGCGTGAGGAGCTCCGGGAGCGCGAGAGCGATCTGGACGACCTGGAGCAGGAGATCACCGACTCGGTGCGCGACATCGCCCGCGCGGTGAAGCAGGACGTGCGCGCCACGATCAGCTCGCTGCGGGAGGAGCTCAAGTTCTCCCAGGCCCGCCGCGAGGAAGGGACCACCGACGCCCCGGAGCCCGACGGGGAGGCCGGGTCCGAGGACCGCGGTTCCGAGCGGCAGGGACCGAGCCTGACCGAGGAGTGGGTGCGCTTCACCCGCTCGTTCAGCAACCTGGGGTCGTCCTGGCGGGGCTCGCAGGAACGCGGGAAGCCATCCGGCGGCGAGCAGGCCGCTGAACCCGACCAGCGGTCCGACGGCGAGCCGGAGAGCTCGGGTGGCCACGCGTTCGACCGGGAGCTGCGCGACTTCAGCGACCGGGTGCGCGATGTGGTGCGCGAGGCCGGCAGTGTCGGCGGCGCGGCCGCGGGCGACCTGCGGCGCATCCTCGACGAGACGGTCGAGGTCATCCGCAAGGACGTGCGTTCCTGGGGCCCGCCGCGCAGCGGCTCGGAAGGCGCGGAACCGGAACCGGAGACCGCCCGGGAAGACCGCCCCGGCGATCCCCCGCCCTCCGACGGCGACCCGTGGGGCGCCGCCGTCGACGAGGACGGCGAGTCCACCGAACGGGAGTGACACGCCCTGCACAGGCCCGGGAGGCGACGCGGGGGCGCGCCTCCCGGCGCGCAGGGGCAGGACGTTCCCGAGGGCGCGCTGCTCCGGAGTCCTCACCGATCGTGGAAATCACGCCCGACGAACTCCGTGAACTGCTCTGAGCGTCCGTGACACGACGGAAGGGCGGGGCCGGTCGCGACCGGCCCCGCCCTCATGCGTCGGTGGGCGTCAGGCGACGCCGTCGGCGCGCGCCTGCTCGGCCACGGCCCGCGCGACGGCGGGCGCGACCCGAGAGTCGAAAGGGCTGGGGATGACGTGGTCGGCGGTCAGCTCGTCGCCCACGAGGTCGGCCAGCGCACGCGCGGCGGCCTGCTTCATGTTCTCGGTGATGTCGCTGGCGCCGGCATCGAAAGCGCCCCGGAACATCCCGGGGAAGGCCAGCACGTTGTTGATCTGGTTCGGGAAGTCGCTGCGTCCGGTCGCCACGACACCGGCGTACTTGCGCGCGACGTCGGGGTGCACCTCGGGGTTGGGGTTGGCCATCGCGAAGATGATCGCGTCCTCGGCCATGGTGGACACGACCGACTCGTCGACCTCCCCCGCGGAGAGACCGATGAAGACGTCGGCGCCCTCGAGAGCGGACTCGATGGAACCGGTCAACCCGGTCTTGTTGCTGATCCCGGCCAGCTCGCGCTTGATGGGGGTGAGACCCTCGCGGCCCTCGTGGATCATGCCCTTGGAGTCCGCGACGGCGATGTCGCCGATGCCCGCGTCGACGAGCATCTTGGTCACCGAGACGCCGGCGGCACCTGCGCCGGAGACGACGGCCCGCAGATCGCCGAGACTGCGCCCGCTCAGGCGCGCGGCGTTCCGCAGGGCGGCCACGGTCACGATCGCGGTGCCGTGCTGGTCGTCGTGGAAGACGGGGATGTCGAGGCGCTCGCGCAGGCGTGCCTCGATCTCGAAGCAGCGCGGGGCGGCGATGTCCTCCAGGTTGATCCCGCCGAAGGAAGGCGACATGCGCGCGACGGTCTCGACGAACTCGTCCACGTCGCTGCAGGTGAGCGCGATCGGGACGGAGTCGACGCCTGCGAACTGCTTGAAGAGCAGGGACTTGCCCTCCATGACCGGCAGGGAGGCCTCGGGGCCGATGTTGCCCAGGCCCAGAACGGCGGTGCCGTCGGTGACGACGGCGACCAGGTTGCTCTTCCACGTGTAGGTGTCGACGAGCGCGGGCTCGTCGGCGATCGCGTCGCAGACGCGGGCGACCCCGGGCGTGTAGGCCAGGGAGAGCCCTTCGTGGTCATTGACGTCGACGGACGAGTTCACGTGCAGCTTGCCGCCGCGGTGGAGGGCGAAGGCCGGATCCTCGTCACGGTGCGCGGCGGAGTTCTCCAGGTTCTGGGTACGCGAAACGGTGGTCAACTCACTCAAACCCTTCAGGTCTGTACTGCCGCCTGCCGTCGGCCATGACGGTGGACGGTGGTGGAACGCGGCCCGCGTGCGAAGACGCAGGGTGCTAGGGGAGCTCCTCCGGCGCCGGTCGGCCATGACCGGTGGTGTCGCCGGGGAGTCGTGCTTCGCCGGACTCCTATGCGAGTACTGCGCGGCCGCCTCATTCAGTCGGGGATGACCCGTTACCCAATTCTCTCACAACGGTGATCCGAGGAAAATCGCGGGTGTGCAGGATGAGGCGGCACTGACGATTACCGTCATGTATCCCGAATGTCGCACAGACCTGGGCGGTGGACCCCTCGATCGTCTCCGACCAGTCACTTCATGAAGAAGGAAGAAGGAGACCGCACATGGCCCTGCGTACGCGATCCTCACATCGGTACGTCCTCGGCGCCCTCCCCCTGACCGCCGCACTGGTGCTGGTCGGATGCGGCAGCGAGGGCGAAGCGGACGAGACCGCCGGCGAGACCGTCACCATCGGGGTCGAGGCCGAGTACCCGCCCGGGGAGTACCTGGACACCGACGGCGAGACGGTCCTCGGCTTCAACGTCGAGCTCGTCGAGGCCGCTCTGGCCGAGATGGACATGCAGGCCGATTGGGAACCCGCCAACTTCGACCGCATCATCCTGGGCGTGGACTCCGGCAACTACGACATGGGCTCCTCCTCCTTCACCATCACGGAGGAGCGCATGGAGCAGGCCAACATGGTCAGCTACTTCTCCTCCGGGACGCAGTGGTTCGCCCAGGAGGGCAACCCCTCCGACGTCGACCCGGACGACGCGTGCGGCATGCGGATCGCGGTGCAGAGCAACACCACGCACGACGACGACATCGAGGCCCGCAGCGAGGCCTGCGTCGAGGACGGCGACGACCCGATCACGATCGAGAAGTTCCCGAACCAGCCTCAGGCGACCGAGACCGTCGTCTCCGGTGTCAACGACGCCTCCCTCGCGGACATGCCCACCTCCGCGTACGCCCTGGAGCAGACCGGCGAGGGCGTCCTGGAGTTCATCGGCGACCAGTACGACGCCGCCCCCTACGGCATCGTCATGCACCAGGACGACACCGAGATGGCCGAGGAGCTCGCCGAGGCCTTCAACACCATCATGGAGAACGGCACCTACGACGAGATCCTCGAGGAGTGGGGCATCGACGTCGGTTCCATCGATGCCGCCGAGCTCAACCCCGACGTCGAGGGGTAACCCGCCGTCCCCTCTCCACCCCCGCTCCCCCTCCCCCGGCTCCGGGCGGGCGCGAACCCGGCGCCCGCCCTTCTCCCGTCCAGCGGTCGGCGGCCCACCCGCCGACCGCACGAGTGAAAGACCGATCTGTGTCCACACCGACCGAACCGGCGGAGGGCCCGGCACCGGACAACCCGCAGCCGAGCCGCCCCGCCGAACCGATCACCGCCGTCCCCGTCCGATACCCGGAGCGGTGGGTCGCCGCGGGCGTCGTCCTGGTCCTCGCCGCGATGTTCGTGCACATGCTGTTCACGAACGAGGCCTTCAACTGGCCGTTCATGTGGGACAACATGTTCTCGGAGCCGGTACTGCGCGGTGTCTGGGTGACCCTCAGCGCGACCGTGCTCTCGATGGTCATCGGCATCCTGTTGGGTATCGTGCTGGCGGTCATGCGCCTGTCCGGCAACCCCGTACTGGTCACCGTCTCCTGGCTGTACACCTGGTTCTTCCGCGGTGTCCCCCGGCTCGTCCTGGCCGTGCTGTTCGGCAACCTGGCGATCCTGTACTCCACGATCCACATCGGTCTGCCCTTCGACAACTACTGGATGCCGCTGCTGGGCCTGGAGGGTGACGCCCGCTTCTTCGAGATCGACGTGCGCACCGTGCTGAGCGGGTACATGGCCGGTCTCCTGGCGCTGTCGCTGTCCGAGGGCGCCTACATGGCCGAGATCATCCGCGCCGGTCTGCAGTCGGTGAACAAGGGCCAGACCGAGGCGGCCCAGGCGCTGGGGATGAGCCGCGGCAAGATCCTCCGCCGCATCACCCTGCCCCAGGCCATGCGCGTGGTCATCCCGCCGACCGGCAACGAGACCATCGCGATGCTCAAGGACACCGCGTTGCTGGCGTACGTTCCGGTCACGATCGAGCTGTTCTACCAGCTCCAAGCCATCGGTACGAGCACTTACCAGATCTTCCCGATGCTGGTCGCGGCATGCCTCTGGTACCTGGCCGCCACGAGCGTCCTGATGGTCGGCCAGTACTTCATCGAGCGCCGGTTCAACCCCGAACAGCGCGGCGCCAGGATCCGCACGGTCGGAGGGGCCCACTGATGAACGAGAAGAACGAGGCCTTCATCGAGACCACGGAGGGTGCGGAGCTGCCGCCCGACTCCCTGGTCGTGGCCGAGAACGTGTACAAGAGCTTCGGCCGCCTGGAGGTGCTCAAGGGCATCGACCTGGAGGTGCGCCGCGGTGAGGTCATGTGCGTGGTCGGACCGTCGGGTTCGGGCAAGTCCACGTTCCTGCGGTGCATCAACCACCTGGAGAAGCTGACCGCGGGCCGGCTGTGGGTCGACGGCGCGCTCATGGGGTACCGGCAGAAGCGCGGCCGCCTGTACGAACTGCGGGACCACGAGATCGCCGCGCAGCGCAGCGAAATCGGCATGGTCTTCCAGCGCTTCAACCTGTTCCCGCACCTGACCGCGCTGGGCAACATCATCGAGGCGCCGGTCCAGGTCAACCGGGTCCCGAAGGCCGAGGCCGCGGAGCGGGGCAAGGAACTGCTGGAGCGGGTGGGCCTGCCGGACAAGGCCGACTTCTACCCGGAGCAGCTCTCCGGCGGCCAGCAGCAGCGCGTGGCGATCGCCCGCGCGCTGGCGATGGAGCCGAACCTCATGCTGTTCGACGAGCCCACGAGCGCTCTCGACCCCGAGCTGGTCGGTGAGGTCCTGGACGTCATGCGCGACCTCGCGAAGAACGGCATGACGATGATCGTGGTCACCCACGAGATGGGTTTCGCCCGCGAGGTCGGCGACTCCCTGGTGTTCATGGACGACGGAGTGATCGTGGAGTCCGGTTCCCCGGTGGAGGTCCTCAGCGACCCGCAGCACGAGCGCACCCGGGCGTTCCTGTCCAAGGTGCTCTTCTGAGGCGGACCCCAGCACTGGGGTGTTCTTCCGGCATGCCACGCAGGGCCCTGCACACGACCGTGTGCAGGGCCCTGCACACCTCGGGGTGTCCTGCTCCACACTCGCCCCGAGAGCAGAACTCTGTACACCCGTGGTGCGTCAGTCCCCGTAGCGGTCTTCCGCACCCCTCCCCCGACCGGAACGAGGAGACTCCACCATGGCCGGCCTGTACCTGCTCGTCGCGCTCGCGTCGCTCATGTGCCTCGCCATCATCATCCGCCCCCAACTGCTCTGGCATCTGTCGGCCTGGCAGTACAAGAACCCCGAGAAGAACGAGCCCAGCGACGCCTGGTACACGGCGCAGCGGCTCGGCGCTGCGTTCTCGCTCGTCGTGCTCCTGATCATGGTCTCGACCGTGGCCTGACACGCACTCGACCCCGGCGATCACCCACCGTGCCGCCCTTGACCAGGAGACGCAGGGGAACCAGAGTCATGGTGTGGACATCCCCTTTCCAGGAGTGGCATGGCATCGCGTTCGGAACGCAGGCACCGGGAGAACCCCGCCGACCGGCAGGACCATGGTGAACGCGTTCCGGGGCCGGTTCTGCACCGGACCAGGGAACTGCTGTGCGCAGGCGCGCGCGGGCGCACCCTGGAGGTCGGTGTGGGTTCCGGCCGCAACCTGCCCTTCTACCCGCCGCAGGTGCGGCTGACCGCGATCGACACCGACCCGGCCAAGGTCGAGCGGGCCCGCGAGCACGCCGCCGAGCTGACACTGCCGAGCCGTTTCCTCGTCGGCGACGTGCAGGACCTCGACTTCCCCGACCGCTCCTTCGACACCGTCATGTGCACCCTCACGTTGGGCGCGGTCGAGGACCAGGCCGCGGCGATGCACGAGATGTACCGGGTCCTGGAACCCGGGGGCCGGCTGCTCATGGTCGACCGCATCGGCCGGGCCCGTCTCCCCTTCCGCCTCATCGAGCAGCGCCGCCGCAATCCCCGCCGGTTGCCGCGCGAGGTCGCGGTGGAGGCGGGTTTCCGTGTGGGGCACCACGACCGGCTGATGCTGGGCACGATCGAACGTGTGGTCGCACACCGGCCCTGACCGCTTCGGGCCGCGGGGCTGCGCCGGCCTGCGCATACCCTGGCAGGGACCGACACATTCCGCCCCTGACCAAGGTGATCCGTTTGATCCGCCCCGCCCGCCCCGGCGACGTCCCCGAGATCCATCGGCTGATCGAGGAGTTGGCCGACTACGAGAAGGAACCGGACGCCGTCGTGGCCGCAGAGGGCGACCTGCACCGCGCGCTGTTCGGGGATGCTCCGGCGGTCTTCGCCCACGTGGCCCAGCACACCGGGGACGACGGCACACCCGTCACCGCGGGGTTCGCCCTGTGGTTCCTCACCTACTCCACGTGGACGGGCCGGCACGGGATCCATCTGGAGGACCTCTACGTGCGCCCCGAACACCGGGGGCTGGGCCACGGCTTCGCGCTGTTGCGCAACCTCGCCCGCATCTGTGTGGAACGCGGTTACCGCCGGCTGGAGTGGAGTGTCCTGGACTGGAACACACCCGCCATCCATTTCTACGAGTCCCTCGGCTCGGTGCCGATGGACGGTTGGACGGTCCGCCGGCTGGACGGCGACGCACTGGACGCCCTGGGTGCCTCCGGTGAGTGAGGACGACCGTTCGTCTCGTGTTCGTACGTCGCCGTGTGGACACGATCTGGTCCGCCCTGCGCCAGTGGCAGGGTGAAACGAGATACATTGCTCTCAAGCGGCAACCTCGCCCCCCGAAGGAGGGACGTGACCGAAGAAACCGCCGTGCCCACGGCCGACGCGGCCGGTGTCCGCGACGCTGTCACCGTCAACATGCCCGCGGACAGCGCCTACCTGTCCGTACTGCGGACGGCGACGGCGGGACTCGCCGCGCGACTCGACTTCACCCTCGACGAGATCGAGGATCTGAGGATCGGCGTCGACGAGGCCTGCGCGATGCTGCTCTCCCAGGCATTGCCCGGCACAGAACTGACCACCGAATTCGAACTCACCCCCGAGGGGATGCGCATCTCCGTGTCGGTGCTGACCGCCGACGGACGCCTCCCCGCCCGCGACACGTTCGCGTGGACGGTCCTGTCCGCGCTCGCGGGTGACGTCGACGCCGAAGTCGGCCCTGACGACCGCGTCTACATCGTTCTGTACAAGCGTCGCGGCACGCTGGAGCCGACGTGAGCGAAAGGGGGCCCGCTCTGACAGCCAAGACCGAACACGCGGTGCCCGACCGGGCACGCGCCAGAGAGTTGTTCGAGCGCCTGAGTGAACTCGACCCGGAGTCACCGGAGCGGCGAAGGATCCGTGACGAGCTCGTGGAGCTCCACCTCCCGCTGGTGGAGTACCTGGCTCGCCGGTTCCGCAACCGCGGCGAGTGGCTGGACGACCTCACCCAGGTCGCGACGATCGGTCTGATCAAGTCCATCGACCGCTTCGATCTGGACCGGGGCGTGGAGTTCTCGACCTACGCCACGCCCACGATCGTCGGTGAGATCAAGCGTCACTTCCGGGACAAGGGCTGGGCGGTGCGGGTTCCCCGTCGCCTCCAGGAACTGAAGCTCTCGCTCACCAAGGCCGTCAGCGACCTCTCCCAGAGGGAGGGGCGCTCGCCGACGGTCGCCGAGCTCGCGAGCCACCTCAACATGTCGGAGGAGGAGGTGCTGGAGGGCCTGGAGTCCGCCAACGCCTACTCGACGGTGTCCCTGGACGCCCCGGACAGCGGGGACGAGGACGCCCCTGCTGTGGCCGACTCGCTGGGGATCGTGGACGAGTCCCTGGAGGGGGTGGAGTACCGGGAGTCGCTGAAGCCGCTCCTGGAACAGCTGCCGCCGCGAGAGAAGCGCATCCTGCTGCTGCGCTTCTTCGGCAACATGACGCAGTCCCAGATCGCCCAGGAACTGGGCATATCGCAGATGCACGTCTCCCGGTTGCTGGCACGCACGCTCGCCCAGCTCCGGCAGGCACTGACCACGGACGACTGACCCGGCATCCGGCGGTCGCCCAGGGGCGGCCGCCGGGGGTCATCCCCGTCCGGTCTCCCGTGCCGCCGACCACCGGGCCGCGCGCAGCGCGGCCGCCGCCCCCAGATACAACAGGAACCCGGCGGTGGGCAGCGCCCCGACCCCGTGCATCCCGGGCCCCGCGAGAGCGCACCAGGCGAAACCCGTGAACGCCGCGGGGAACGCACACCAGACCACGACCGCGCGGGCCCTCAGCGCCGCTCCGACGCCCTGGAACCTCCCGGCCCGCCATCCTGCCCCCGACGGGCCCGTCCGTGCTTCCACGGGCCCCAGGAGCGCCAGCAGCACGACCATCACCGCACCCACCCCCAGCACCCACGGCACCCGGAGCAGGAGCCACTCGGCCGAACCCACGGCCGGCTGCGGCATCAGCCCCGTCCCGTACAGGAGGACCCCGGCGAGGATCGCCGCGCTCATGTGCCACAGGAACAGGGTCAGCACGACCGCGTTCACCCCGACCACGGCGGTCCAGGCCCCGGCGGCGCGCAGCAGGCGCCGGGCCGGCCCGGCCAGGGACAGTGCCAGACACATCTGGGTGAGGCCGAGCAGGAGCAGCGCCAGGCTCGGGGGCGAGGCGTTCCCCATCTCCGCGCCGGGCACGTCGACCATGCTCACGGGGTATGGGCCGAACACCGTGAGCGCGCACACCAGGGCGAGCCCGAGCGCGGTGAGCCCGGACCACAGTGCGGGGCGCCCGGCCCCGGGGCGGTCGTGGAGCACGAACCCGCACTGGTGCAGAGCAACCCAGACCAACAGGTGGTTGGCCTCTCCCACCCCAGGCACACCGAGTCCGAGGCGCAGCAGGTCCAGCACGGCGACGAGGGCGACCAGAACCACGGGGAACGCCGCACCGAACCTGCGGTGGAGCGCATACAGCCCGGGGGCCAACAGCACCACGGCCAGGTACGCGGTGAGGAACCACAGGGGGATGGTGGCCGCCCAGACCGCGAGGCCGATGATCCCCGGGTCCGTGCCGAGCAGACCCGCGACGAGGGCGGCCGCCCACCACAGGCACAGGAACAGGGTCGTGGGGCGCAGGAGGCGATCGGTGCGCCCCAGCAGCCATCCGGTCGTGTCGCCGCCCTTGCGCCGGTGCGAGGCCAGCGAGGCCGCGTGCGAGTACCCGCCGACGAGGAAGAAGACCGGCATGACCTGGAAGAACCACGTCAGGGGCTCGGCCCAGGGCAGGTCGGCCAGAGCGTTGGCGCCGTCGATGCCGTCACCGGTCTCGACCACGACCATGAGCCAGTGCCCGAGGGCCACGAGCACGATGGCCAGGGCGCGCAGGAGATCGATGTAGCGGTCGCGGCGGGCCGGTGTGTGTTCCGCGGCCTCACGCACCCCGGCGAGGAGGCGTCGGGGGCCGTTCACCGGCGGTCCCGGGCACGCGGGCGGCTGGTCTGGGGCATGCACCCTGGTTACCGGCGTCCGCCCTGCGAGTGTGTGAGGTGCGGGTCCTCGCGTGTCCCCGTCATCGGCCGGAGACGGCGGTCAGCGCTTCTTCTTCTGCTCTTCTTCGACGGGGAACAGGGCTGCGGTCGTGGGCGGGGAGAGGACCGCAGCACCGGCGGCGACCGCGGTGGCACCGAGCAGGGCCGCGGAGCCGTACTGCTCGCCGGTGAACATGTAGTAGGCGATCACCGCGAGGAAGAGCTGTGTGACAAAGACCGGGGTGCGTGCCCAGTCGTTGAGCTGCCAGAGGCCGTGGGCGACGAACACCAGCAGCGCGCCGACACCGAGGCCGGCGGCGGCCAGCGGGACCGCGGACATGACGTCGTTGACCTGTCCGGTGACGGCCGCGTAGAGGCTGTAGAGACCGCCGAGCGCGGCCCCCAGTCCGATCAGACCCTGGAGGACAGCGGCAATGGTGATGGTGAAGGGACGCGAAGACACCCTCCGAGCCTATCCGCGTGCCCGGGGTGCCCCTACACTGGCCGGGTGCGTGCCCTCTTCGTCGTCAACCCGAAAGCGACCACCACCACCTCCAGGTCGCATGAGGTCATCGAGGGTGCCCTGCGTTCGGAGCTGGACCTGACCACGGTCGTGACCACCCACCGCGACCACGCGCGCGAGCTGGCGTGCTCCGCGGCCGAGCAAGGGTACGGCCTGGTGATCAGTCTGGGCGGTGACGGCACCGTCAACGAGGTCGTCAACGGTCTGCTCGAGGCGCCCTCCCACCTGCCCCGCCCTCGGTACGCCGTCCTGCCCGGCGGCAGCGCGAACGTCTTCATCCGTTCCCTGGGGGTGCCCGGAGAACCTGTCGAGGCCACCGGGACGATCCTGAGAGCGCTCCGGGAGGGCAGTGAGCGCGAGATCGGCCTGGGCCGGGTCGACGACGGCATGGCCGGCCGGTATTTCACGTTCTGTGCCGGTTTCGGCTGGGATGCCGACGTCGTGCAGCGGGTCGAGGACGAACGCGGCAACGGGCGCAGGGCCACACCGGCGCTGTACGCGGAAGTGGCGATGAAGCTCTTCTTCCAGGGCGATATCCGTGATCCGTCACTGACCGTGTCGGGGGGCGGAACATCTCGCGACAACGTGTATTTCGCGCTGGTCACCAACACGTCCCCGTGGACCTACGCGGGTTCGCTACCGTTGCAGCCCACCCCGGCGTCCCGTTTCGAGTTGGGCCTGGACGCTTTCGCGTTGACGCACTCCTCGACCGCCGTGACGGGGTGGATTCTGTCCCAGATGTTCTTCCCCAAAGGCCTGCCCGCGGAAGGCGAGGGGTACCTGACCTGGCACGACGAGGAGGCGCTGACGATCACCTCCGGGCACCCGCGTGCGTTCCAGATCGACGGCGAATACCTGGGGGACCGCGAACAGGTCAACTGCCGATCGCTACCGAAAGCGTTACGAATCATCTGCTAATTGCACGCCGAGAACGAATTCCGGACCACTGTGACGCATGCGACACCGTGATCAGGACCTTTGGCATCGGGGACCTCTTGCATGGGTCGTTGAACCCTGCCACGCTCAAGATATCGCCGCGAGTTACGGGCGAGTTAACTTGGGCGCCCCCACACGGTCGTGGGGTGGACCTCCGAAACACCTCGGCAGGAATTCACCGACGGGTTCGGCCCGCCGGGCTCCCGATGCACATCCGCGCACGCACACGATCGATCGTGAATCCCTTCACAACCCCCGATCGTCTCACCGTGAGGAGTGGACCGCATGGACTGGCGCCACGACGCAGCCTGCCGTGACGAAGACCCGGAACTCTTCTTCCCCATCGGCAACTTCGGCCCCGCCCTGATCCAAATCGAGGAGGCCAAGGCGGTCTGCGGACGCTGCCCCGTCAGCTCCGCCTGCCTGCAGTGGGCCCTCGAGAGCGGACAGGACGGCGGCGTCTGGGGCGGCACCAGCGAGGAGGAGCGCCGCGCGCTCCGCAAGCGCGGTGCCGGCCGGCGCACGATGGCCCGCACCTACTGAACATCCGAAGGCCCCGCCCGGCGCAGCGGGGACCCTCATCCCCGACCTCCGCAGGGTGAAGGACGGCCGGACCGGCCGCCCTACCTGCGAGGGATCTCCTCCTCCTCTCCCTCCAGCGGCAACCTGATCGCCACCTCGGTGCCACCGCCCTCCTTCGGTTCGATCTCCAGCGACCCCCCGAGCTCGCCGACGATGAGGGTCCTGACGATCTGCAGCCCCAGGCTCTTGGTGCCCTCCAGATCGAAGCCCTCCGGGAGCCCGCCGCCGTCGTCGGAGACCGCCAGTTCCAGACGGCTCGAACCCGGGAAACCGGGCCCTGCGTCGTAGCGCCGCACCCGCACCTCTATGTGCCCCGGACCCTGCCCCAGGCCGTGTTCCACGGCGTTCTGCACCAGCTCCGCGAGCACCATCGACAACGGTGTGGCCACCAGCGCGTTGAGCAGCCCGAACCCGCCGATCCGCCGCGGGATCACCGCCCCCTTGGTCGAGGACACCTCAGCGGCCATCTGCATGACCCGGTCGGCGATGTCGTCGAAGTCCACGACCTCGTCGGGGGTGTGCGAGAGCATCTCGTGCACGATCGCGATCGAACCCACGCGCCCCACGGCCTCGTCCAGCGCCGTACGCGCCTCGGGCACGTCCAGGCGCCGGGACTGCAGACGCAGCAGCGCCGCGACGGTCTGCAGGTTGTTCTTGACCCGGTGGTGGATCTCCCTGATCGTGGCGTCCTTGGTCATGAGCTCGCGTTCGCGGCGCCGCAGCTCGGTGACGTCCCGGATCATCACCAGGGCGCCGATGCGCACACCATCGATGACCAGCGGTATCGCCCTCAGCTGCACGGTCACGCCGCGCGCCTCGACCTCGGCCTCCTGCGGGGCACGCCCGCTGGCGGTGTAGGTGAGGTTCTCGTCACGGGCCTCCCCCGGCGCTGCCAGTTCCAGGGTCGTGCGGTCCAGGCGCCCGCCCACGAGATCGGCGGTCAGGCCCAGGCGGCGGTACGCAGAGAGCGCGTTGGGGCTGGCGTAGACGACCTCGCCGTTCTGGTCCAGGCGCAGGAGCCCGTCGCCGACACGGGGTGAGCGCACCATGAGCGGGCCCTGGTCGCTGAACGGGAAGGCGCCCTCAGCGATCATCTGGGCGAGGTCGCCGGCGCTCTGCAGGTAGGTCAGCTCCAGGCGACTGGGGGTGCGGGCCGAACTGAGATTGGTGCTGCGCTGGATCACCCCGATGAGGCGGCTCTCACGGCGGACCGGAACGGTCTCCTCGCGCACCGGGACCCCGCCGGACCAGTCGGGGTCACCGTCGCGGCAGATGCGCCCCTCCTCCCAGGCGCGGTCGATGAGCGCCCTGCGTCCCACGACCCTGGGGGCCGAGCGCGGATCGACATCCTTCATGTCGTCGCGCAGGACCGTCTCCACCAGGTCGTCCTGGAAGGCAGTGGGCCCGGTAGTGGGCCGCATCTGCGCGATGGCGACCCAGCCGTCGTCACCGCGCAGGCGCACCCACAGGACGAGGTCGGCGAAAGAGAGGTCGGCCAGCAACTGCCAGTCGGAGACCAGGGAGTAGATCCACTCCAGGTCGGCTTGTTTGAGTGACGTGTGACGCCTGATGAGATCACTGAGGTGAGGCACTCACAAATCATCCCATGAAGGAAGGCATACTCAAGGGGTACGCACTCAACCAGTGGTCCATACCAATCGGTGGCCGAAACGGGCTCCCCCACCGCCCGGAGCACCACCGGCCGGCCACGGCGACCGAGGGTGCGCGTGAGACCGGGACGCGGCGGAGGAGACGGATGACCGGCCGGCAGACGATCGACGGCAACCCCAGGGTGCCGAAGTACTACCAGGTCAAGAAACAACTGCTCGAACTCATCGAGGCCATGCCCGCGGGCAACCCTGTACCTCCCGAGCGCGCCCTGGCCACCCAGTTCGGCACCTCTCGCACGACGGTACGCCAGGCCCTGACCGAGATGGTGGTCGAGGGACGGCTGCTGCGGGTCCAGGGAAAGGGCACCTTCGTGGCCAAGCCCAAGGTCGCGCAGGTCCTCCAGCTGACGAGCTACACGCAGGAGATGCGGGCACACGGTCTGCACCCCGCCACCCGCATCCTCGACGTGAGTTACATCAACGCCGACGACCAGCTGGCCGAGCTCCTGGCGATCCGATCGGGCGGCCGGGTGCTGCGTATCGAACGGCTGCGGCTGGCCAACGGCGAACCCATGGCCGTGGAGACCGCGCACCTGGCCGCCCGGCGCTTCCCGGGCCTGCGCCGGCAGCTGGACCGCTACGCGTCGCTGTACGAGGCCCTGGCCAGCGCCTACGACGTGTCGCTGGCCGAGGCGGAGGCTTCCATCGAGACGGTGCTGGCCACCCCGAACGAGGCGCGGCTGCTGGGCGTGGACGTGGGCCTGCCCCTGGTCCTGCACTGCCAGCACAGCTTCGACGGGGACGGGCACCCCGTCGAGTGGGTGCGCTCGCTCTACCGCGGCGACCGGTACAAGTTCGTCACCCGGCTGCGGCCCCCGACGGACTGAGACGGCCGAGCGGCCGGGGCCCGCGGGCTCCGCCGGGACGGACTCACTCCACGACGGCCAGCAGGTCGCCCTCCTGCACCACGTCCCCCTCTGCCACGGCGACCCGGGTGACGGTCCCCGCGCCTTCGGTGAGCACCGGTATCTCCATCTTCATGGACTCCAGGAGCAGCAGCGTGCCGCCGGCCTCCACACGCTCGCCCTCGGCGACCTGGAGCTCGAAGATGTTGGCGACCATCTCCGCGCGGATCTCTGCCATGGTGTGCGCCTCCCCACGGGTTCGGTGGTGTCCGGACCGACTCTCTCACGGGTGAGGGAGGCCCCGGTCACGGCCGCGTGAGGACCCGGGCGAGGGCGTCGACGACCTCGGGGTCGTACTCGGTCCCGGCGTCCATGCGCAGGCGCTCCACGACCGCGGCACGGCGCTCCGCACCTCCACCCGCACCGACGAGATCGTCGAAGGCGTTGGCGACCTTGATGATGCGGCTGGCCACGGGGGGGTCCCCGGCCCGGCCGTCCCCGCTGACCGGTTCACACTGGCGGCGCACGGTCTCGGCGACGGTGTCGAGCACCCCGGTCTGACGGATGATGCCGGACCCGAGCTCGGCGATGCGGCGCTGTTCCAGGGGCGAGGCGAGCACCGTCGCTCCGCCGGCTATGGGTTCGCTCAGGGAGAGCTGGCCGATGTCGTGCATGAGGGCGGCGTACTCCAGGCTGAGAAGGTCGGCCTCGGAGAACCCCATCTCGCACGCCATCGCGTGCGAGATGCGGCTGACGCGGCGCGAGTGCCCGCTCTCGACGTAACCGCCCACCTCGGTGACCCGGGACAGCGCCCGCACGGTCTCCAGGTAGGTACGGCGGATCTCGGCGTAACGGCGGAAGGCCACGTGCGAGACGAGCAGAGGCGCCGAGAACACCAACAGGCCCACGAGGCCGGAGACGCTGCAGGCCAGGGCGATGAGCACCGCTCCGGCCCCGATGACACCGCCGACCGCGGACTGAGCACGCACCTCGTCGCGCACCGTGACCCACAGACGGGTGCGCAGGCGCTCGGCCCTCAGCAGCGCGGCCAGGCAGGCGTCCACGAGCCAGGCGGCACTGACAAGGGCCAGCATGAGCAGGGTGGCGGTGACCGACAGCCCCGAGAGCGAGAGCTCCTCGGCCATGGGACGGAAGGCCGACGCCAGGAGCATGACGGTCAGCAGGCGGCGGGCGGCGTCCTCGGGACGGGGCGCGCGCCCCACCGCCACGTGCGGGAGCTCGCCCATGAGAACACCGATCGCGGCGACCGCCACGACCTGGGCGGCCGAGTGCTCGAGCGGGCCCTGCCCCAGGCTGACCACGAACGCGTAACTGATGGCCCCGGCAGTTGCCACCGGGGCGACCTCGCGGTCACCGGGCAGAGTGATGCGGGCCAATTCGCCGCCGGCGACGAAGAGGCAGAAGACGAGCGCTACGGCGGGTTCCTCGACCCCGGTCAGAGCGGTCCACAGCAGGGCCCCCGCCGAACCCGCGGCGACCAGGGTCAGAAGGGTGGCGCGCAGGGGACGGCGGGTCCAGTCCTCGTGCTCGGGCGCCCGCTGCTCCATCACTCGCGCCCACCCGGACCGGTGAGGTCTCCGGAGCCCGTTCCGGCCGTGGCGACCTGGCCGAAACAGCCGCCGGGCGGCTCCTCGATGTCGGGTGTGCGCCAGCCCTCACGTTCGACCGCCCGGACCAGGGCCTCGACCATGCGGGGGTCGAACTGGGTTCCTGCGCAGCGGCGCAGCTCGGCGATGGCGTCCTCCACGCTCCAGGCCTTGCGGTAGGAGCGGGTGGAGGTCAGGCAGTCGAAGACGTCGGCGACGCTGATGACCCGCGCCGACTCGGGGATCTCCATGCCCACCAGGCCCATCGGGTAGCCGCGTCCGTCCAGGCGCTCGTGGTGGTGGCGGATGCCGGCGAGGGCCTCGTCGAGGAAGCCGATCTCGCGCACGATCTCGTAGCCCCGGGTGGGGTGGAGCTTGATGGCGGCGTACTCGTCGTCGTCGAGTTTGCCGGTCTTCTGCAGGACCTTGGTGGGAACCCCGAGTTTGCCGATGTCGTGCAGCATCCCCGCGTAGCGGATCTTCTGCACGCGCTCGGCGGACATGCCGAGCTCGCGGGCGATCATCGCCGACCCCTCGGCCACGCGCATGCAGTGGCCGCGCGTGTAGTGGTCCTTGGTCTCGACCGCCTGGCACAGGGTCTCGAGGGTGGCTTCGTGGGCCCGGACCTCGTTGGCCTGCTGGGTGAAGGTCCACCTGGCGATGAAGAGCGGGAAGAGCACGAGCAGGGGCGCGATGATGCCGACGCCGGACCAGATGGCCGCGATGGCGAGGCCGACCATCTGGTATCCCAGCGAGGTGACCTCGACGACGGCCAGGGGGCGGCGGCCGAGCACATCGCGGCTGAGGTGCTTGACCGCCCCGAGGGTCCACAGCAGTGCGCTCATGAGCGCGAGGTTGACGACGGTGTGGGTGACGACCGCTGCCAGGTAGGGAGCCAGGACGGCCGGGAAGTCCTCCGGTCCGGGGGACCCGACCGGGCCGCCCAGCATGATGTAGACGAGTCCGGCGGCGTAGGCCGAGAGCGCGAACTGCGCCCCGTTGAAGGCCCGTTTGACCACCGCCAGCCGGCGGATCACGAGGCAGGCGGAGAGCCCGACCACCGCGGCCCCGACCGGCCCGAGCAGGACCACCGAGGCCAGCGCGACCGCGGCACTCGGGGAGATCCCCGCTCGGACGTCGGACAGCACCGCCGTCCCGATCGATTCCGCGACCACGAAGAGGACCGCGAGGAACACCAGCGTTCGCAGGTCGATCCCCGCATGGGGACCGATCAGCACCACGGCCGCCGCGCTCACGACGACGACCCCGACGTAGACGCGAGCGCCCCCTGGTAGAGCCCGCACCCGTGTTCACCCCCCACCGACTGGCGACCGGACCGTCATGATTTCACCGGTTCTGTTCTACCACCAGGACCATCCGTTGAAGGTGGACGCGGCCCCCACAGTGGTGGCAGTGCTGAGCATCGAAGCGACGTTCATCCGGAACTCCTTCCTCTGTCGCGCAGCGCTTCGGCGGCCCCCGAACACGCTGCGCAAATTACCCCATTCGTTGGATATGGAGGCCAGTTTAACGGCCAATCACAGCGCAACGATTACCACTGACCCGAACGGCCGCCGACCCGCCGGGAAACGGCCCCATATTTTTCGCCATATGGAATTACTAAATCAAGTCGTAATTCTGTACAGCTACTCTGAGTGATCGACCAGCCAAACCACTGGAGGTCGAGTTCCCCGTCCACTGGGCGCCTTCATGCCGATTTGACACAGGCCCCATCAGCAATAACTACTACGAGTGACGACCAAGATTCGCCTTGAAGAAGTTCGGCAAAAACATTCCTGTCCAACCGTGACTCGAGAGAGTACCGCGCTTCGGGCGTGTCACCGGAGCCCCGGCCCACCCCCAGGCATTGGGGCACCCGACCAAAACCTGGTCCACCTGATGGGTTCCATAACTGAATTTCCACAAACACCGCAAACCGGAACAACGTACACCACAACGGGACAGAAATCATTCCGGCCCAGCAGCGGAAGACATAAAAGGCGGCGGCCGAACAATTCGGCCGCCGCCGGTCGTCGTGTGTGCCCGTCTCAGGCTGGTGCGTTCGGGGGCTCCGCGCCGGCTTCCTTGGCCAGCTGCTCGTTGCGTGCCTGGGCCAGCCTGGTCAGGACCTTGTCCCGCAGGTCGAGCGGGACGGGGTCGCATCCGCAGTGCTTGGCGACGAGCTTCTTCACGGCCTCTTCGAGCCCGTACTCCTCCAGGCAGGGGGAGCAACCGTCGAGGTGCTCTCGCACCACGTCGTAGTTGCCGGCCTCCAGCTCACCGTCGATGTAGGTGTACAGATTGTCGAGGACCTCGCTGCACGGGGTCTCGTTGTCCTTGCCGTGCCCAGCGCTCATCACCGGTCTCCTCGATCCGACCCAGCCTTCTCGGCCCGCGGCTCCGCAGACCCTGTCACCGCACCTGCCGCCTCGGTCGCACGCGAGGCGGGAAGGAAGCCGCGGTCGACCGCGTACTCCTCCAGCAACGTGCGCAACTGGCGCCGGCCGCGGTGCAGACGGGACATGACCGTCCCGATCGGCGTCCCCATGATCTCGGCGACCTCCTTGTACGCGAACCCCTCGACGTCGGCGAGGTAGACCGCGATCCGGAAGTCTTCGCCCAGCTCCTGCAGAGCCCGCTTCACGTCGCTGTCGGGGAGGTGCTCGAGCGCCTCCGCCTCGGCGGACTTCAGACCGGCCGCGGAGTGCGACGCCGCCTGGGCGAGCTGCCAGTCCTCGACGTCCTCGGTCCCCGCCTGCTTCGGCTCACGCTGCTTCTTGCGGTAGGAGTTGATGAAGGTGTTGGTGAGGATGCGGTACAGCCACGCCTTGAGGTTCGTCCCCTGCTTGAACTGGTGGAACGAACCGAACGCCTTGGCAAAGGTCTCCTGGACGAGGTCCTCGGCGTCCGCGGGGTTCCGGGTCATCCGCAGCGCCGCGGAGTAGAGCTGGTCGAGGAAGGGAAGGACGTCCCTCTCGAACCGCTGATCGCGCTCCTCGGCTGTCTCCTGCTCCTGGCCCATTTCCAAGCCTGTCGGCCTCCTCGCGCTGTTCCCCGGTGGGACATCCGTATCGTCCCAACGATACGTTCCCACAGGTGGGGCCGGGGCATCGGCCTCGCGTGACGTCGCCCGCGTCTCCTCGCGCTCCAGGCACGACCCAGCTGTCGGCATCTGGCAGCCGCCTCCTCGGAGTCTCGTGTCAAGCCCCGGGTGCTCGTCCCGGGGCGCGGTGTCGTGTCACAACAACGGCGCACCCGGCCGAATTCCGCCGCCCGTGGGGGACGAAGGTCCCGCTCGGTGGAAACTTCGCCGTTCGGGCCTGTCGGTGGAGGTGAGGCATGGCAGAGTGCGGGTAGGACCATTTGAAGGATGGGAGAGGAGTGCACGTGCGACCGTCCTCGACCCCGGCTTCGGACAGTCCCCGTTCACCGGCTGCGCAGTTCGCCGCCTCCGACCGGCTCTCGGACTACTGGCGGTTCTACTGGGCGGTCGCCGAGGCCCAGATCTCCCGCTGGCTCCCTTCCTCCCCCTCCCGGCTTCTGGACCTCTCGAGCCCCGACTTCCAGGGCACACCGCGCGCCGTCGCCGCGGGCCACGACGTCGTCACGCTGCTGCCGTCCACGGACGTGGCCGTGCGTCGCCCGCTCACCCTGGTCAACGGCCGCTCGCCGGTGCCGCACCCGGCCCCGCGCGGGCGGCTGCGGCACGTGGTGGGCGACTCCGCGTTCCTGCGGGGGTTCGCCGGTTCCTCCTTCGACGGGGTCATCGCCGACAACCGGGTGCTCTCACGCCATCTGGCCACCGAGTCCTCGGTCGCGGAGGTCGCACGGGTACTGCGCCCGGGCGGTCGGGCACTGCTGGTGGTCGACTCCGTGGTGCTGGGGATGGCGCTGCTGGCCGAACAGGACCGCTGGCCCGAGCTCAGCCACGCCCCGAGCGCGGACGTGCTGCTGGTGCCGTGGCCGGACGGCTCGATCACGCGGTGCTTCACCGCAGAACAGCTGACCGAGACCCTCGCCGACTCCGGCCTGGAGCTGGAGTGGGTCAAGCCCCGCACGGTGCTCTCGGCCTCGACCGTCGAGATGATGCTCGACCGGGATCCCCGTTCCATGGGGCACCTGGTCGAGATGGAGATGCGGGCGACCGAGTCCGACGACTACGTCGGCGTGCACCTGGTCGCGAGCGCCCGCAAGCCCGCCTGAGACACACCGGCCCGGCGCCGCACGGACGCCGGGCCGGGGGCAGGGGTCAGTCGGCCAGGGGCAGATGGACGCGATTGCCGCCGTCGGCGAACTCGGCGGCCTTTGCGGCCATCCCGTGCTCGATCGCCTCGGCGGTCTCCAACCCGTTCTCCTCCGCGTAGCGGCGCACGTCCTGCGAGATGCGCATGGAGCAGAACTTGGGCCCGCACATGGAGCAGAAGTGCGCGGTCTTGGCAGGCTCCGCCGGCAGGGTCTGGTCGTGGTAGGCCTGCGCGGTCTCGGGGTCCAGGGACAGGTGGAACTGGTCGCGCCAACGGAACTCGAAGCGCGCTCGGGACAGCTCGTCGTCCCACGCCTGCGCCCGGGGGTGGCCCTTGGCCACGTCGGCGGCGTGCGCGGCGAGCTTGTAGGTGATCACACCGGTCTTGACGTCGTCGCGGTCCGGCAGGCCCAGGTGCTCCTTCGGGGTCACGTAACAGAGCATCGCCGTGCCGTGCCACCCGATCTGGGCGGCGCCGATGGCCGAGGTGATGTGGTCGTAGCCGGGGGCGACGTCGGTGGTGAGGGGGCCGAGCGTGTAGAACGGCGCCTCACCGCACAGTTCTTCCTCCAACCGCACGTTCTCGGGGATCTTGTCCATCGGGACGTGCCCGGGACCCTCAACCATGACCTGCACGTCGTGGGAGCGGGCCACGTGGGTGAGCTCGCCGAGGGTGCGCAGCTCGGCGAACTGGGCCTCGTCGTTGGCGTCGGCGATGGATCCGGGCCGCAGCCCGTCGCCGAGGGAGAAGGTGATGTCGTACTCGCGGAAGATCTCGCAGAGTTCCTCGAAACGGGTGTAGAGGAAGTTCTCGCGGTGATGGGCCAGGCACCACGCGGCCATGATCGAACCGCCGCGCGAGACGATGCCGGTGACACGGCGGGCGGTGAGCGGCACGTACCGGAGCAGGACCCCGGCGTGCACGGTCATGTAGTCCACGCCCTGCTCGGCCTGCTCGATGACGGTTTCCCGGTAGAGATCCCAGGTCAGCCGGGTGGGGTCGCCGTCGACCTTCTCCAGCGCCTGATAGATGGGCACCGTCCCGATGGGAACCGGGGAATTGCGGAGGATGCGTTCGCGGGTCTCGTGGATGCGCTTGCCGGTGGACAGGTCCATGACGGTGTCCGCGCCCCAGCGGGTCGCCCACACCATCTTCTCCACCTCCTCGGGCACGGAGGAGGTCACTGCGGAGTTGCCGATGTTGGCGTTGACCTTGACGAGGAAGTTCTTACCGATCGCGGTCGGCTCGGACTCGGGGTGGTTGCGGTTGACGGGGATCACCGCCCGCCCGAGGGCGACCTCCTCGCGGACGAACTCGGGGTCCAGGCCCTCGCGTTCGGCCACGAAGCGCATCTCGGGGGTGACGGTGCCGGCCCTGGCGTGGGCGAGCTGGGTGTGCGCGCCGCCGACAGGGGGCAGGGACCAGTCGCTCCGAGTGGCGGGAAGGCCCTTGTGGACGTCGATGTCGGCCCGCTCGTCGGTGTAGGGGCCGGAGGTGTCGTACAGATCGAAGTGGCTGCCGTCGCCGAGTTCCACACGCCGTGCGGGCACACGGAGCCGGTGCCCTTCGGGGGTGTGGATCTCTCGGTGGACCTTGGTCGATCCCATGATGGGACCGGTGGTCACGCTCTGGTCCGACCCGTTGCCGTGGTCGTGGAGAGCGGTCATGGCATGCCTCCCTACGTCGGAATTACCCGAACAGGTTCCGCGGTCGGCGACACCGTTGAGCCGCCCTCTCAGCCCGCCATGGTGCGAGCTCCCGCTGCGTATTCACATTTACTGCGCGCACCCCCTGGGATGCGCGCGGCCGTGTGGCCCTCGACACCATAACCCCGTCCCGCCCCGCCGTGTCCACAGGGCCAGGGGTCAGAAAAGTGTCTCCGTTCCGTCACCCTCGTGGGCCACCGGCTCGAGCAGGCTCGGGTCGTTGTTCTTGACACTGTTGACCTGGGCGGAGACCTGGTCGACGGAGAACCGGTCCACTGGGGTGTCACCCATGACGTGCGCGAGTTCTGCGGGTCCGGTGCCAGGGTCGAGCCAGGCGGCCCAGTCCTCCTCGGGCAGGACGACGGGCATGCGCTCGTGGATGAAGTCGAGCCCGGGCACCGCCGCGGTGGTCACGACCGCCACCGTCCACAGCCAGGCGGCGGGGTCGTCGTCAGCCGCCTCGGGGTCGCGCCAGCGCTCGAAGATCCCGGCCAGAGCGAGCGGGCGATCCTGTTGGTAGCGGACCGCGTAGGGCTTCTTGGCCGAGCGCGCCTTGCGCTTCTTGTGCTCAGAGTCGGTGACCGGCGAGGTGCTGGCCTCGGCGCGGCCGTCCCGGCCGATGAGCTGCCACTCGTAGTAGGCGTCGGCGGGCAGCAGGCACCGCCGGTGCCGGAATGCCGCTCGGAAGGCCGGCTTCTCGGCGATGGTCTCGGCTCGCGCGTTGATCATCTTGTAGCCGATGTTGCGGTCCTTGGCCCAGGACGGCACGAGCCCCCACCGCATGGTGTGCAAGGAGCGCGGCCCGGAGGCGCCGTCCTGGGCGCCCTGCGGGGGCGGGCCGAGCACGGCGTGGACGGCGCTGCCGGGTGAGATGTTGTAGTCGGCCCCGATCTCCTCCAGCGGCGGCCAGGACCGCGGGTCGGTCTGCTCACCCTGTTCGGGCAGGCCGAAGGCGAGCTGGAGCTGGTGGACGTTCCGGGACTGGGCATAGCGACCGCACATGAGCGCGATCCTACGGCGTCGCTGCCCCGGAACCGTGCTCGGCCGAACGGTCCTGCGGCACCCCGCCGGGGTCGGCCTCCGTGCCCTCCTCGGGATCGCTGCCGGCGGTCTTCCCGGCCCCGGTGTCCCGCTGTTGCTGGGCCTTCGGAGAGCGGGCGCGCAGCAGTCCGGCAGCCAGGGCCAGCGCACCGAGCGGGGCCAGGGTCCACGGCGCCCAGGTGTCGAGGGTCCGCAGCAGGACCGACTGCACACGGGCCTGTTCGGCGTACCCCTCGACCTGGGCGTCGGCGAGGGTCAGGTCCGCCTCCAGGAGCGGTACCGCGTCGTCGCCGTCCTGGGACCGCAGGGTCTCGACGCGGGTCTCCTGCATGTTGACCACCGTGCCGCTGACCGGTTCCACCCACAGGGTGCGGGTGAGCTCCAGCCATCGGGTGGCGGTGACTGTTCCGGACCCGGCCGGGGAGAACAGGGCGGCGGGCACGTCGCGGGCGGAGCCGGGGACCTGGGTGGCCTCGACCGCCTGGGTGTAGCGGCGCACCGGTACCCCGGCGGCCTCGTCCTCCTCCTGGAGCTCCATCGAGGGGGCCGAGCGGACCTCCGCGTCGTAGAACGGATAGGAATCGGCCCCGCCCCCGGGCGGGAAGTGGTGGACGAGCCCGGCCTGGCGCACGGCCCGGTCGCCGTGGACGTGTTCACCGCAGCAGTTGACAGCGCGTGCGGTGCTGCGGTCGACGATGACGCGGCGGCTCCGGTGGTCGACCATCCGGTCGGGGGCAGAGGTGTCCACCGTCATCTCCCAGGCCGACCAGTCGGAACCGCTCGCGGTGGCGTCGACGGCGGTGTGCTGCTCCACCTCGCTGTCCTCCACCCACGTCCAGGTGGAGGTGTCGAGGTAGGAGGCCTCCTCGTCGGTCAGGCTCAGTTCGTACTCGGCCTCGGCGGGCAGGAGCGCAACCTGGTCGTGCACGTAGAGCGGCAGCATGACCGCCAGGGTCAGCAGGAAGGTTCCGGCCGCCACCAGGACCGTACCGGCCGGAAGCGATCTGCGGGGGCGGCGGGCCGGCCCGACCTGGCTGCCGACCGGACCCGGGTCGCGGGGTGCGGGACCCACCTGGGACGCCGTGCTCACGTGCGGACCTCCTCGGTGTCGCTCCGGGGCGTACGTGCCCCGTCGCCCGGCCCCCCCCCGCCGGTGCCGTCGCCCTCGGGTTCGCCGCCCGGCCCCTCGTCGTCGGGGCCGTCGTCGTTGCCCGAGCCTCCCGCGCTGCCCTGTTCACCGCCGTGCCCGGAACCGGGGGCGGCCGCACGCTGCTCCGCCTCGGGCGGATCGGCGTCGGCCGGGAGTCCGTCCCCGGGCTGCCCCAGGGAGAGCACGAGGCGGGCGAGGGCGGGCAGGCACAGCAGTTGCGGGATCCACCCGCGCAGTGCGCTGCCGATGAACTCGGTGACGTCGTGGAAGGGCAGGTACATGGCCATGTAGGTGCCGCCGGCCATCGCGGCTCCGGCCAGGGTGAGCGTGGCCGCCACGGTCCAGGGCGCGGCCAGTCGGCGCAGTACGGTACCGCCCAACGAGGGGGTCCCCGGTCTGGCGTGGCGCAGCCGCTCGGGAGCCGCGCGGCCGAGCCACCACATGGCGAGGAGGATCAGTCCGACGAGCGCGGCGCCGGCGGGACCGGCCACCCAGATGCCGAACGCCAGCCCCAGCGGCAGGACCGCCCGGCGTGCGAGCCATCCCGGCCCGGCCCCGGGCAGGCTGCGGGCGCCGACCGGTTCCCCGNCGTCGGGCGGGCAGCCAGCGGCGGGGCCACAGGGCCAGCACCGCCAGGAGCACGGCCAGGGCCGCCCCGATGCCGAGGGAGACGTGGTAGGCGTTGTCAGGGGTGTACGACAGCGTGACGGTGCCGCTGCTGCCCTCGGGCAGCACCCAGGCCTGTTTCCATCCCTCGAGGCGCAGGGGTTCGAGCGGCTGGTCGGATCCGTCGAGGGTGGCCTCCCAACCGTCGTTGAAGTTCTCGTTGACCACGAGCAGGCTCTCGTCCTCGACGTCGACGTCGAAACTGCGGCCGCTCGGCCCCCATCCGTGCAGCTCCTCGACCTCGCTCAGGTTCACCTCGTCGCGGGCGCCGACGGCGTCGCCGGACTCCACGAGCGCCGAACGCACTTCGTAGCGGTTGCCGGGTTCGACGACCACTCGGTTCTCCCCGGAGTCCAGGTGCAGACCGGTGCAGGCTTCGTACGGCAGGGGTTGTCCGGTGAGCTGGTCGGACAGGGAGCCGCCGCTGATTCGGGTCTCCACCCGTTCGTCGTTGACGCGCAGGGTCGGGCCGAGGCCGCAGCCGGTGGCGGCCTCGCCGTCGGGAAGCGCCTCGACCTCGCCGATGCCGGGCAGGCTGATCCCGCCGACCTCCAGGGCCTGGCCCTCGGGGCGTTCGAAACTCACCCGGACGGAGTCGGCGGTCAGCGAGGTGAAGTCGACGCGGCCACTGCCGTCGAGCCACCCCTCGCGCACCTGCTCGTCGCCCTCGACAGTGACCTTGATGGGCTGCATGACGCTGTCTGCCCGGGGGAAGTCGACCTCGAGGTGGTCGATCTCGGTGGCCTGGCCGAGCTCGATGTCGAGCCAGGGCTCCTGCTCGTCGGGGTCCGGGTACCAGACGGTTCCGTCTTCGTCGTCGAGCGCACCGCGGCCCATGGCGGCCGGGTGCTGCACGGCCGTGGAGGAGGCCGTCACGTGCGGGAACGGGCTCGCCCGGTTGGCGGCGTTCTCCGCCTCGCGGGGGTCGGCGAGCACGACCTGCCCGGAGATCGTGTGCGGTTCGGAGGCGGCGTCCTCGGAGAGGGTGAACGTGCGGTCGAGCCCGCGTGTGTCCTCACCCTGCACCTGGAGCCCGGGGTTGCACACCCAGGCGTTGGGACCCTCCATGCAGCCGGGCACGGTTCCGGTGGAGCCGGTGAAGAGGTGGCTCCCGGCGCCGGCGGGTCCGGGCACGTCGATGGTGCGTCCGGCCTCCATCCCGGGGAGGGCGATGTCGGAGATGCCGACGCGGGTACCGACGCGGTCCTCGGGCTCCCAGGCGAGTTCGTCGATGCGCACGCGCAGGGTGCTGGTCTCCCCCGGCGGTGCGGTGACCTCTTGGGGTTCGTCGGTCTCCTCGACGGTGACCTCGGAGCTGTCCTCGTCGGTGATGAGGCTGACCGTGGACGGCGGGGGTTCGTCGGAGAACTGTTCGAAAGTGACGGAGAGCCCGTCGAGGTCGCGCGGTTCGGCGAACTCGATCTCGATCCACTCGCCGATCGCCCCGGTGAAGACGCTGGAACGCCACGACGTGCTGAGATCGTCGTCGAGCGCGGCATGCGGAGCGTGGCCCGGGTCTCGGTCGGAGGCACTGGCGTCGGCTCCGCTCTCGGCGGAGGAGGCGCGCACCGACTCGATCCCGAGGTCCTCGGCATGGCCGACGAACCCTTCCCATGCGGGATCCATGATGTCGGGCGCCGGGACGTCGCGTTCGAGCTCCTGGTCCTGGGTGAGGGTGGCGGAGACGTTGTTGCGAACGTCCGGATAGACGACCTCGCGGCGGCGGGAGGTGTCGGTGACAACGGTGTCCTCGGCCGCGATGTCCTCTGCGGTGGGGTCGTCGCCGAGCACGACGGGCCGGTCGTCGCCGATCACGCCCTCCTCGGCGAGGTGGAGCATCGACTCGGGGCCGCCGGTGACCCGCACGGTCTCGTCGGCGGGAACGGTGCCCACGGTGGGAGCGGCCTCCTCGACCTCGTACACGGTGAGGGAGGGGTGGGGCTGGTCGAACCACTGCGAGGCCGACGAGTGGTCGAGGGAACCGACGGTGGGTCCGAAGCTCTCCGCCTCGGTGATCCCCGGGGAGTCCCCGAGGGCCTGGTGCACACGGGCGGGCCAGGCACCGTTGAGGTCGACGCGCTGCAGGTCGTTGCGGACCACCAGATGTGTCACGCCCATGCGCGCCAGGGTGTCGGCCAGGCCCTTGGAGCCGCGGCCCGAGGAGACACGCTGGTCGATCTCGTGCGTGAGGCGGGAGGCGCCGGCCGAACCCCAGGGGATGATCTGGTGGTTGGTCCAGGCCCCTTCCAGCAGAGGTTGGAGGGGTTCGTCCATCGGACGGCCCCACTCGTACTCCCCGCGAGCCGACCCGGGCAGGGCCATGGTCATCCCGGTGTCGCCGGAGTTCTCGTCGAGCCAGGCAGCGGCCTCGAGCCAGTGGTCGGGGATCTCCTCGTACCCGCCTGCGGGCGCGACCCCCGCGGTCCCGATGGGCACGAGGGTAACGAGGAAGACCGCGGCGGTGCCGCCGGCCACGGCCCTGCGCACTCGGCCCGACACACGTTCCCCCCGGCGCTCGGCCCAGTCGCGGGCCACGACCACGGGCAGATGCGCCAGCCCCAGCACGATCGGCAGCCGGATGAGCGCGTCGAACTTGTGGATGTTGCGGAACGGCGCGAGCGCCCCGTCGAACAGGGACCGCATCGTCTCGGCGAACGGCCCGGTGAGGGTGCCCGTGTAGCCGGCGACCACGATCGCGGTGCCGACCAGCAGGGTGGAGATGAGGAAGAGCCGTTCGGGCGTACGCCGGTTGATGAGCCCTGCCAGCCCGAGACCGGCCACGAGCGCGGTGACCGCGATCAGCCACGGGGTGGTGGACAGCTCCGCCCCGGCGGGCAGGGCGGTGTTGCCCTGGTCCGGCAGGAACCCCATCCAGTTCGAGGTCCCGCGCAACGCATTGAGGATCGACGTCACGTCGGTGGTGACCGCGGCGTCCTCGGTGTAGGGCATGAACGAGTACACGTACCGCGACATGAGCAGGAGCGGGACGATGTACCAGAAGGCTGCCATCACCAGGGCGAGCGACCACCACCCCATCAGCCTCCACTTGCGGGGCCCGTTGGCGCGGGTGACCAGGTAGAGGCCCGGGACCACCAGCACGGCGAGCTCGGAGGCCGCATTGGTGCCACCGCACATGAGGAAGGCCAGTCCTGAGAGCAGGGCCATGCGCGCGGGCGGGTAGCCGTGCTTGGCTCCCAGGACCAGTGGGAGCAGGATCCACGGCATGAGCAGCATGGGCTGCAGTTCCGCGGAGTTGTACGACAGCAGCGTGAGCACGCGCGGGGCCAGCGCGTAGGCCACGCCGGCGAGGATGCGGGTGTTGACGGTCCCGATCCCGAGCGCCTGGGCGACCTTGTAGGTGCCCACGAAGGCGGCGATGAGCAGCACGGCCATCCACAGGCGTTGGACGAGCCACGAGGGCATGCCCAGCGCGTCGAACAACGCGTGGAAGGGCCCGTTCGGGAAGAAGTACCCGTAGGCCTGGTTCTGGATCTGCCCGAAGTAGGACGCGTCCCACAGGTGGAGGGCGCGTTCCATGAACCCCAGCGGATCCGCCGTCATGTCGAGCTTGGTGTCGCTGACGATGTTGCCGGGGTCGATGCTGGCCGCCAACGCGCCCAGGAGCAGGCACACCGTGAGGATCTTCAGCCGCGCGAGCAGCGTGTCGTCCAGGGGTCCGCGCGGGGCGGACGGTGCGCCGGGCTCCTCCGGGCCGCGCCGAGCGGAGGGGTCCGCCGTAGTCACGTGGTCGTTTTCCTACCCGCTTGGGTGTTCTGGCCGCCGGGGGGCGTGCTGTCGGTGAGTGCGAGTTCGTCCGCGACCAGGCGGGTCATCCGCGCCCCGCTGGCCTCCCAGGTGAACCGGGACGCCCAGTCGCGGCAGGCGCGACGGACCTCCTCGGCCCGGCGGGGGTCGGACAGTTCCTTGAGGGCGCGGGCGACCACGTCGGTGAGGCTCTCGCCGTCGCGGACGAGCCACCCGGTCTCGCCGTCCCGGACCGAATCGCGAAGTCCGTCCACATCGTAGGCCACGGTGGGCACGCCGAGCCGGGCGGCCTCGACGACCGTGAGACCCCATCCCTCGAACTCCGAGGCGGTCACGTGGAGGGTGCAGGCCCCCAGGACGGCATTCTTGTCCTCCTCGGGCAGGAACCCGTGGATGCGCACCCGGTCGGCGGTGCCTTCGCGCTGCACCTGCTCGGTGAGGCGTTCGCCCTCGGGCCCGCGCCCGATGATGTGCACACGCAGGTCGGGGTGCTGGTCGCGGAGCCCGTCGGCCAGGGACGCGACCCGTTCGACGCGCTTCTGCACCACGAGGCGTCCGAGGCTGACCAGGGCGGGGCTGCCGACCTCGGCGGAAGTGGGCGCGTCGTCGAGGGGCTTGCGGGGCCCGGGCAGCCCGCCGTTGTGCACGATCTCGATGGGTGCACGCCAGCCGAGCTTCTCGCGCATGGCCCGGCGGGAGGATTCCGACACCGTCACGGTGGTGCAGCGGCGGTAGACGAGGGAGGCCACGGTCGACTCCATGAACCGGCCGAACCAGGCCAGCGGCGCGGAGAAGTAGGCGTCGAACTGGAGGTCGTGGACGTGGTGCACGACGCTGACCACGCGGGTGCTGCGGCGCAGCACGAGACGGGACAGGAACGGGATGCCGTTCATGCAGTCGAAGGCGAGCTGGTACTCGCGGCGCCACAGGGCGAGCCAGGCCATGACGCGGGGGTAGACGGTGAACCGCCCGCCCATACGGCGGATCACGATCCCGTCCTCGGTCTCCACTCTCGCCTGGTGGGGTTCACGACTGGTCAGGAAGGTGACGACGGCTCCGCGTTCGGCGAGGTGGCGACTGATGCGCCAGGCGTACTCCTCTGCCCCGCCGGCGGCGGACTGCCAGGGGTCGCGCCAGTTGATCATCACGATCCGGACGCCGTCGAGGCGCGGGCCGAGGTCGATGGGGGCCTCCGTGGGGGCGGGTGCCGGGTCCGTTGCGGGCACGGGGGCCACTGCAGCGGGTCCGGTGGCCGAGGGCGGACCGCCCGCAGACCGGTCGGAGGTCTTGGGGAAGACCACACGCTCTCCTTCCGCGCGGTGCCCGGCGGGGAGCTGCGTGGTCACCGTGTGCATGCACTTGGACTCGCTGGGCTACGGAGCGGGGGCGCGTCCGACACACACCTGGCAGGCCCTCGACCGGACGTCGATGGGGTCAGCGGCCGGGGCCGCCGGTAGGGGGTCGGGCGCCCCGCCCGGGAGCGAGGCGCCCTCGGTCCTCCGCTGCGGCTTCCTAGCGGTCGCCGTAGTTGTAGAGGGTTTCGTTCACCGGTTCAGCGGTGGCGGTCGATTCCGTGGCAACACTGGTCGCCACGAATGCGGCGCCGCCGGCGAGGGCCGCGCCGATGGCGCAGGCGGCGATTACCTTGATCACGTGGGGATCTCCTTCCGCGTGCTCCGCCCCGCCCTGGGGCCGGGGCACTGGAGAACGAGACTAGAACCTGATCTAGCTACAGACCAGATGATTGCCCCAACTGTAACTAACCCCCCGGTAACTTCCAACCCCGTTATGACTGGTTTGTCGGCTTTTACCCGCGCTTCGGGGACCCGGAGCAGGGTCATCTCCGACCCCTGGGACACCACCTCGAAACCCTGGCCCTCGAACCAGAACCCGTTATCGACCGGATCGGACACAGCAACGTACCGCGCCCCGAGCGCGCCGAGCTCCGCTGCGAGGTCCTCCCCGCGGGGTGTCCCCGTCGCGGGGTCGGTGTCGAGCACCCCTGCCACCTGCGCGGCCAGAGGGTCCTCGCCCTCGACCACGACCGTGCCGCCGTCGGGGGTACCCACGGACAGATCGTCGTTCCAGACCGTACGCCGGTCGAAGAGCTTGGTCGCCGGGTCCAGGGCCACGGTGGTCTCCCCCGACCAGTCGAGCCCCCGGTAAGCGCTCCACGGCAGCACGACGACGGAACCGGGAACGTCGTCGGCGGCAACCTCGGCCTGCGCGCGCACCCACGCGTCCGGGTACCCGACCGGTTCCAGTCGGCCGCCGGCGCCCCACAGCAGCCCCGGCAGCACCACGACGGGCAGCAGCGCCGCGAACACACCGGCCCCCGCACGNCCGGCGCCCCACCACACCACGAACGCCGCCCCCAGAGCCTGCACCAGACCGAGCGGGGCCACGTACAGCTGCGCGTCGCGCAGGGGTCCGAAGCCCGGCCACAGTTCGATGAGCCCGGCGACGACCCCGCGCCCTGTCCCGGTGGCACCCGCCAACGCGATGGTGAACCCGACCGCGGCCCCCACCGACAGCCCCGTGCCGAACACCGGACGGTCGTGCCGCAGCATCCACCACACCCAGGCGGTCAGGGCCGCCACGGACAGAGCCAGCCGCAGGAGCGCGGTGACGGGCTCGCCGTACCCGGGCGGGACCGCACCGGCGTTCCAGACCCCGCCGAGCGCCAGCAGCGACCCCAGGACGCCGAACGGGATGTCGGCGCGCGGCGCGAAGGCCTCCGCCCCGCGCGGGTCGGTCACCGCTCCCCCGGCCAGCGACGGCACCAGCCACGGCAGCGAGACCAGTACCAGGGCGGACGTGAACAACCCCGCGCGCGCCCACCACCGCAGGGCGCAGGGGCCGCGCAGACACAGCGCGACCGGTCCCGCCGCCAGGGCCGAGAGCAGGACCGAGGAGAACCCGCCGACCGCCGCGGGGATCAACGCGCACACCAGTCCGGCCAGGCCCCGCCCCGGGGTGCGTTCGGCCAGGCGCGCGGTCGCCACCACGACCCACGGCAACCCCCCGTACCCGAGCAGCACCGCCCACTGGCCGAGCAGCAGACGCTCGGCCACGAACGGGTTCCACACGTAGGCGATGCCGGCGACCACTGCCGCGACCGCTGTGCCTGCAGTCAGGCCTCCGGCAGGAGGGAGCAGCCACATGACCAGGCGCGCCGCACCGGCCCCGCCGAGCACGAAGACCAACAGGAGCGCCAGGGACTGCACCAGGTCGCCCGGCACCACCGACGACAGCGCCGCGACCACGACGTCACTGGGGATCGCCCGTGGGAACCCCTCGGCGTCCGCCAGCACCCCCCTCATCGGCAGGTCCGGAACGAACACCATGTCGTAGCGCAGGACGAACCCCCGCCCGAGCGCGGGGCCGAGCGCGAGCACACCCGCGGCCAGGCCCACCACCCAGGGCAGGAGCCGGGCGGTCCAGGCACTGCCCATCAGCTCTCCAGGAGCACCGGGTCGGAGTACCCGCCCGGAACGTAGTCGCGGTGGGAGCGCACCACCACCTCGTGCGGGCCGGAGACGGTCGGGCCCCACAGGGGATCGGACCCGACCGACCCCTGCCCCTGCCATCCGTCGCCCCCGTCCGGGGCCTGCCCGTCGCGGGGTTCGCAGGCCGGCTCGGCCGCGACCCCCGGCGGGTCCGGTGACTCGTCTGGCACGGGCGGCACGGACGGCGGCGGACTCGGGGACTCGGGCGGCGGCGAGGCAGGGGCCTCATGGTCCTGGTCGCGCTCGTCGGCCGGGGCCCGGACGGACTCCGGACCCGGGGTCCGGGTCGGCAGTGGGCGGCGGCTGTCGTCACTCGCCGAACAGTCCAGGGGACGCACCCACACCTCGTAGTGGGACGCGGAGCCGACCTCGTCCCACACCACCGTGCCGTCCTCGCGTACCGACAGCGTGTCCGGGCCCGGGGGAGGTTCGTCGTCGTAGACCACTTCCAGGGGATCGGAACCCGCACCGGCGTCCCGGCCCTTGTACGGGTGCACCACGAACTCGTACCCGGCGCCGCTGAGCAGGGACTCCACGAGCACCGAGCGGCGCGCGCCGTCGCGTTCGACGTCGAGGGGCAACACGGTGGCCTCGTCCGGTTCGGGTTCGGTACGGCGCTGCTCCACCCGGTAGTCGGTGGCGCCGGACACCTGGTCCCACGAGATGCGCAACCCGTCGCCGGCCTCCTCGGCCTCGGGGTCGGGCGGGGTGCTGGGGCCGGCCGGCAGCTCCGGGAGCGGCCGGGGGAAGGGCTCTCCGACCTCCAGCGGGTCGGCGAGGGCGTCGGCGAAGGCAGCAGCGATCTTGACCTCGCCCCGGACGTTGGGGTGCGCTTCGTCCCAGTTGTCGAACTCGGGTTCGTAGCCCTCGGAGACCTGCGCGACCACCACCGGGGACTCACCGGAGGACAGCTGCTCGGCCAGGTCGACCAGGCCCATGTTGAAGCGGTCGATGCGCTCGTTGACGGCAGCGTCCTCGCCGGTGCCCTCCACCCGGGGGAGCTCTCCGATCACGAAGCGGGCGTCCTCCAGGGCCACGCGAGCGGTCGATACCGTCTCGCCGATGCCCTCCAGCACGAGGTCGGGGTCACCGCCGGACACCAGGTCGTCGGAGCCGGCCAGGATCAGCAGATAGTGCGGTTCGTGCTCGGCGGCCTCCTCGGCGATCCCGTCGGCAATGTCGTCCACGGTCCGGCCCCAGCGGGCGGCGTGGGCGGTGTCGAAGTCCGGCTCGGCGTAACTGTGGTCGCCGTGGCCGTCCTCCTCCAGTGAGTACATGTCGTCGTGCGGGCCCACGAAGGCGAAGTCGACGTCCGCGCCGTCGAGGTGGGACCAGAGGTGATAGCGCCAGGTGTGGTCACCGCTGCTGCCCTGGGTGAGGCCGTCGCCGACCGGCATGACACGCAGTTCCCCCTCGGGCGGACCGGGGACGGCCTCGGGCTGGTCTCCGGCCTCCTCCTCGCCCTCGCCGAACCCTCCCGTCGCCTGCTGAATGATCAGCAGCGTCACAGCCATGGCGGCGAGCATGACACCGAGCAGACCCAGGGGGCCGGGCTCGAACCGGCGGGACCGTGCTCGTGCGGGGACCAGGTCGCGCCAGGTCCGGCCGCGCCAGTGGGAGGCGGTCAACCACACCGATGCACGCGACCACCGCGAGGCCGGCTCCTCCGTGTCCCGTTGGTCCTGCACTGTGCCCCGATCCGTCGACCTTCACCGCCCGAGCGCTCCTGAACAGGTTCTCACGGCGGGAACCGCACACTCCCCGGGCACCTGTTCAGACGAGGATAGGCGCACTGGTCGCGCAAAGATAGAACTGGTTACATGGGAGGCGCCCCGACCGCCGCCCCCAGCCGGCCGCGCGGCGGCACCCCCACAGCACCGTCGAGCCGGAAGGCCACCCCCGTGATCGGACTCCTGGTCGCGCTCCTCTCCGCCGTGACCTACACGGTGGGCCTGTCCGTGGAGCAGCGCGCCCTCCACGGCTCCGAGTCGATCTCCATCAACCGCCCCCTGCACCTGGCGCGGGTCCTGCTCGGCAACCCGCGCTGGGTGTTCGGGTGCGTGTTCGCCGCGCTCGGGAGCATCGGCCTCATCGTGGCGCTGGGACTGGCCCCCGTCTCGGTCGTCCAGCCCGCCTTCGCCGCGGGTGTGGCCTGCTCACTTCTGGTCGTCACGATCGTCATGGGCGAGCGCATCACCCGCGGCGAGTACGTGGCGCTGGCGATCATGCCGGTGGCGCTGGGCCTGCTGAGCCTGTCCACGGGGGACGAGGCGGAGACCGGGACGACCGCGAACACCCCGCTGCTGGTGACGGTGACCGTGTTGACGGTGCTCGCGTGCGTGGCCGCCATGGGGNCGGCGATGGGCGCGGCTGCCGGTCTGGCGCAGGGCAGTGCGGGCCTGCAGGGCAAGGGACTGGGCGGCCTGCTCGCCGACCACGGTGTCTGGGAGGCGGTCCTGCCGGCGCTGATGTCGCCCTACCCGTACCTGTACGGGCTGGGCTGGGCGGTGGGCATCGTCCTGTTCCAGACGTCGCTGCAGCGTTCGCGTGCTTCGATCACCGCACCAGTGGCCAACGTGGTCGGCAACGTCTTCACCGTCGTGGCCGGCTCGGTGCTGTTCGGCGAGAGTCTTCCGGACGACCCGTTCGTGGCTGCGCTCCGGATCGGCGGCTTCGCACTGACGCTCGTGGTCGTGGTGTTGGTGCGCGGCAACGTCGCCCAGGCCGAGGCGGACACCAGTGCCGAACGGGCCGCGCGGGCCGAAACCGTGCAGGCGTCGGGGCCCCGGGACAGGTGAGGGCCCCGGCAGGCTGCGCCGGCCGGGGCCCTGTGCCGAGGACGAGTGCTCAGACCGCGACGGAGACCGCGTCGCGCAGCCCGGGGGCGGCGACGTCGGCCCAGGCGCGCACCACCCGGTCGGGTCCCTCGGTCTCGCCGCCGGCCAGGACCAGGCCGGGCTCGGCGACCCATGCGCCGAGGTCGGCCAGGAGCACCCGGAGGTCCTCCTCGATGCCGCGGCTGTTGCGCAGGTCGTCGACGACGGTCAGCGGGACGGCGACCGCGTGGCCCAGCCCGAGTTCGGGCAGGCGGTCGAGGAAGACCTTGAGCAGGCCGGTGTAGGTGCCGTGGGCCTGGGGCGAGGCGACCAGGAGGACATCGCTGTCGGAGACGCGCTCCAGAGCGGTCTCCAGGGCGGGCGAGGTCTCGGCGAGCAGATCGGCGCCGAGGCCGGCGAGGTCGATGACCTCCGGGGCGTTGCGGACGCCGGCGCGGGCGCCGATCTCGTCGGCTGCGCGCAGGGCGGCGTCGTGGACGGCGGAACGGGGCTGGGGATCGGCGACGAGCACGGTGAAGCGGGTCATGCGTAACTCCTGGGTTCGGTCAAGAACGAGCCGGAATCGACCGGAAGGAACCTCGGGGGTGGAACGGGATCGGGCCGCTCCGCCTGGCGGCGGTGGGCCGTCGTGGGACACCGGAGAAGGCATCGATCCTCGGCTCGACACAGGTGCGGACCTCGTCGTCCACGGAAAGAACGGGGGGTGGTGTCGGCCGACAGGGCGCTCCCGGGGCCCGATTCGAAACAGGCTCCTGACCCAGAAGGGGATGAGCGTCCGGTGTCTGCGGAGGGCACGGGTCGAACCCGTGGCGCGGGGCGGACCCCGCGAAGGCGCTAGCTACGACAGAGCGCGCTCGCCTGCTGTCGGAGGTCGACATGCAGGCGCTGGACAAGCAGCTCACCGGCGGACATGACTCCATGATGGAGCGCTGCGGGCACCGGCGTCAATGCACGATTGCCTCCCTGTGAACCTCCCCGCCCCTCTCCCGGGGCCGGTCCAGAGCTCGGACGGGCGTCTCGTGGAGCGGGATTGCCCTGTTCCTGGGGGCACGGCGGACACCGAGGGCCCTGCGGACGACGCCCCGTACACCTCGATGTAATTTGCAACACACCACACTCGTACGGACACCGGACAGACCGAGACGAAGGAAGCAGGACCGCTCATGAGCTCCACTCCGCTCACCCTGACCGACACCCGGACCATCACCCCCGAGGGCGTGCACGAGGGCTGGGTGCAGCTGGAGAACGGACGCGTCGCCGAACTGGGCACCGGTGAACCGCCCCGGGGCTCCGTGCACGACATGGGCGGGCGGTGGGTGGCGCCAGGGCTGGTCGACACCCACGTGCACGGAGGCGCGGGGCACGGGTTCCCCGACGCCGACCCGGAGGGCGCCCGCGCGGTCACGGCCCACAACCGTTCACAGGGGGTCACCTCGATGGTGGGCGGCCTTGTGGCGGCCTCGCCGGAGGACACCCTGCGCCAGGTGTCGGTCCTGGCGGACCTGTGCGACGAGGGCGAACTGGCCGGGATCTACCTGGAGGGGCCCTTCATCGCCCGTCGGCGGTGCGGCGCGCACGACCCCGAGCTGTTGCGGGATCCGGACACGGCCGAGTTCGACCGGTGGCTGGAGGCCGGACGCGGGCACGTCCGCATGATCACCGTGGCACCCGAGCTCCCGGGCGCGCTTGAGCTGATCAGGGCCGCGTCGTCGTCCGGGGTCGTGGCGGCGGTCGGCCACACCGAGGCGACCTACGAGGAGACCGTGGCGGCCTTCGACGCGGGCGCACGTGTTGCCACGCATCTCTACAACGCGATGCGCCCGCTGGGACACCGTGATCCTGGGCCCATCGCGGCGGCGCTGGGCGACGGGCGCGTGTCGGTCGAACTCATCCTGGACCTGGTGCACGTCCACCCCGGTGCGGCGCAGGTGGTGCTCGACGCGGTTGGCCCGGAGCGGCTGTCCCTGGTCACCGACGCGATGAACGCGACCGGGCTGGGCGACGGCGAGTACACCCTGGGCGGCCTGCGGGTCCGGGTGAGCGACGGGGAGGCACGGGTGGTGGAGACCGGGTCGATCGCCTCGAGCACCATCGTGCTGCCGCAGGCCGTGCGCAACGCGGTGGAACACCTCGGGATGGCGACCCCGGACGCCGTGCGTTCTGCCTCGTCCGCGCCCGCGGCGGCCGTGGGACTACCGGGAGTGGGCCGGGTCGAACCGGGCGCGCCCGCGGACCTGGTGGTGCTCGACGAGGAACTCGTGGTCACCGAGGTGGTGCATCGCGGGGCGTTTGTCGAGTAACGGCGTGTCGTAGGCACGGTACGTATCAGTAACTTAACAGTGGGCGACAATGGCGCCAGGGCATCGAGGAAAGCACCATGCTCGACACGAAAGGATCTGCCATGGCCCAGTCGAGACAGGCGAAGGACGAGCAGCCGACCCGGGTGCCCTCCGAGGAGAGCGGACACCTCGGCAAGCTCGCGACGGAGTTGTCCGGCTACGGCGTCGAGACCGACGTCGTCGACGCCGACCCGGCCTACCTGCGTGTGAGCAACCCGGCCAAGAAGTACGCCGTGGAGGACGTCACCTGCGAACGACGCGAACACGACTACGCGTTCATCGCCTCCTTCGGCGTCTACCTGGGCAGCAGCGGGAGCCTCGGCGTCACAGCGCACAAGATCGCGTGGCTGGTCGGGGNGGGCGGGGAGCCGGTGGGGGTGGCGTCCGACCGGACGCCACCCCCGGCCCGGAACCTGTACGCTCGACTCCCATGAGTGACGAAGCAATTCTTCTCGGTGATCCCGGAGACGTCGTGGAGGCCCTCTCCACCCACGAGCTGACCGCACCGCACAACGAGACCTTCCCCCCGGTGCAAGCTTCCCGGACACTTTCGGAGATCCTGGTCCACCATGACCATCCTTGAGGACGACCTGGGACACCCGGTCCACTTGGACACTCCCCCGGCCCGTGTGGTCTCCCTCGTGCCTTCCCTGACAGAGGCCCTCGCCCACAGCGATCCCGCCCTGCTGACCGCGGCGACCGTGTGGTGCACCCACCCGGCCGGCCTGGACGTGGAACGGGTGCGCGGCACCAAGAACCCGCACGTGTCCCGCATCGTCGAACTCACGCCCGACCTCGTCGTCGCCAACCGCGAGGAGAACCGGCAGCGGCACGTGGAGGCAATGCGCGAGGCGGGCATCCCCGTCTGGGTGACCGACATCCGCACCGTTCCGGACGCCTTCGTGTCCGTGCGCCGCCTGCTGGACGTTTGTGCGCTGCCTGTCGAGGGGTGGCTGCCCGAGGCCGAACGCCTCTGGTCCACTACCCCGCCCGGGGGCCCGCGTGTTGCCGTGCCGATCTGGCGCGACCCCTGGATGTTCGTCGGCGCGGACACCTTCGCTCACGACGTGCTCGCGCGCCTGGGCGCTGTCAATGTGTGCGCGGCCCTCGAGGGCCGCTACCCGTCCGCTTGCCCGGACGACCTCGCGCCTGACCTCGCCGTCCTACCGGACGAGCCCTATGCCTTCGGCCCGGACGACGGCCCCGAGGCCTTCACCTCCCCGGCCGCATTCGTCTCCGGCCGCGACCTCACCTGGTACGGCCCGTCCCTGGTCGAAGCCCACGAGCGCCTGACCGCGTCACTGGCTGCTGCCCGCCCATGACCCGGGACACGCGCCAACGCTCACGCACCAAGCGAAGCGTGCATGGGGGAGCGGAACTCGCTGGGACACGGACAACATTCCGGCAACCTTGAGCGCAGGGGGCGTTCCGACCCTTCCCACAGAGGGTTCGCCCGGCCGGCAGACCTCGGCCACAGGGGGTGACGTGTCACCGGGGGTCTGACCACCCCGGACACAGCAAACCCCCGGCGCGAGCTCCGGAGAGCGCACACCGGGGGTCCGGGGGGTCGTCCCCCCGAAAAACAGAACGGACCCTGCGATGGGGCCGCCAGGCCCCGAGCAGGGTCCGTCTCTCGTGGAGGTGGCGGGAATCGAACCCGCGTCCTTCAGTGTCGAACCAGGGCTTCTCCGGGTGCAGTGCGTCGTGTCGTTCTGCTCGGCCCCAGCGCTTGGACGCACACATCGCTGACAGGCCCAGTCACGTGAATGTCCCGCCCGGTCCCGTGACATGATCCGGGCGGTGAGTCATCTGGCTGATGCCGGTACCTGAGCCGATGACGAGCTCAGGCCGACAGAGTCGCTATCGCTGGTTAGGCAGCGAGGGCGAACTCAGTGCGCTTGGAATCGGCACTTGTGTTTAGTGCGAATGCATGATTAACGAGGCGGCATACGCAGTCCTCGACCCGCTTCCCCTCGGAACAATCACCGAAGTCGAAACCGATCACCCCCTGTGGAGTTGTCAAAGCCGCCCCTGGGGGCGACCGACACGTGAGCGGCGCGCGCTCACGTGCGCCACTCTACCTCTACGACGGCGTGGGCACCAAGTGCATTCCCGGCAGAGGGTGCGCAGTGCACGGGGCAAGGAGAAACCCCCGCGGGCGCGGACTCCAGAGGCGGTCGACGCAACCCACGGGGGCGGCCGGCAGGGTCGGACCGGCCTCGGGATGACGGCAGGGCCTCCCCCGAGATGAGGTCCTGCCCCTCGAATCGGGTCGCAGACCCCCGTTCGCGAACCCGACTCACCCAGTAAGACGCACCCCGGCCCCCGACGGGTTGCTCCGTCCGAGGCCGGGGAAGCTTCCGATTCCCGCGGGGCCTATTCGGGCCCGGACGGGTCGACCCCGTCGGGGCCGCCGGCGGGCTCCAGCCCCTGGTCCCCCGTTCCCGGGGAGCCGAGCTCGGTGAGGAAGGACTGAGCACCCTGGACGGCGTAGGGCTGCCACAGCGACACGGACGGATCGACCTCTGCAACCAGGGCGAAGGCGACGTCGTCCTGGTAGCCGACGAACCAGTGGTGGGAGACCTCCTGGCCCTCGACCCTCGACCACTGTCCGTGCAACTCGGGGCCACCGACCGCCAGCTCTGGCATCATGCGCTGGTCGACGGCGTCGCGCATGCCCTCTCGCACCACCTCGAGGTCTTCCTCGTCGAAGGGCGAGGTCTCCTCGGGGGCGGGCCCCTCCTCCTGGATGAGGGAGGGCTCGTGCCAGTTCCCGTCGGAGATCGCGGCGGCGGCGAGCGCCATGGACAGCGGGCTGACCTCGATCCCGTGCTCGCCGATCATCGCGGAGGCCACGTCGGCCTCCNGCCCCTGCCAGTCCGCACCGATGCCGAAGCGCTCGGCCGTGTCGGCGATGTTGTCCGCGCCCACCTGGTCGCCGAACTGGGCGTAGGCGACGGTGCAGGCGTAGGCCAGGTTGCGCACCAGGTCGGGTTCTCCGGCCAGATAGCCCTGGCTGGGGTTGACGAACGTCCGCCCGCCCACGTCGGCCTCGGCCGAGCACTCGGAGGTGGTCTCCGGCGTGACCGAGCCGGACTCCAGCGCCGCCACCGTCGAGATGAGCGTGAAGACCGGTCCGGGCGCGAAGCTCCCGTTGAGCGCGCCGTCGTCCGTGGGGCCCTCGGAGTCGTTGGCTGCGGCGAGGATCTCCCCGTTGGAGGGGTCGACGGCGACCAGGTAACCGTTGCCCGGAAGGGTGTCCATGGCCGACTCGGCGGCGCTCTGGACCCCGGAGTCCAGGGTGGTCTCGATCTGACCGCTGAGCTCGCCGTCCCAGGACTCGAGCACGTCCGTGACCTCGCCGGACGCGTCGAGCGCGACGACCTGTGTGGTGGCCGACCCGGCGAGCTCGTTCTGGAAGATGCTCTGAAGCCCGCTCAGCCCGACGGTGTCACCGGCCTGGTAGGGACCGGGAACACGGGCCGAGACCCGGTGTTCGGAGGTCCCGGCGACCTCGCCCACCAGGGAGGGCGCGAGCTCCGGTGTCATGTTGACCTCGACCGCCTGGGTGTCCACACCTGCGATCTGCGCGGCCTGGCGCAGCAGGGTCGCGTCGACGTTGCTGTCGCGCAGCAGCACCAGCGGCTGGAACTCCTCCGGCGGGGCCGAGCGCACGCGCTGCAGCAGCGGATCGGGGTCCTCGTCGAGGAGTTCGGCCAGTTCGGCGACGCCCTCCTCCTTGTCGTCCATCTCCGAGGGCAGCACACCGAACGCGGTGACACTGTCGGGACTGACGAGGGAGGTACCGTCACGGTCGAGGATCTGGCCGCGTTCCTGGAGCTGATAACTGACCGCGAGGCGTGAGCCCTCGCTGAGCCCGGGGTGGATGACGCTCGGCGACCAGGAGATCTCCCACCCGTCCGGCCCCCACTGCAGGGGCATCTCCCCGGTGTAGGTCCAGGTGGGATCGCCGATGCCGAGGTCCGCGTTGGCCTCGAATTCGGCCGTGGCAGTGTCGTCCTCCTCGGAGATCGGTCCGAGGTCGAACCTGAGGGAGGCGAGGTCGAGCTGGTCGTGCACGTCCGCCAGGGTCGACTCGACCTCCGCGGCGTCGCCGTCGGTGTAGCGAGCGGCCTCCGCGTAGTCGCCGTCCTGCCACGCGAGCAGGAAGGACCTGACCGTGACCTCCGCACTGGGGTGGGGCGTGCACGCCACGAGGGCCAGTGTGGCGAGCAGACCGGTTCCGGCGGCCGCGGCTCTGCGGCCCAGGGGACGGGGGGACACCTTGTGTGTTCCTTTCAGGCGCCTCAACGACGGCGGCGGAGAGCGCGTTCGATGTCTCGCTTCGCCTCGCGCTCGGCGATCGCATGGCGCTTGTCGTACTCACGCTTACCGCGGGCGAGGGCGATCTCGACCTTGGCCTTGCCGTCACTGAAGTAGAGCGACATGGGCACCAGGGTTCGGCCGGGCTCCCGGGTCTTGCCGATCAACCGGGAGATCTGCTCGCGGTGCAGGAGTAGCTTACGTGATCTACGGGAAGCGTGGTTGGTCCACGTCCCCTGTGAGTACTCGGGGATGTGGACGTTGTTCATCCACACCTCTCCGTTGTGGATGTGCGCGAACCCGTCGACCAGCGAAGCGCGGCCCTGCCGCAGCGACTTGACCTCGGTGCCGGTCAGGACGATGCCCGCCTCGTAGGTCTCGTCGATGTGGTAGTCGAACCGTGCACGCCGGTTCTGCGCGATGAGCTTGCGCCCTGTTTCCCGCGTCACGGCGAACTCCCTTCATGGCGTCGGGGGGTCCATCGCTGGACCCCCCGGATCATGCCCTGCGTGCTCGCCCGGTCGTCAGATCTTGAGGTAGCGGCGCAGGGTGAGGAACGAGGTGATGGTGCACAGCAGCACACCGAGGATGATCGACATTCCGATCACGTACAGCAGCGAGCCTGTCCCCAGGGCCACGTCGAACTGGAACCAGCCCTCGATCTGCGTGAGGAGCGTGAACCTCGTGGCCACGATGAACCCGGACGCGATGATGCCACCGATCAGACCGGCGATGGCACCTTCCAGCAAGAACGGCAACTGGATGTAGAAGTTCGACGCACCGACCAGGCGCATGATCCCGGTCTCCCGCCGTCGACTGTAGGCCGACAGGCGGATGGTGTTGCCGATCAGGAGCGCCGCCGCGGCCAACTGGACGCCCGCGAGCACCAGGGCGGCCCACTTGAGCCCGTCCAACAGTCCGAAGAACTGTTCCAGCACACTCTGGTCGTCGGAGACCGAGTCGACACCCGGGGCGCCCTCGACGGCGTTGCGCACGGTGTCGTACTCGTCGGGATCGGTCAGCTGCACCCGGAAGTTCTCCGGGAGGTCTCCCTCCTGGGCGGCACCGGCCAGGGCATCGTGGGTGGAGCCGAGACGCTCCTGGAAGTCCTGCCAGGCTTCGGCCTCGGAGAGGAAGTCGTAGTCGGCGACCTCGGCCTGGTCGTCGAGGATGGACTCCATGTTCTCCCGGTCCTCCGCCGTGGCGGGGCCGTCCTCCTGGCAGTCCGGAGCCGGCGAGATCTCGTTGCACATGTAGACCGTCAGCGTGATCCGCTGGTCCCAGTAGTTGCGCATCTCGCTGACCTGCTGGTTCACCAGCAGACCGGCGCCGAAGAGCGCAAGGGAGATCGCCACCGTCGTGATGACGGAGACGGTCATCGTGAGGTTTCGACGCAGGCCGATCCACGTCTCGGAGAGAACGAATTGTGCTCGCATGGTCTGTTAAAGGTCCGTCCTTCGGGGCTTCGCCGCGTCGTTCCTCGGTACCGGGCCGCCCTCGTGCGGGGCTTCCCGGGTCAGTACGCCTGGCCGTAGACGCCGCGGGTCTGGTCACGCACGACGAGCCCCTCCTCGAGCTCGATGACGCGCTTGCGCATCGAGTCGACGATGGCGGCGTCGTGGGTCGCCATGACCACGGTCGTGCCCGTGCGGTTGATTCGGTCCAGCACCTTCATGATGCCGATGGAGGTCGCGGGGTCGATGTTGCCGGTGGGCTCGTCGGCCAGCAGGATCTGCGGGCGGTTGACGAAGGCACGGGCAATGGCCACGCGCTGCTGCTCACCACCGGAGAGCTCGTGGGGCATCCGGCCGGCCTTGCCCTCGAGACCGACGAGTTCGACGACCTCGGGGACGACCTTGCGGATGAAGCGGCGGGGCTTACCGATGACCTCGAGCGCGAACGCGACGTTCTCGAAGACGTTCTTGTTCGGCAGCAGNAACACCCAGCCGATACGGCGGCGCAGGTGCGGCACCTTCCAGTTGGACAGGCGCGCGAGGTCCTTGCCCGCGACGTGCACGCGCCCCTTGTCGGGCTTCTCCTCCTTGAGCACCAGGCGGAGGAAGGTCGACTTGCCGGAGCCCGACGGGCCGACCAGGAATACGAACTCGCCCTTGTCTACGTCAATGGAAACGCCGTCGAGCGCGGGGCGCTTCTGGGTCGTGTAGACCTTGGTGACGTTGTCGAAGTGGATCACAGGCGCATCACAAGGTTCTCGAAGGTATGGGTGCCCGCAGTGGAGCGGGGCTCCGCGCGGGATCGTACCGGCCACGTGGCCAACCGACAGTGTAGAGGGGGATAGGGCCCGGATTGTCCAGGGCTGCCCCTCGCCCCTCGAAGTGGAACACCGTCGGACAACAGCCACGAGCATATCGGAGGCGTCAACCGATGATAACGTTCACATATAGCAGTTTCGGTAAAACCGCAGAGACGCGCGCGTCACCATTCGGACACGTCCTCCGAGGTCATCTCGGTTCGAGCACCCAGGGCACCCGAAAGGACACCGGGCGCGCCCCCTCCCCTGGTGTGGGAGGGCACACGCCCGGGTCGATCAGTTGTCGTCGGCCGACTCGCGGCTGCGCATCCAGCGGATCTCGGCGTCGATGAAGTCGTCGATCTCGCCGTCCAGGACACCGTTGGTGTTGCCGGTCTCCATCCCCGTCCGCACGTCCTTGACGTTCTGGTAGGGGTGCAGTACGTAGTTGCGCATCTGCGTCCCCCAGCTGCTGAAGGACTCACCGCGGATCTCGTCGATCTCGGCCTGCTCCTCCTCCCGCTTACGGGCCAGGAGCTTGGCCTGGAGCATCGTCATCGCGGTGGCCTTGTTCTGCAGCTGCGAGCGCTCGTTCTGGCACGAGACCACTATGCCGGTCGGGAGGTGGGTGATGCGCACCGCCGAGTCGGTGGTGTTCACACCCTGTCCCCCGGGGCCGCTGGAACGGTAGACGTCCACCCGCAGCTCGGTCTCGTCGATCTCGATGTGGTCGCTCTTCTCGACCACCGGAACGACGTCGACACCCGCGAACGAGGTCTGGCGCCGGTTCTGGTTGTCGAACGGGGAGATGCGCACCAGGCGGTGCGTCCCGTGTTCCCCGCGCAGGGTCCCGTAGGCGAACTGCGACTTGACCAGGAAGGACGTGGACTTGATGCCCGCTTCCTCCGCGTAGGAGGTCTCGTAGACGTCCGTCGGGTACCCGTGCCGTTCGGCCCAGCGCAGGTACATGCGCTGCAGCATCTGCGCCCAGTCGGCGGCGTCGATCCCGCCCGCCTGGGAGTTGATGCTGACGATGGCCTCGCGCTCGTCGTAGGGGCCGTTGAGGAGCGTGCGCACCTCGAGTTCGCCGATGTCCTTGCGTAGCTGTTCGAGCTCGCGGTCGGCCTCAGCGCGCGTTTCCGGGTCGTCCTCGGCCTCGGCGAGCTCGTAGAGCACCCCGAGGTCGTCGAGCCGCCGGCGGATCGCCTCGACCTTGTTGACCATGGACTCCAGTGCGGAGAGCTGACGCGTCACCCGCTGCGCGTTGGCCTGGTCCGACCACAGTTCGGGGTCGGCGGACTGCTCGCGCAGCTCTGCGATCTGCGTCTGCATCGCGTCCATGTCCAAGACGGCGGTCACGCTCGTCAGGGTCGCCGCGAGTTCCTTGATCTTCTCTGCTGGGTCCATGTCTGCCACCCCGCCAGTTTAGGGCGTAACCGTCAAACACTCGAACTGCTGCGCGAAGCCCCAGCAGCGCTCTCGCTGCGTTCGCGTCGGCCGACACCCGGGCCGGCCCCCTCCTCGGCCCCGCGACTGCACCACTGGATGTACCGAACCGCCACCCGCACCACCCCTCGAACCACGACTCCGGCGCAGCGGTCGGTCGAAACGACGTACGGCGTCCACCGGCAACGGGCAACGTGGGCCCGCCGCGTCCGGCCCGGAATCGCGCGAGGGGCGCGCGGCTCCGGGCCGCGCGCCCCTCGTGTGCTCGTTCGTCCGGTGCTCCCGGCCGGTTCAGCCGACCAGGCCGCGGATCGACCGCAGGGCCACCGAGAGAGTGGCCAGGTCGAACCGCTCGTTCTCCTGGATCTCCGACAGGGTGATGCCCGCCCGGCCGATCTCGCCCGCGTTCTGCTCCGACCACTGGTCGATGAGGTCGGCGGTCGAGTCGTCCGGGCCGCCGGACTCCAGGACCCTCGCGGTCAGGTCGGCATGCACGGCGTACAGGTCGTCGCGCAGCGCCGCCCGAGCCGTGGTGACCCAGCGGTCGTCACGCGGCAGGTCGATGATGCGCTCGCGCCACCAGCTGATGTTGAGCCGGTCGGCGAGCTCGAAGTAGAGCTCGGCGACCTGCTTCGGCGAACGGCCGGTGCGGTGGGCGATCTCCACCAGGTCCAGGGAGGAGTAGGCCGGGACCATCGCGGCGACCCGCTCGGCCAGGACAGACGGCACACCCATGGAGGTGTAACGGTCGCGGCGCTCCTCGTAACCCTCCCGGTCGCGGCCGCGGAGCAGGCCCACCAGGTGCGGGAGCAGCTCGCCGATGCGCTCGGCGAAGTAGGCGGTCTCGCTGCGGATGTCGAACGGGAACGACCGGTGCCGCAGGAGCCAGCGCGCGGCCCGCTCGGCGAGCTTGCGGGTCTCCAGAAGCAGGGTCAGCTGGGCGTCGACGCTGATGTCGTGGTCCAGCGCCTCGACCTCGTCCCAGAACCCGCGAAGGCCCAGCACGTCCTGTACCACGAGGTAGGCGCGGGCGATGTCGGCGGCGCTGGAGCCGAGCTCCTCGTTGAGGCGGAACGCGAAGGTGATCCCGGAGCGGTTCACCAGCTGGTTGACCACCTGGTTGACGATGATCTCCTTGCGCAGCGGGTGCGTGGCCACGCCCTCTGCGAAGCGCTCCGTCCGCAGCGGCGACGGGAAGTAGTCCGTCAGCGTCTGCGTGAGATAGGGGTCGTCGGCCAGGTCGGACAGGCCGATCTGCTCCTTGAGATCGATCTTGGTGTAGGAGACCAACGTGGAGAACTCCGGGCTGGTGAGCCCCTTTCCGGCCGCGCGGCGCTCGGCGATCGCCTTGTCGGAGGGCAGGTCCTCGAGCTTGCGCTTGAGGACCTTGGTGCGCTCCAGGTGGCGCATGTACCGGCCGTGCACGTGGAGCATCGACGCGGCCTGCTTCCGGGCGGCTGCGAGCAGATTGTTCTGCGCGTAGTTGTTGTCCAGGGCCAGGCCTGCGACCTCGTCCGTCATGTCGATGAAGAGACGGTCGCGTTCAGCCTTGTCCATGCCGCCCGCACGCACATCGCGGTCGAGCATGATCTTGATGTTGACCTCGTGGTCGGAGGTGTCCACGCCGGCGGAGTTGTCGATGAAATCGGTGTTGACGCGGCCCTCGCGGCGGGCGAACTCGATGCGGGCCGGCTGGGTCAGACCCAGGTTCCCGCCCTCGCCGACGACCTTGGTGCGCAGGTCACCGGCGTTGACACGGACCAGGTCGTTGGCCTTGTCGCCGACGTCGGCGTGAGTCTCGGCGGAGGCCTTGACGTAGGTGCCGATGCCTCCGTTCCACAGCAGGTCGACCGGGGAGGTGAGCGCGTAGCGGATGAGCTCGTCCGGGGTGACCTTCTCGATCTCCTCATCGATGCCCAGCGCCGCCTTGACCTGCGGGGTGAGCGTGATCGACTTGGCGGTGCGCGGGTGCACGCCGCCGCCCTCGGAGATCAGGGAGGTGTCGTAGTCCTCCCAGGTGCTGCGCGGGAGCCGGAACATGCGCTCGCGCTCGGCCCACGAGGTGTGCGGATCCGGGTCGGGGTCCAGGAAGACGTGGCGGTGGTCGAAGGCGGCCACCAGCTTGATCTTCTCGGACAGCAGCATGCCGTTGCCGAAGACGTCCCCGGACATGTCGCCGACGCCGACCACGCTGAAGGGCTCGCTCTGGGTGTCCACGCCCATCTCGCGGAAGTGGAACTTGACCGACTCCCACGCACCGCGGGCGGTGATGCCCATGGCCTTGTGGTCGTAGCCGACCGAGCCACCGGAGGCGAAGGCGTCGCCCAACCAGAACCCGCGCTGCGTGGAGATCTCGTTGGCGATGTCGGAGAAGGTCGCGGTGCCCTTGTCGGCCGCCACCACCAGGTAGGAGTCGTCGCCGTCGTGCAGAACGGTGCGCTCGGGGTGCACGGTGGTGCCGTCGACGAGGTTGTCGGTCACGTCGAGCAGACCGCTGATGAACTGCTTGTAGCAGGACACGACCTCGGCCATGACCTCCTCGCGCCCCGCGCCCTGTGGCAGGCGCTTGCAGACGAAACCGCCCTTGGCACCGCTGGGCACGATCACCGAGTTCTTCACCATCTGGGCCTTGACCAGGCCGAGGATCTCGGTACGGAAGTCCTCGAAGCGGTCGGACCAACGCAGGCCGCCACGGGCGACGGAGCCGAAGCGCAGGTGCACGCCCTCCACCCGCGGGGAGTACACGTAGATCTCGAACCGGGGCCGCGGCTGCGGCAGGTCCGGGATGGCCTGCGGGTCGAGCTTGAGCACCAGGTACGGGTGGCCCTGGTAGTGGTTGGTGCGCAGCGTGGCGGCGATGGCCGACAGGAACGAGCGCAGGATCCGGTCGTGGTCGAGGCTGGCGACGGAGTCCAGCTCGGTCTCGATCTTGGCGGTGATCGCCTCGGTGCGGTCCGCGCGGCCCTCGTCGGGCTGGTCGGGATCGAAGCGGGTCTCGAAGAGCTCCACGAGCAGCCCGGCGATGGCCACGTTGCCGACCAGGACGTCGGCATAGTAGTCGGGCGTGAACGTCGACCCGGTCTGGCGCAGGTACTTGGCGTAGGCACGCAGCACGGTGAGCTGGCGCCAGTCGAGTCCGCCCCGTACCACGAGGGCGTTGAAGCGGTCGGACTCGCCGAGGTCGCGCCAGGACGCCTCGAAGGCGTCCTCGAAGAGCTTCTTCAGGCGGGCCGGAGGGAGGTCGGAGCCTTCGATCCGGCCGAGACCGAAGTCGTAGACCCACACGCGGCCCACGCCCTCGACGGTGACCTCGTAGGGCCACTCGTCGTCGACGTGGACCCCGAGATCTTCCAGCACCGGCAGGACCCGGGTCAGGGTGACGGGCTCGCCGATCCGGTAGAGGCGGAACCGCCACGTGCCGGGTTCGGCGTCGTCGGGCTGGTACAGGCTGGCGGAGAACTCGCCGTGGCTCTCGGTGCCGGCACGGGCCAGCAGGCTCTCGATCTCGCCGATGTCGCGCGCGGCGGTGACCGGGTCGTTGTCGACCTTGTAGGCCTCGGTGATCCCGGCTGCGTAGCGCTTCTTGTAGTCCGTGGCACGGGCCGGGCCGAAGGCGTCGGTGAGTGCGTCGTCGAGGTCGGCGTCCCAGGACCGTGCGGCGCGGCGCACCTTGTCCTCGAGCGCGACCTGGTCGATGTCGGGCAGGGACCCTTCCTCGCCGGCGCGAGCGACCAGGTAGAGGCGGGCCAGCGGGGCGCTGCCGATCATCACGTTGTGGTCCATGCCGGCGCCCTCGAAGGCCTCGGCGAGGACCCTCTGGATGTCCAGGCGCACGCGCGTGCTGTACTCGTCGCGCGGCATGTACACGAAGCAGGACATGTACCGGCCGCCGTAGGGGTCCCTGCGCATGAAGAGCTTCGTGCCGCGGCGGTCACGCAGGCGCAGGACCCCGCGCACGATGTTGTAGAGCTCGTTGACCGGGATCTGCAGGAGCTCCTCGCGCGGGAAGGTCTCCAGCAGTTCGATGAGGTCGCGGCCGTCGTAGCTGTCGGCGTCGAACCCGGACAGCGCCAGGACCTCGGCCTGCTTGCGGCGCAGGATCGGGATCTGGGCGATGGTGGTGCTGGTGGCCTGAGGGGTGAACAGGCCCAGGAATCGGCGTTCACCCACGATGTTGCCCTGGGTGTCGAACTTCTTCACGCCGATGTAGTCGAGGTACTCGGGGCGGTAGACGGTCGCGCGGGAGTTGGCCTTGGTGAGCACCAGCACGTAGGGCTCGCGGGCCTTGGCGCGGATCTCCGGGGGCAGGACGGAGAAACTCGTGGAGGCCGGGGAGTCCATGCGCAGCAGGCCCAGGCCGGTACCGGGCTCCGGACGCAGGACGTCGTCGCCGTTCTCGTCGGCCACCAGGCTGTACTCGCGGTAGCCCATGAAGGTGAAGTGGCGTCCGGCGACCCAGCGCAGGAAGTCGACGCTCTCACCGACATCGCGCGCGTCCACTCCCCCGGCCACGAGGCGGTCGGGGTAGGCGGCGAGCTCGTCGGCGACTCGGATCGCCCGGTCGCTCATCTTCGCGGAGTCCTCGTCGACGTTGCGCACGTCGGCCAGGACCTGCTCGAGGCGGCCGGTGATCTCCTTGATCCGCTCGGGGTCGGACTGCCGGTCGATCTCGATGTGCATCCAGGACTCGTCGACGGGCAGCAGGCCGTCACCGCCGATGCGGGGGTCGACGGCGAGCAGGTCGCCCTCGACGCCGCGGGCGACGGTCAGCTGCGGGTGGACGACCAGGCGCACACCGGCGCTGAGAGCGTCCAGCGCCATCGTGGCGGACGAGACCAGGAAGGGCGCGTTGTCGGTGACGACCTCCACGACGCTGGTCTGCTGGTCCCAGCCGTGCTCGTCGGCCGTTGGGGTGTAGACGCGCACCTTGGCCCGGCCGGGTTGGCGCGTGCTGCCGAAGGCGCGGTGCTGTGCGGCGGTCCCGCAGAGCTGCTCGGGGCTGCGCCCGGCGATGTCGTCGGGGTCGGTGTGACGGTAGTAGAGGGGAAGGAGGCGGCGGACCTCCTCGGCCTCCTCGGCGCTGATCCCCGGACCCGGGGACCACGCGGCGGCCGCGTCACTGAGCAGTTTCTGGAGGTAGGCATCGGATTGCCCGGACATGGGGATCTCTCACTCCTTTGTGAGCAACGTCGCGCGAGCTTTGCCTGAACACCGGTTCATATGACCTGTGAACACGTGTGAATCGTTGTGATGGCACGTGAGGCCGACGGGCCGCACAGAACCACGGTCTCGGGGTCGGATACTGCCTGTGCACAGGCGGTGGATCGAGCGGATCGGGGGCACGCGACACCGTTGTCGTGTGTCCCTGGAACCGGGGGTTCCTGGGCCCGTCCACGCACCAGGCTACTGGCTCTGCGGCGTGAGCACACGGCCAACACCGTTACATGGAGGTTACCGATCGCCCGGCACGGACCGCGCGGGCGGGGGTCGGGTACCGGCCTGCGGGGCCTCAGGTGCTGGCCTGTGCGACCGCGGTCATCACGGCGCGGGGGTCCCCCAGGTCGGGCAGTACGTAGCTCGCCCCGGCGTCCCTCAGCTGCCCTTCGGTGGTGGCCCCGTTGAGCACCGCGACAGGGGTGGCGCCGCCGATGAGCGCGGCGCGCACGTCCGACGCGGAGTCGGTGACGAAGACCGTCTCGCTCTCGCCGTAGGGGCGCACCCCCTCACCGGCGGCGTGCAACCGGATCGACTGGATGAGGCTGGACTTGGGGTAGTTGACGGAGCCGGCCCCGCCGATCGACAGGTCGAGGTGGGCGTCGAGCCCGAAGGCCTCGAGCTTGGCCTCGGCGTTGGCACGGGTGCTGCCGCTGACGACCGTCTGCACGGTCTCGGGCATGTTCGCGACCGCGGCGAGGGAAGCGGCGGCGCCGGGCACGGAACGGCCCTTGGAGCGCAATTCGCCCCTGCGGTCGGCGAAGGAGGCCTCCAGCGCCGTGAGGAACTCCGCGAGGGTGTCGCCGTCCGGCTCGGCCTCGACGTAGTTGCGGGCGCAGAACTCGAAGAACATCTCGGAGTCGGTGCGCCCCGACGCCGATGTCAGGTACACCAGCGGCTCACCCGTGACCTTCTCGAAGGCCTCCGCGTAGGCGGCGCGCATGACCTGTCCGACGTCGAGGAGGGTGAGGTCGATGTTCCACAGCACCAGGCGGCTGATGGCTGCCTCCTCGGAATTGTCGGGGCTTCGGACGCACCTATTGTGCCGTACGGGCGGGCACGCGGTGATCCATACCTACCGCTTTCCGCCCGGAAGGTCCACACCGCCCCCTTCCTCCGGATGCGGGACCACGGGGAGCTCGGCCGGACCGTTGACCAGGAGCGAGGGCACTGGCTCGGGGTTTCGTTCCTGGTCGGCGCGGGTGAGGCGGGGCAGGGCGGCGAAGAGTTCCTCCAGGGCCACGCGCGCCTCCGTCCGTGCGAGGTGGGCACCCACACAGAAGTGGGTGCCGTGGCCGAAGGCGACGTGCTCCTTGGACTCGCGGTCGGGGTCGAAGGTGTCCGGGGAATCGGGGTGCAGGTCCGGGTCGCGGCCGGGGGCACCGAAGGCGATCAGCACGGGGGCCCTTGCTCGATGGTGACCCCCTCGCCGAGGTAGACGTCCTCGACCGCGTACCGCAAGGGCCCGTACTTGGTGGGCGGATCACGGCGTAGGGACTCCTCGACGACCGCCTCGGCGGACAGCTCTCCGTTCACGAGGCGGTCCCGATACCGGGTGTGCTCGAGCAGAGCCTGCACCGCGTTGGTGATGAGGTTGACCGCGGTCTCGAACCCCGCGCCGATCATGAGCACGAGGGTGGCGACGAGCTGTTCCCTGGGGAGCGGGTCACCGGACTCGGGCGCGACCAGGTCGCCGGTGAGGTCCTGTCCCGGGTCGTTCTGGTGGTGGTCGACGAGCTCGTCCAGGCACTCCGTGAGCTCTCCCTGACGTGCCAGGACCTCCTCCGGGCCGAGCGTGGTGTCGACCCCGGCGTCCACCGCACGGCCCAGGCGTTCGCGCAGGCCGTCCGGGACCCCGAAGAGTTCGCAGATCACCTGCATCGTCAGGGGCCGGGAGAGTACGGCACGCACGTCGGCGCTCTCCCCCGGCGCGTTCCGCGCCAGGTCGGCCACGAGCGTGCGGGCGCGGGCGCGGACCGTGGCCTCCAGGCGCCGGACCCGGGCCGGGGTGAAGGCCGGGGTCACGAGCCGGCGCAGAGCCCGGTGTTCCTCACCGTACTTGTTGATGAACGCGTCGAGGAGGACGAGGCGGGCCAGCGGCCATGAGTCGTCCACACCGTCGCGTCCGGGCCAGTGCTTCCGGGGGTCGCGGGAGATCCGCGGGTCGGTGAGCAATCGGGTGACCAGGTCGTGGCGGGTCACGGCCCAGGCCACGACCCCTCCCGGTAGTTCGACGCGGACCGCAGGCCCGCGTCTGCGGAGGTGAGCGGTTTCTTCGTGGAACCCGGTGCCGTCGGTGCGCAGGCGGAAGGGGCATTCTGAACGGCCGATGTGCGCGGGGGTGGACACGCGTCCTCCAGGGGGCGGGGCCGGCGTACGGATCGCCGTGGTTCGTTCCCGCTCCCCGCGCGCAGGCTCACGGTCGGCCCGCATCGTCCGGTTCCGGCCACGGTCCGCGACACCCTGCCCGGGGCCCGCGGCTCGGGGCCGACGCCCGCGGCCGCGGTTCCGGGATCAGGCCTCCTCGACCAGATGGCGCAGTTCCTGGACCGCGAACCACATGAGCTCGTGCTCCTCGGCCGCGTCGGAACCGGGGTCTGCGACGGCGGCGGCGATGTCGTCCACGGCCTCGGGGTCGTCCACGTGTGCCGACCGGAACTTCTTATACGGCACCGCGCCGGTGACACGCACGCGCGCCGCGCCGTGACCGGCCCTGCCCTCGTGCTCGACGAGGTCGTCGGGCACCTCGGCGGCCAGCACCACGCGGCGCCTCGGCGCGTCCGGGTCCTCGCCCAAGAGCCGGAGGGACCCTTCGGCAGCCGCGTACATCGCCTCGTACTCGGCCTCCTCGGTGTCGGAACCGGGCCCGGGGTCGGCGGTGAAGGCGGTCAGCGGGGCACCGTCCACGCGCCGCTCGGCGAGCGCGGCCGCGAGGGCGGGGACGGTGCTGGGCAGGAAGACGTACATGCGCTGCTCCGGAACGGTGACGGGGACGACCCCCGAGTCTGCCAGGGACCGACTCCCCGGAACGCCCGACGTGCGCCCTCCGGCGCCGCTCACACCGGTTCGGCCGCCAGGAACCGGTCGAGCGCATGCTGTGTGGAGGCGGAGTCCGTGTGCAGAATCCCGGTCATGCCCAGGCCCTCGGCGGTACGCACGTTGTGCTCGAGGTCGTCGATGAAGACGCAGTCCTGCGGGCGCAGACCCAGGCGCTCACAGGTGTGCAGGTAGATGCGCTCCTCGGGCTTGCGCATCCCCACCTCGCCGGAGATCACGACCTCGTCGAAGGCGGAGTCGAAGTGCTCCCGGGGGTAACCGTTTCCCCACGAGTTGGACAGCAGCGCGGTGGGTGTGCCCGCGCCGCGCACCGTGCGCAGTGCCTCGTACATGTCGTGCACCGGGTGGAAACGGGAGAACATCCGGTGGATGAGCCCCTCGGCGCGGAGGGGTTGTCCGTCGACACGGCGCAGCAGGGGCGCCAGATCGCGTTCGAAGTCGCCGGTGTCGATCTCGCCGCGCTCGAGCGCATGCACCGGGTTGGCATCGGCCAGGCTCCCGTCGAAGTAGGGGCGCATGACCTCCTGGTAGTGGTCCGGATCGATCCGATCGGCGTGCAGCCACGCGCGGATGCCCTCGGCCAGGGGCGGGGTGAGGACCCCCGCCCAGTCGCAGATGACACCTCGTCCGGTGGCGTCCATCCGATCACTCCTCACGTCGTGCGGTGTCGTCCACCGCCCGATCGCTCGGCTGCCCGAGGGTTCGGGCGGGCAACGGTTCTTCCCGTTCCCCGCCCGCTTCAACCTGGGTCAGAGACCGGTGCCGAACTCGATGTCGGCGCCGGGGATGGACACCGGGAGGTTGCCTCCGGTCTCGATCTCGCCGGCGATGGCCTTGGCCGCAGCCAGCCGGGAGACGCCCACCGAGGAGTAGACGGCGAGATAGCCGTCGACCTCGGGGAAGGCCTCGAGGTCGTAGGGAACTCCCTGGGCCACGGCCACGACGGGCGTACCGTCGGCACCGGCCGACTCGACCATCTGCTGTTGCTCGGCGTCACCGCGGGCGCCGTCGGTGCCGACCACGGCCACGTCCGGGTCGTCGTCGGTGACGGTCACCCCGAGGTCGGTGAGGGCCTCGCTGATCTCGTCGGAGCCGACCCCGCTGACGCTGACGCTCCGGCCCTCCGACAACGGCAGGACTCCGCCCTCGTTGCGCAGCATGGTCACGGACGCGTCGGCCACGCGCTGAGCGGCCTCGGCGTTCTCGGAGGTGCCCACGGTCTCGGCCGCGGCGTCGGGGTCGGCGGGCTCGGCGTCCAGGACACCGTGCTTCTCCTTGAGCGTGAGGATGCGCAGGACGGACTCGTCGATGCGCTCCTCGGACAGGCGGCCCTCGTCCACGGCGTCACGGATCCCGTCGAAGGCGGCCTGCGGGTCACCGGGCATGAGAAGCTGGTCCACGCCGGCCTCGATCACACGCACGGCGATCTCGGAATCGGAGTGCTCCTGGCGCACACCCTCCATGTTGAGGGCGTCGGTGGTGACCACGCCGTCGAAGCCGAGCTCCTCGCGCAGGATCCCGTCGATGATGTTCGGCGAGAGCGTGGCGGGGTCGGTGGCGTCCTCACCCTCCAGCTGGGGCATGAGCACGTGCCCGGTCATGATCGTGTCCACCCCGGCGTCGACCGCGGCCTGGAAGGGCGGCAGGTGCTCCTCCTCCCACTGGTCGCGCGGCAGGTCGATGACCGGCAGGCCGGAGTGGCTGTCCACGTCGGTGTCGCCGTGGCCGGGGAAGTGCTTGGGGACGGGGACCACGCCGTGGTCGGCGTAGGCCTCGGACTCCGCGAGCACCATCTGTGAGACCAGGTCCGGGTCGGAACCGAACGAACGGATGCCGATCACCGGGTTGTTCGGGTCGGTGTTGACGTCGGCGTCGGGGGCGTAGTTCATGTTCATGCCCAGCGCTGCGAGCTCGTCGGCCGTGGTCGAGGCGCGCAGGGCCGCGAGCTCGCTGTCACCGCCCGCGCCGACCGCCATGGCGTCGGGGAAGCGGGTACCCAAGGGCAGGCGCGAGACCATGCCCTGCTCCTGGTCGATACCGATGAACAGCGGCACACCCCGGCCGGTGCCGGCGGCGGTCTCCTGGACCCCGGCCGACATCTGCGCGATCTGCTCGACCTCGTTCAGGTTCGAGTCGAAGTAGATGATCCCGCCCGGGTTGTAGCTCTCGATCATCTGGGCGTTGTCCTCGGCCGAGGTGCCCTGGGCGGTCAGGACCATGAGCTGGCCGATCTTCTCGTCCAGACTCATGTCGGCGAGGATTTCGGGGGCCTGGACCGGCTCGAAGGGTTCGGAGCCGGAGGTCTGGTCTTGGGTGTCCTCCTGCGAGGAACCCACCTCCTCGTTCGTGCACGCGGTGAGGGCGAGCAGGAACGCCGTACAGGCCGCGATCAGTTTGTGCGGAAAGGTCGGACTCATGGGCAGGGATCATCTCCGGCGACGGGCTGGGATTCGACGCCGGAGACTACCCGGTACCCCTTGTGACAGGGGTCTCCTTCAGCGCGTGTCGCCCCTCACCCCCACACGAAGAGGGGGTCGCCGTGCTCGACGGCGCCCTGTGCGGCCTCGGTGAGGGCCTCGGCCGAGGCGTCGAGCGCGACCACGGGAACGACGGAGGGCTTGCCCGCCGCGGCAACGCTCCCAGGGCACCACCGCACGATCGGGGTCCCGACCTCGACCCGCCGGCCCTGCTCGGCGAGGAGCGTGAAGCCCTCCCCCGCCAGTTGGACGGTGTCGATGCCCAGGTGGACGAGGACGCCTCGGGTGCGATCGGGGCCGAGGACCACGAACGCGTGGGGATGGAGTTTGATCAGCGTGCCTGTGAGGGGGGAGACCGCATCCTGCCGTCGTTCCTGTCCGCCCTCCTGTCCGGGGTCCGGATGGATCGCCACCCCCGGCCCGACCATGCCTTCCGAGAAGGCGGAATCGGGGACGGAGTCGAGGGGGAGCGCGGTGCCGGAAACGGGAGAGAGCACGCGTAGGGCGTCGGTGGCATCTGACATGGGGACGGTCTTCCCGCGAAACCACGCTTCATCCTGATTCGGCGGACCGAAAGTGACCAAAGGCCTGTTTCACAACAGGACCGGCCGCGCCGTCACTCCAGGAAGTCCTGGATGTCGTCGGCGAGGGTGTCGGCCTCGGGCCCGACGACCACCTGCACGACCGACCCGGAGGTCAGTACACCGTGCGCACCGGCCGCCTTGAGGTCCTCCTCCTTGACCAGAGCGGGATCGCCGACCTCGGTGCGCAGACGGGTGATGCAGGCCTCGACGTCCTCGATGTTGCCCGATCCGCCGAGGCCGGCCACGATCGCCGCCGCCTTGTCCGCCATGTGTCCTCCGTGCTCGCCGTTCCCGGGACCCTCCCGGTCCGGGCTCTGTCCGGTGAACACCCGATCACCTGCTGCAGGACTCCCAGCAGCACCCTCATTCCCATCGGTCGAGGGCACACCCGGCCGTCCTTCTTCGGGATCGCCACACCGGCCGCACCGCTCGCGGCGGAAGTCGTCAACCGAACAGACCCTGACCGAAGCTTAGGCGTGAGCGGCCCCACACACCAGGGTCGTCCGAAGGGAGTCAGGCCGACGGGCGCGGGGGCAGGGACGTGTGCGGTACCGGCCGGCCCGGAGCGGGTCGGCATCGTCGACCCGCCGCACCGCAGGGCGGGGTGTTGCACTCCCCTGCCGCCCCTGGCCGCACGCACGAGTGAGCGTCAGGAGGTCTGGGTGACCTTGTTCAGCCCCCTGGGGACGTCGGGGTCCAGGCCGAGGCGGCGGGCCAGGTGCTCGGTGAGCAGCTGGGCGGGGACGATGAGCTGGAGCGGGGACACCCACTCGGGCAGGTCCGGAACGGGGACGTTGACGTCGCTGACCCGGGCGAGCTCGGCGCCACCGCCGAACCCGAAGACAGGCGCCCCGGCCAGACGGGCGCGCTCGGCCAGCGCCACGGTGCCGCCGAGCGTGGGGCCCGAGGGCGAGGCCATCAGCAGCGCGGGGGTGCGCGGGTCGACGACCGCCATGGGCCCGTGCAGCAGGTCTGCGTAGGAGAGCCCCATGGCGTGCAGGTAACAGGCCTCCTTGAGCTTGAGGGAGGCCTCCAGGGCCGTGGAGAAGGCCATTCCACGGCCGGACACCACCGCACCCTGCACGGCGACCATGCGCTCGACGATCTCTTCCAGGCCGTCGGTCGGGGCTGCCAGGCTCTGCTCGATCGCGTCGGGGACCCGGTCGAGGTCGGCGGGGTCCAGGTCCGCGCCCAGCCCGAGGGCGAGCACCGCGAGTGCGGCCAGCTGGGTGGTGTAGGTCTTCGTGGCGGGCACCGCGATCTCGTCGCCGGCCCGTGTCACCAGCGCGGCATCTGACTCGGTGGCCAGCGGCGACCCCGCCCCGTTGGTGATCCCGACGGTGCGTGCCCCGCACTCGGCGGCCCAGCGCATGGTCTCGACGATCTCCTCGGTCCGCCCGGACTGCGAGATGGCCACGGCCAGCACACCGGACAGGTCCAGGCGCGCACCGTAGGACGTGGCGATGGAGGGCGAGCCGAGGGTGGCCAGGCGCCCGGTGTGGGCCTGCAACAGGTAGCCGCCGTAGACCGCAGCGTTGTCGGAGGACCCCCGGGCGATGAAGAGCACCTGCTTGGTCTCGCGGCCCAGGGCCTCGAGCTCCGGGCGCAGTGGCAACAGGTCCGCGAAGGTGCGGCGCAGGGCTTCGGGTTGTTGTGTGATCTCCGAACGCATGACGCTCGAGGTACTGGACATGGGCAACCCTTCCCGTGCGAACCGCCTGAGGGCGGACGGATTGACAGGTCTGAGGCGCTATGGTCTAGTCCGGACCATACCAGCCGGGTCCGCCCTCTCCCAGAGCCGCACCCACGTCCGGAAGGACGCCCGCACCGATGCCGATCGATCCCACCAACCCCCAGCCCAAGTACGTTCAGCTGCGCGACCTGATCCTGGACGGGATCGCCTCCGACGGCCTGGGCGTGGACGACCTGGTGCCCTCCGAACGCGAGCTCAGCGCCACCCACGGCCTCTCGCGCATGACCGTGCGGCAGACCATCGACCTGCTGGTCTCGGAGGGACGGCTGTACCGGGTCCCGGGCAAGGGCACCTTCATCGCCCGACCGAAGATCGCCATGTCGCTGGAGCTGGCCTCCTACAGCGAGGACATGCGCGCCCGCGGGTACGAACCCGGCGCGCGCGAGCTCATCCGCCAGGTCATCCCCGCCAGCGGTCACACCGCGCGCATGCTCGACATCGCCCCCGGCACCCTCGTGCACCACATCGAACGCATGCGCACCGCCGACGACGAACCGATGGCGGTGGAGCGCTCCAACATTCCGGCGGAGCTCGTGCCGGGGCTCGAGACCTTCGATCTGGCCGAACGATCGCTCTACGAGGTCCTGGAAAACGAGTTCGACATCCTGTTGGATGCGGGGGAACAGACCATCGAGGCCGGGATCTGCGACTCGGCCGACTCCCGCCTCCTGGGTCTGCCCGCCGGGAACCCGGTACTGGTGATGCAGCGACGCAGCTTCACCAAGGGGCAGTGCGCGGCGCTCGCGCTGTCCACCTACCGTGCCGACCGTTACCAACTGCACTCCCGACTGGATCCGCGCCGGCACGGAGACTGACCACCGCGCCCCGCCCGGGGGCGCGGGACGACGGGAGGTACCCCTCGTGAACCAGTCCCCCGCCCCCGACCCCTCGTCCGAAGCCGCCCGGACCAAGCGTCCGTCCACCGCTCTGGCCCTGCTGCAACGGCTCGGGCGCAGCCTCATGCTCCCCATCGCGGTCCTGCCCGCGGCCGCGGTCCTCCTCCGCCTGGGCCAGGACGACCTCCTCGGCGCCGACGGACTGGCCGGTCTCCGCGGCATGGGATGGATGGAACCCGTCGCCGGGGCCGTGGGCACCGCGGGCGACGCCGTCTTCGAGGCCCTGCCCCTGCTCTTCGCAGTGGGTGTGGCCATCGGGTGGGCCAAACGCGCCGACGGGTCGACGGCCTTGGCAGCGGTGGTCGGTTACCTCGTCTTCGACCGCGTCTCGGCCTGGACCATGTTCACCTTCGAGGGCCCCGAGGGAGACCTGGGCTCCCAGGTGGCCGCGTACCCGCTGGAGACCGATCCGCAGACACGGGAACCCCTCACCGACCCGTCATCGGTGAGCGCGGTCGAGCCCGTCGTGGACCACGCCGTCAAGAACCCCACGGACGTGCTCGGCGGCATCGTCATCGGTCTGGTCGCGGCAGTGCTGTGGCAGCGCTATCACCGCATCAAGCTTCCCACCTGGCTCGGGTTCTTCGGCGGGCGCCGGTTCGTGCCGATCGTGGCGGCCGCGGCCGGCCTGGTCATCGGTGTGGTCCTGGGCCTGTTGTGGTCCGTGGTCGGCATGTGGATCCAGAACCTGGGCGAGGCGATCGTGGGCGCCGGGGCGGCCGGCGCGGGCGTCTACGGGGTCGTCAACCGCATCCTGTTGCCCATGGGGCTGCACCACGTGGTCAATTCCTACGTCTGGTTCGTCGCGGGAACCTACGAGGGTGAGGACGGCGTCGTACGCGGGGAGATCACCCGGTACCTGGCCGGGGACCCCGACGCCGGCGGGTTCCTCTCCGGGTTCTTCCCGGTGCTCATGTTCGGGCTGCCCGGAGCCGCCCTGGCGATGTGGTTGGCAGCCCACCCCGCCCAGCGCGCACGGATCGGGTCGATCATGATCCCGGCCGCCCTGACCGCGTTCGCCACCGGAATCACCGAACCTGTCGAGTTCGCGTTCATCTTCGTCGCGCCGCTGCTGTACGCCGTGCACATCGTGCTGACCGGGCTGTCCCTGGCGGTCCTCAACGCCCTCGACGCCCACCTGGGCTTCGGGTTCTCCGCCGGGCTCATCGACATGCTGCTCAACGCGACCAAGGACAACACGACGGGGTTGGGGTGGATCCTGTTGATGGGCGTAGTCTACTTCTTCCTCTACTTCGGGGTGTTCTCCCTGCTCATCCGGAAGTTCAACCTGCCGACGCCGGGTCGCGAGTCCGACGCCGAGGAGCCGGCCGCCAAGGATTGACCACCCCGGCACACAAGTGGGCGCGGCCCCTGTCGAAGGGACCGCGCCCATCAGTCATCCGGTCACGAACCCAGGACCCAGGGGTGGTCGGCAGCAAGCCCGGCAGGGTTCTGGCGGCCCTGAGGCGCCCCGAGCAACGAGGGGCGCCGGAGCGGGCCGAGGGTTCCTGCCCTCCGGGCGCCTCCGGAAGCAGCGTTCCGGAGGCGTCCGCCGAGGGTGTGGATGGGTCACGGGTGGACGCGGCCGTAGCGGAGCAGGGCCCATGAACACTGCCTACCGGCTGGCGGGGTCACCGTGGCACTTCTTGAACTTCTTGCCGGAGCCGCAGGGGCAGGGCGAGTTGCGCGCCGTGCCCGCGTACTCGTCGGTCGACTCGCTGTGGCGCTCCACGGAGCCGTCCTCACTCGGCGCGGAGTACTGGAGCCGGTCGGGCCGGTCCTCGCCGAAACCGGGCACGAAGACGTCCTCGGCCTCGTCCGCCTCGGTGGAGGGCGCGTCGGCCTTCGCAGCCTCCTCGTCGTCCTCCACCGCGGTGGCCACGGCGGTCGCACCGGTGGTACCACCCACTGCGCCGGCCGTCTGGGCCGCGGCAGCCGTGGTCAGGGCCGGTTCCTCCTTCTTGCGGACCTGGACCTCGACGTTGAAGACGAAGCCGACGGACTCCTCCTTGATGGCCTCCAGCATCTGCTGGAACATGTCGAAGCCCTCGCGCTGGAACTCGATGAGCGGGTTGCGCTGGGCCATGGCACGCAGGCCGATGCCCTCCTGGAGGTAGTCCATCTCGTAGAGGTGCTCGCGCCACTTGCGGTCCATGACCTGGAGGATCACGCGGCGCTCGACCTCGCGCATGGCCTCCTCGCCCAGCTCGGACTCACGGGCCTCGTAGGCGGTGTGGGCGTCCTCGACGACGCGGTCGGCGATGAGGCGGCCGGTGATGTTCTCCAGCCCGCCGTTCTCGTCGATGAACTCGTCGACGGTGAAGGTGATCGGGTAGACCTGCTTGAACGCCCGCCAGAGCTTGTCGAGGTCCCAGTCGGCCGGGTCGCCCTCGCCGGTCTCCTCGGAGACGTAACCCCGCAGGACCTCCTCGAGCATGTCCATCATCTGGTCGCGCAGGTCCTGTCCCTCCAGGACCTTGCGGCGCTCGGCGTAGATGACCTTGCGCTGGCGGTTGAGGACCTCGTCGTACTTCAGGACGTTCTTGCGCGTCTCGAAGTTCTGGGTCTCGACCTGGCCCTGCGCGGAGGCGATCGCCTTGCTGACCATGCCGGACTCGATGGGCTGGTCCTCGGGGATGTTCAGCCGCTCCATGAAGATCTCGAGGCGCGAGCTGTTGAACAGGCGAAGCAGGTCGTCCTGCAGGGACAGGTAGAAGCGCGACAGGCCCGGGTCACCCTNGGGGGGGCCCGCGGAGCTGGTTGTCGATTCGGCGGGACTCGTGGCGCTCGGTACCGAGCACGTAAAGACCGCCGGCCTCGACGACCTGCTCGTGCTCCTCCTCGTAGGCCTTGGTGGCCTTCTCCAGCGCCTCGGACCAGGCCTCCTCGTACTCCTCCGGGGTCTCCAGGGGGCTGAGACCGCGCTCCTGGAGCTCCTCGTCGGCGAGGAAGTCGGGGTTGCCGCCGAGCATGATGTCGGTACCGCGGCCGGCCATGTTGGTGGCGACGGTGACCGAGCTGAGCTTGCCGGCGCGGGCGATGATCGAGGCTTCACGCGCGTGGTTCTTCGCGTTGAGCACCTCGTGCTTGACACCCTCGCGCTTGAGCATGCGCGAGAGCAGCTCGGACTTCTCGACGCTGGTGGTACCGACCAGGACCGGCTGTCCGGCCTCGTGGCGGTCGGCGATGTCCTCCGCCAGGGCCTGGAACTTGGCGTCCTCGCTCTGGTAGACGACGTCCTTGACGTCCTCGCGGATCATCGGCTTGTTGGTGGGGATGGGCACCACGCCGACGCCGTAGGTCTGGTGGAACTCCGCCGCCTCGGTCTCGGCCGTACCGGTCATGCCGGCGAGCTTGTCGTAGAGGCGGAAGTAGTTCTGGAGCGTGACCTTGGCGAGAGTCTGGTTCTCGTCCTTGATCTTGACCCGCTCCTTGGCCTCGATGGCCTGGTGCATGCCCTCGTTGTAGCGCCGCCCAGCCAGGACACGTCCGGTGAACTCGTCGACGATGAGGACCTCACCGTCCTTGACGATGTACTCCTTGTCCTTGCGGTAGAGCTCCTTGGCCTTGATGGAGTTGTTGAGGAAGCTGATGAGCGGGGTGTTGACGGCCTCGTAGAGGTTGTCGATGCCCAACCAGTCCTCGACCTTGGCCACGCCCTCCTCGGTGATGCCGACGGTGCGCTTCTTCTCGTCGACCTCGTAGTCCTCGTCCTTCTTGAGGCGAGGCGCGATCTTGGCGAACTCGGCGTACCAGCGGGAGTTCTGCTCCGAGGGGCCGCTGATGATCAGCGGGGTACGGGCCTCGTCGATGAGGATGGAGTCGACCTCGTCGACCAGTGCGAAGAAGTGGCCGCGCTGCACGCAGTTGTCCAGCGACAGGGCCATGTTGTCGCGCAGGTAGTCGAAACCGAACTCGTTGTTGGTCCCGTAGGTGATGTCGGCCTGGTAGGCGGCCTTTCGCTGCTCCTGCGTCATGTTCGGACCGACCACGCCGACCTCGAGCCCGAGGAACTGGTAGATGCGACCCATGTTCTGGGCGTCGCGTCGAGCGAGGTAGTCGTTCGTGGTGATGACGTGGACGCCCTGGCCGGCGAGCGCGTTCAGGTAGACGGCGAGGGTCCCGGTCAGGGTCTTGCCCTCACCGGTCTTCATCTCGGCGATGTTGCCGAGGTGCAGAGCGGCACCGCCCTGGACCTGGACGTCGAAGTGCCGCTGGCCCAGGGTGCGCTTGGCCGCCTCTCGGACGGTGGCGAATGCCTCCGGGAGGAGGTCGTCCAGCGTCTCGCCGTCCTCGTAGCGTTCCTTGTACTCCTGCGTGAGGTCGCGCAGTTCTTCGTCACTGAGGTCGACGTACTCGTCCTCGAGCGAGTTGACCTGGTCCTTCAGCTTGTTCAGCCGGCGCAGGATCTTTCCCTCACCCGCGCGCAGGAGCTTACTGAGTATCCCTGGCACTTCCTTCGCGCTCCTCGCACATCACGGTTGGCCCCACGTCGTGGAGCGTGTACCTGGGCCCCGCTGACCGCTGGCCGCGGCTCACAGCCGGGGGTTCTGGGGCCTGGGTCATCCATCCTAGAGGACCCCTGCCGTTGCTCCGCCGGGCTCGTACCGCGGGACCGGCGGGCTCTCACGGTCATTCGGGCACAACGCGCGGAACGGGGCCCGATGTTCCCCTGTCTTCTGTGGGGCTTCGAGGCATTCATGCATGTCAGTGGGTACAAGGGGGACACGATGTGTTCCATCGGAAGAGGGGGACCCATGGACGCAGAGTCGAGAGGGCGGCGCGAGGCCGGACCGGCCGCGACCGACCGCCCGTCCGTGCCGCACCAGGGCACCGATCCCGCCATCGGCGGCGACTGGGGCAGGGTCGAGGACCCGGTGGCCGACGAACACCACGCGCGCCGCTGGGAACAGCATCACCCCGATGACCAAGAGGGGTTCGGCCGGATCCGCGGGTTCCAGCGCCAGGGCGGCGCGTGGGCCCCGACCAACCGGCACCGTGGCAGGGCCAGTTCCTGGATCGTGGTGCTGCTCGCCTGCGTGGGCTTCGCCCTGGGCGGGATCTCCGTGGCCATGGACTGGGCGCTCGTCCCGCTCGTGACCGGTGCGGTCCTCATGGGGCTGGCGCTGATCATCGCCTTCGCCTGCGACATCCTCACGGACGTCGTGCTGGACTCACCCCGCGACGAGTCCGAGGAACCGCACCAGACGCCCCTGCACCGCATCAAGTCGATGGCTCGGAAGGAAGGCAAGAAGGAGCGCAAGGCCGGTGGGGCCGGCAGCTGACCCGCGAGGCCGCGAAGAGGGGCCGGCACCGGGGCGAACCCGGCGCCGGCCCCTCACTCGTGTCGGCTGTGTTCGGGAGGGCGGCGGTTTCTAGTCCACCAGTCGGAGGACCCCGTAATTGAAACCCTTGCGGCGGTAGACCACGCTCGGGGTGTCCTTCACCTCGTCGTGGAAGAGATAGAAGTCGTGCCCGATGAGCTCCATCTCCATCAACGCCTGGTCGATGCTCATCGGCTTGGCCCGGTGGAACTTCTCCCGTACGACCACGGGAGCCTCACCCTGGGTCTCGAGCTCGACGAACTCGTCGGAGAAACGGCCGTCGACCGCCGCGCCGTCGATGTCGTCGCCCGCTCGCTGCGCCGGGGGTGAGGCGCTCTGTTCGGTGAGGGTTCCGGGCAAGTCCCCGGGGAGATCGGCGGTGGCTGCGGCCACCGAGACGGGAGTGTGGTTGCCGCGGTGCACCTTGCGGCGGTCGGCCGCCTTGCGCAGGCGCGCCTCGACCTTGTCGACCGCGAGGTCCAGGGCTCCGTGGCGGTCTTCGGCGGCCGCCGCTTCGCTGCGGATCACGGGCCCGTCGGAGTGGATGGTCAGCTCAACCCGCTCGCGGACGTCGGCGAGCTTGGGGTTGCGCTCCGTGGACACCTCCACGTCGACGCTCATGCCCTTCTTCTCCCACTTGGAGAGCTTGTCGAGCTTGGTCTCGACGTGCTGCCGGAACTTGTCGCTCACGCCGGTGCGTCGACCCTTGACGATGATGTCCATAGGACCCCCTTCATCGCGTGGCCGTCCTTGACGGCCAGGCTGGCTCTGCATCCCTTCCGCCCAAGGACGGAAAGGTGTCGCGCGCTGGCCCCCTTCCGTTGGTGTCCCGGTCGAGTCCGGCCGTATCACGGCTCGGTTGAGAGTGCGTATACCCACGCTGGGCGGGGTCATCACGCGCCTCACGTCGGTGTTTGCCGGTGACCTGCGCGGCTCGGAGAGGGACGGGTGGTGTCTCGACGACAGGCCGTGCACCCCGGCGGTANGGGGGGCCCCGCCGTTTCCGACGGCCCCCGCGGATCGGTATGCCACCCGCCCGGCCGACCTGGTCTTCGTCCCCACATCCGCCTGCTGAGGGGGTCGCCGCTCTTGTACGCGACTACTGCCCTTCTCCCTGTCGTGAGGGACATCGGGACCCTCCGCGGGGCAGGACTTACCTCTAAGGCGCACCGTGATCGGTCGACAAAAAGTCGCCTTACGTGGGCCGTTTCGCCTGCGCCTGGCATCGGCTTGCCGGAGCCGCTCGACGGTGTCCCCGCGAGCTCTCTCTCCGGCGCAACCACGGACCCGGACGGGTGCCATACCTGGACGGTAACCCGTCCGGCGGAGCTTGTCAGGTACTGGCGGCCCGCCCGAACATCGGGATTACCCGTCGAACCCCTACGGACAAGGACTTTCCGCTCTCGGAGGACCCCGCGTAAAACCTTCGTGGGGGGCGGTCCGTATCTCCCGCCGGCGGCTCTCGTTGAGCACGATCGCGCCGACCACACGCAGGCCCGCTCCGCGTAGGACCCGGGTCGCCTCGGCCAGCGTGGCCCCGGTCGTGACCACGTCGTCGACCACGACGACCGGCGAACCGCGGGCCCGCACCGCGGAGGGCACCGCGTCGAACACCCCGACCCGGTTACGCAGGCGTTCGCTGCGCCCGAGACCGACCTGCCCCTGGGCAGCGCGGCGATACCTCAGCAGAGGGGCCGTGCGGCCGGCCCGCGGTCCCCCGGCCGCGGCGAGGGCGGCCTCGGCCAGGGCGGCCACCCGTCCTTCCCCCGGAAGCCGCCCGCGCGGGGGCACGGGCACGAGCACGGTGTGCGGACCGGACCACCCCGTTGCCGTGTACACCCGCGCCAGGCGTTGACCCAGCGGGGCACGGAGCGCATCGTCACCGTCCTCCTTGTGCGCGAGCAGCACCCGGCGGTCGTGGCCGTCGTGCGGCCCGGCCGCCCACACCTGGGGGCAGCGCGGACGCGGGACACACCGCCGCGGGCGGCGGTCGAGCCGGTCGCGGCACCAGGTGCACAAGGGACCCTCCGGGCCGGAGCACCCGGCGCAGCGGTGCGGCAGGAGGAGTTCGAACAGGGCGGCGGCGGAACCGGACAGGACTCGGAAAACACGGCGGAGATCCATGGTTCGAGGATCGCCGCGGTGGGCCCGGAACGCACCACCGAACTCTCGGCCTGTGGACAACCGTGGCGGAACAGCGTCAGCCCGGGAAGGCCGGCTCTGCGCCCTCGACCGCATTCTGCCAGTTCAGGCGGTCGTTGGAGACCCAGATACCGCCGTCGTCGGTCCCGGCGATGAGCGGCTGGCCGGGTGCGCCGGAGATCGCCACCATGCCGGGGACCGAGGACCCGGTGCTCGCCGCCGGGGTCCCGCCGTCCACCGGGACCAGGAAGGCCTGACTCGAGCCCCCGTCCCGGGAGCCCAGGATCACGAGCTGGTCGCCGGAACGCCACGACAGGTCGATGACGTCCTCGAGATCGTCGTCCATGGGGATGAACCCGCCGACCGACACCTGATCGCCGTCGGACACCACGCGTCCCACCTCGAGCGAGCGCTTCCCGTCGGTCTCGGTGATCGCCGCGGCCCTGGTGCCGTCTCGGGAGATCTGGAAATCGACCAGCGAGCGGTCACGGAGTTCGGGGGCGTCCACCCGAACGACCTCGTCGCCGCCGCGCAGCAGCCAGAGGGCGGAGTCGCCGGGCTCCGGGGGCAGGTCCTCGCCGTCGATGCTGGGCTGGTCCTCCTGGGCGCGCTCCTCCTCGTCGTCCCCGCCGTCGCGGCTCTCGGGCTCTTCGGTCTCCTCCACGACCCACAGATGGCCGTTGACATCCCAGGAGACCTCCGTGAAGACACCGTCGTCCAGGACCGTCTCGTACTCGGCACCCGGGCTGGTGAAACTGGTGACGACCTCCTCTCCGCCCACGGTGATGCCCGCGACGGTGCTCTCGTCCATGGAGACCGCGAAGCTCTCGATGGGTACGTCGCCCGCACCCAGGGGGCCGGCGACACGTTCCACGTCGTCGAAGTTGTCGTTCTCCCAGTCGCCGGCCGACCAGAGCTGACCGTCGTGCGAGTAGTAGGCGCGGCTGCCCGAGGTGGTCGCGCTCGGACTCACCCCCGCCCAGAAGTCGTCGCCGGGACGCGGGCGGTCCTCGCTTTCGCCCTCGGTGCCGGGGAAGTTCACCTCGGTGCCGTCGACGGTGAGCGTGAACTCCTGGATGTCGGGGATCTGCCGGAGGGTCCAGGCGATCTGGGCACCCATCTCCACCGTGTCGGGGTCCCCGCCGGTCTCGACCTCGACGACCGCGCTCTCGCTGTCGACCTCGAGATCGGTCTCGGCGTTGGCGGGAAAGGCCGAGCGCACGGCCGGGTCCAGCCAGTCGCTAGGACCGTCGATGAGCTTGTCGAGAAGGCGTTCGGCGAGCTCGTTGTTGCTCACCGGGAGGTGGACCGGGTCCGGCACCAGGGCGGTGCCCTCGGGGTTGAAGTAGTAGAGGTTGAGCGGGCGGTGGGTGCGTTCGACGTCGAGCTCGCTGAGGATCAGCTCGTCGGGCATGTCCTGGATGCGCCACTCGCCATCGGGTTCGCCGTTCTCCCTGGCCAGCTGGAAGTTGACCTCGTACAGGCCCTGATCTTCGTTGGGCATGTACTTGCCGCTCTCGTCGATGGTGGCCACCAGGGAACTGCGCAGGCTCACCGTCGCGGTCAGACCGTCGGAGCTGATCTCGGGGTCGAGGTCGATGGTGTCGAGGTCGCGGAAGACCTGCACCGTCCCGTCGGGGGACCAGGACTCCTCGAGATCGGGGAGCATGTAGCTGCGGGCGGCCTTGTGGTCCTCCTCGAAGCTGCCCATGTCCTTGAGGAAGCCGTTGACCAGGCCTTCGGGCGTGACCCCGGGCTGCGGGCCGGCCGGCAGCAGGCGTACGTAACCACCGTAGGGGTCGGAGACGACGTCGCCGCCGTCACCGGGAACGACGGGCCCGGTGGTGGGCACACTGGCGCAGGAGGCCAGCAGGACACACGCGGCGGCCGCGGTCAGTGCGGAGCGGGTCCGGCGGCCGAGGGAGGATCTCATCCGTCGTCCTCTCCGTCGTCGGGGACCGGGGTGAAGTTGTGGCCCAGCGCGATCTCGGGCGGGACCAGCGGCAGCGGTGAACCACGCAGTTCGGTCCCGGACGAGCGGGGCAGGGAGAGCCGGAACTGCGAACCCTTGTCGGGCAGCCCCCAGGCCTGGAGCCAACCGCCGTGCAGGACCGCGTCCTCCTTGGCTATCGACAGCCCGAGACCGGTGCCGCCGGTGGTGCGCACACGCGAGTAGTCGGCCCGCCAGAAGCGGTCGAAGCACAGGTGCTCCTCCCCCTCCTTGAGGCCGACCCCGTAGTCGCGCACGGCCACCGCGACGGCGTCGCGGTCGCCGGCGGCGCTGACCACCACGTCCCGGCCCTCGCTGTGCTCGACCGCGTTGACCACGAGGTTGCGCAGGATGCGGTTGATACGGCGGGTGTCGAACTCGGCCACGCACGGCTCGGCGGGCAGGCGGAGCACGATCTTGATGCCGCGCTTCTCGGCGATCTGCTCGGCGTCCCCGACGGCCTTCATGACCGAGTCGCGGATGTCGCTGGGTTCCACCCCCAGGGTGGCGGCACCGGCGTCGTGGCGGCTGATCTCGAGCAGGTCTCCGAGGAGCTCCTCGAAGCGTTCCACCTGGCCCTTGAGCAGTTCCACGGAGCGGCGCTGGGAGGTGTCGAGCTCCTCGCGCTCGTCGAAGAGCAGGTCGCCGGCCATCCGGATCGTGGTGAGCGGGGTGCGCAGCTCGTGCGATACATCGGAGACGAACTGGCGCTGGACCTTGGAGAGCTCTTCCAGCTCCTGGATCTTCTCCTGCAGGTTGCCCGCCATGTCGTTGAAGGAGACCGCGAGCCGGGCGAGGTCGTCCTCCCCGTGCACGGTCATGCGTTCGGAGAGTTCGCCCGAGGCCAGGCGTTCGGCCGATTGCGCCGCCGACCGCACCGGGCGCACCACCAGGCGGGTGACCACGAACGCGATGAGGCCGAGCAGTATGACCAGCAGGGTCCCCACGAGCGCGACGGTGCCCTGCACCAGGTCGAGGATCTCCTGCTCGTGTTGGAGCGGGAAGAGGTAGTAGAGCTCGTAGGCGTGGGTGAGCTCGGCGCCCACGACCAGGGCGGGCTCGTGGGAGCCGTCCATGTCGATGCGTGTGTAGGTGTGGTACTGCTGCTCCGACCCCGACTGGCGGACCTGGTCGATCAGCCGCTGAGGAACGCTCTGCTGCTGGACGGTGTCCTCGTCGCCGGTCGCCCACCCGGTCTCGTCGCCGACCGAGGGCATGATGACGACACCGTAGAGTCCGGTGTCACCGCTGCGGCCCGTGAGCTCGTCGGTGATGTTGTACAGCAGGCGGTCGCGGTCGCCGACCTCGTTCTCCTGCAGCTCGGCCAGTGCGTAGTTGAGGCCGGCCCGGTGGTCGTTGACCGCGGTGTCGATCTTGGCGTCCAGCAACCCGCCGCGCACCTGCGACAGCATGACGTAACCGAGCCCCGCCATGACCAGGAGCGACAGCACCAGGGTCGTGGAGATGACCCTCAGGTGCAGCGAGCGGCGCCAACGGTTCTGCACGCCCTTGACCAGGGCGCGTGCGGCGCGTTGGGCGAACAGGTAGGCCCGGGTCAGCCCCGAACCCCCGTCACGCCCGTCGTCTCCGGGTACGGCGGAGGGCGGGTCGGACCGCTCCGTTCCGGGATCGGCCCCCCGTTCCTCCTCCTGCGGGGCTGCTGTCATGGGGACACCGGCCGGGTCAGGCGGTACCGGCCTTGTAGCCGACACCGCGGACGGTCACGACGACCTCGGGGTGCTCCGGGTCCTTCTCGATCTTGGCGCGCAGGCGCTGCACGTGGACGTTGACCAGGCGGGTGTCCGCGGCGTGGCGGTATCCCCAGACCTGCTCGAGCAGGACCTCGCGGGTGAAGACCTGGCGGGGTTTGCGTGCGAGGGCGACCAGGAGGTCGAACTCGAGCGGGGTGAGGCTGATCTGCTCACCGTCACGGCGCACCGCATGCCCGGCGACGTCGATGGTGATGTCGCCGATCTGCAGGACCTCGGGGGCCGGCTCCTCGGTACGGCGCAGGCGCACGCGCACGCGGGCCACGAGCTCCTTGGGCTTGAAGGGCTTGACGATGTAGTCGTCGGCACCGGACTCCAGGCCCAGCACGACGTCGATCGTGTCGCTCTTGGCCGTGAGCATGACGATGGGCACCCCGGACTCGGCACGGATCTGACGGCACACGTCGATGCCGTCGGCGCCCGGAAGCATCAGATCGAGCAGGACCAGGTCGGGCTTGGTCTCACGGAAGGCCTCGAGGGCCTTGTCCCCGTCGTGGACGAACGAGGGTTCGAACCCTTCGCCGCGCAGTACGATGCCCAGCATTTCGGCGAGGGCGAGGTCATCGTCGACAACCAGTACACGTCCCTTCATCGGTGTGTCCGGCGCCGGGCGTCGGACCCGCTCGGGAGCGTGTCCGCGGCGCCTACTCCTCTCTCTGGAACACTCAAGCGGCGTCTTGGTCGGTGCCCTTGCTCCCCGTCGGGGGAACTGCTTTCGTACGTACTGGATCCACTCTGCCACCTGTGTGGACGGCGCAGAGCGGGGTCACGGGCATCGGGCACCTGTCCGACCGGATCCGGTCGTGCAGCGGCACCCGTGGCTCACCGGCGGGCCGGGGCGCGGAGCGATGCTGACTTGGTCTTTGGATAACAGAAAGCATACAAAAGGAATGAAGTGCGTCGGCTCTCTGCCGAAGCGCCCGACCGCGCGTGGAAGCGCAGGAACCGGCCGGTAGGTTGGGTTCCGGTGCCGTGAGAACCACGTGACCTCGTTCGCGCAGCGTAACCGAAGCCTCAGGGAGGGCGGCCCACATGAGCCACGAGGACGACCGCAGGGGCGGCGCCGGGGAACCCGGTGGTTCCGGCGGGTGGTCCGCGCCGGGGAGCGGCTGGTCGGCGCCGGGAGCAGGGGGCCCGCAGGGACCGCCCCCCGGCCACGGAGGACAGCAGGGCCCGCCTCCCGGGTACGGACCGCCCCAGGGGCCTCCCCCCGGATACGGCTCCCCGCAGGGGCCTCCCCCCGGATACGGGCCGCCGCCCGGACAGGGGGGACATCCCCCACAGGGACCACCTCCCGGGTACGGACCGCCGCCCGGACAGGGGGGACATCCCCCACAGGGACCTCCCCCCGGGTACGGCGGCGGAGCGTACGGGCAGTACCCCCAGGGCGGGGGCGGCCAGCCGCTCAAGCCCGGGGTCGTACCGCTGCGGCCGCTCGGCCTCGGCGACGTCCTCAACGGTGCCTTCACCCTGATCCGCAACCACCCGGCGACCACGCTCGGGCTGGCGTTCGTGGTCATGGGGATCGCGGCCATCATCTCGACCCTGCTCAGCGGCGGGTTCTTCGCCGAGTACGAGCGCTCCATGGAGCAGATCACGGCCGCCCAGGTCTCCCCCGACGACCCGCCGCAGATGCCGTTCACCCCCGGCTCGCTGGCGTTGCTGTTGCTCGGCGGCGTCGTCAGCTACGCCGCTGTGACGATCCTGACCGCGCTGCTCACCTCGGTGGTGGGCATGGCCGTGCTCGGACACCGGTTCACCGTCGCGCAGACCTGGGTCGTGGTGCGCGGGCGCATCGGGGCGGTCATCGGGCTCTCGATCGTTCAGTACCTCATCCACCTCGCACTGGCGATGGTGATCCTGGTCATCATCGTGCTGGGCATCATGCTCGGTGTCTTCGTCGGCGTGACCGTCAACGACGGGTCCGGTGTACTCGTCGGGCTGGGGACGGTGGTGCTCGGTGGACTCGCCGGTGCCGCGCTCTTCGCGTGGATCTCCGTGCGCATCTTCCTGGCCATGCCGATCGTGGTTCTGGAGCGCATCGGCCCGATCAGCGCGCTCGCCCGTTCCTGGCGTCTCACGCAGGGCAACTGGTGGCGCATGTTCGGAATCGTGCTGCTCACCCTGGCCATCGTGTTCGCGGTGACCATGCTCCTGACCTTCGCGCTCGGCCTGTTCGCGCTGATCCCGACGATGATCGCCGAAGGGGCCGACTGGGGCATGACCGCGGCCACCGCCGTGGGTGTGCTCGTCGAGGCGCTCACCTACAGCATCACCACGCCGTTCCTGGCCGCCGTGACCACGCTTCTCTACGTCGACCTGCGCATGCGCCGTGAGGGCCTGGACCTGCGCCTGCACCGGGTCGCCCAGCAGGGTGTGGCCGTCGGCCCCGAGATCTACCGCCCGGAGCAGCCCGCGTGACAGCCCCGAACGCCCCCTCCCCGGATCTGCCCGGGGAGGAGGGCCGCCGACGCGCGTTCGAGGAACTCGGCGATCCCGTGTACGGCGACCGCGAGCCCTCCCTCATCGACCGTTTCGTGGAGTGGTTGTCCGACCTGGTCGACGACCTCCTGCAGCTCGGCAGCGGCCTGCCAGGCGGCTGGTGGCTGTTGGGGCCGCTGTTGCTGATCCTGGCGCTGGCCGTGCTGGGGCTGGTGCTCGTGGTGTTCCTGCGTCCGGGCCGCAACCGCAGGACAGAGGCGCCCGTGCACACCGAGTCCAAGCGCACAGCGGCCGAGCACCGCAGCGCCGCCGACCAGTACGAGGGGTCGGGGAACTACTTCGACTCCGTCGTTGAACGCATGCGGGCCGTCGACGTCGACCTGGAGGAGCGGGCCCTGATCACCCCGTCGGCCGGACGCACCGCCACCGAACTGGCCGTCGAGGCCTCCCGGAACCTGCCCGACCAGGCCGAACGTCTCTCCGGAGCAGCGGGGCTCTTCAACAGCATCGTCTACGGCAACACAGAGGCGACCGCCGAGGCGGCCCGCACCATGCGTGAGCTCGACGACCACCTGCGCGCCGCGCGCCCGACCCCCGCCGAGGAGGAGCGACGATGAGCACCCCGGACGCCGGGTGGCGACGCGTGTGGCGGTCCGTCCGGATCCCCGGCGCGGTCCTGGTCGCGCTGGTCGTCGTCGCAGTGCTGGTCTCACTCGGCGATGAACAGTTCCCCCAGGGCCACATGGAGCCCGGCAGTGTCGACCCCACAGGCGGGCGAGCCCTCGTGGAGACCATGCGCGAGGACCGGGACGTGCAGGTCGTGCGTTCTGCCGCGGACGCCGAAGAGACCCTGGGCGAGATCGGCGGCGACGCGGTCCTGGCCGTCTTCCTCGACCACCGGATGGAGCCCGGCGAGGTACGGGCGCTGGCCGACCTCGAGGTCGACACCGTGCTGGTACAGCCCACCCTGCAGACGCTGAACGAGTTCGCGCCGGGGGTCGACATGAGCGGGCGGACCGAGTCCGACGAGACCCTGGACGCCGCGTGCGACCTCCCCGCCGCCGAGGCCGCCGGTCCCGCCGACGTGGCCGGCGAGGTGTACGAGGCCGCCCCCGGGCAGGCTGCCACCGAGTGTTACGCGGCCGCCGCGGGGTCGGCCGTGGTCCAGGTCGAGCACGGCGACGCGGCCACCACGGTCGTGGGCACCGACCACTTCATGACCAACACCGAGCTCCCCGACGAGGGCAACGCGGCGCTGGCGATGAACCTCATGGCCGCCGAGGACGTGGTGTGGCTGCGTCCCGAGCCGCACGTGCCCGAGGACAGCGCCACCATGGCCGAGCTCCTGCCGCAGGGCCTGCGCTGGGCCGCGGTGCCGCTGGCTGCCGCGCTGGTGCTGCTGGCCCTGTGGCGCGGGCGCCGCCTGGGCGCCCTGGTTCCGGAGTCGCTGCCGGTCGTGGTCCGTGCCTCCGAGACCACCGAGGGCCGCGCCGGGCTGTACCACTCGCGCAGGGCACGCGACCGGGCCGCCGACGCGTTGCGGGCCGGGTTCCTGGACCGTGTCTCCGGAAAGCTCGGTCTGCGTCCGGACGACCCCCCGGAGACCGTGGTCTCCGCACTCGCCGCACGGCTGGGCGAGGACCCGGCGCGCGTGGGTGCGCTGCTGTACCCCGATCACCCCGACCCGTACGCGGGTGACGACGAGGCGCTGAACCGGCTCGCGGAGGAGCTGGACGAGCGGTCGCGGAGGCTGCGGTGACCCCGGCCGGTACTCCACACGCTGCAACAGACAGGTATTCGAGAGAGGTGGGCCGCACGTGAGCGCCCTGACACCCGACGAGGGACTGCCCTCCGCCGACGAGGCACGACAGGCCCTGACCGCTCTGCGCCACGAGGTCGCCAAGGCGGTCGTGGGGCAGGAGGAGACCGTGACCGGCATGGTGGTGGCGCTGCTGTGCCGGGGCCACATCCTCATGGAGGGTGTGCCCGGTGTCGCCAAGACGCTGCTGGTGCGCACCGTCTCCGAGGCCCTGTCGCTGGACCACAAGCGGGTGCAGTTCACCCCGGACCTCATGCCCGGTGACGTGACGGGTTCCCTCGTCTACGACCAGCACACGGCGAAGTTCGAGTTCCACAAGGGGCCGGTCTTCACCAATCTGCTGCTGTCCGACGAGATCAACCGGACCCCGCCCAAGACGCAGGCCTCGCTGCTGGAGGCCATGGAGGAGCACCAGGTGACGGTGGAGGGCGACCCGATCGCGCTCCCGGAGCCGTTCCTCGTGGCCGCTACACAGAACCCGGTGGAGTACGAGGGCACGTACCCGCTGCCGGAGGCGCAGCTCGACCGGTTCCTGCTCAAGGTGACCGTGGGGCTGCCCCAGCGGGCCGCGGAGGTCGACATGCTGGGCCGGCACGCCGCCGGCTTCGACCCCGGCGATCTGGCCGCCGCGGGGGTGCGCCCGGTCGCGGGCGCCCGTGACCTGCGGGCCGCGCAGAACGCCGTGGAGCACGTGCACATGGCCCCCGAGGTACTCGGTTACATCGTTGACCTGGCCCGGGCCACCCGGAACTCGCCGTCCTTGCAGCTGGGTGTCTCGCCCCGCGGTGCGACCGCGCTTCTGCGCACGAGCCGGGCGTGGGCGTGGTTGTCGGGCCGCGACTACGTGACCCCGGACGACGTCAAGGCGCTCGCCAAGGGGACCCTGCGGCACCGTGTCTCGCTCCGCCCCGAAGCGGAGCTCGAGGGTGCGACCGCCGACGGGGTCCTCGACGGCGTGCTCGCCTCCGTCCCGGTGCCGCGCTGATGGTGGTCACCGGCCGGTCGGTGGTCCTCGCCCTGCTCGCGGTCGGGGCGGTGCTGGTCTCCGGCCAGATCAGTCCACAGGTCACGGCTGCCGCGCTGTCCGTGGTGGCGGCCCTTCTGGCGCTGGACGTCCTGCTGGCGGCGAGCCCGCGGGCGATGCGCCTGACCCGGGAGGGCGACACGTCGGTGCGCTTGGGTGAGTCCGCGGCGCTGTCCCTGGTGCTGCACAACCCGACGCGGCGGCCCCTGCGCGGACGTGTGCGCGACGCGTGGCCGCCGAGCGCTCATGTGGAGCCTCGGTCCGCCGCCCCGGCACACGTGGTCGGCGGCGAGCAGCGGCGGTTCGGTGTGACGCTGACCCCGACCCGGAGGGGCGACGCCCGCGCCGCCGGGGTCACGGTGCGCGCCATCGGTCCGTTGGGCCTTGCGGGACGCCAGCGCACGCTGTCGGCGCCGTGGACCGTGCGGGTGCTGCCGCCGTTCCACAGCCGCCGGCACCTGCCGGGCAAGCTCTCGCGGCTGCGGGAGCTGGAGGGCCAGCACACCGCGATGGTGCGGGGGCAGGGCAGCGAGTTCGACTCCCTGCGCGACTACGTGCGCGGTGACGACGTGCGTTCCATCGACTGGCGCGCGACCGCCCGCAACGACGGCGTCGTGGTGCGCACATGGCGCCCGGAGCGGGACCGGCGGATCCTGATCGTGCTCGACACCGGCCGCACCTCCGCGGGCCGGGTGGGGGACACCCCGCGCCTGGACCACTCCATGGACGCCTCCCTGCTGCTGGCCGCGCTGGCCGGGCGGGCCGGAGACCGCGTGGACTTCCTGGCCTACGACCGCCGGGTGCGCGCCCAGGTTCGGTCCGGGGGCAAGGGCAGCCAGATCCAGCAGCTGGTCTCGGCGATGGCCCCGCTGGAGGCGGCGCTCGTGGAGTCCGACCCGGCGGGCATGGCCGGGACCGTCATGGCACAGGGGCGTGCGCGCAAGCTCGTGGTCCTGCTGACCGACCTCAACGCGGCGGCGCTGGAGGAGAACCTGCTCCCCCGGCTTCCCACGCTGACCTCGCAGCACCTGCTGCTGGTGGCGTCGGTGCGCGACCCCGCGGTCGACGCCATGGCCGAGGAGCGCGGCAGCCCTGAGGCGCTGTACCGGGCGGCCTCCGCCGAGCGCACCCTCGCCGACCGGCGGCGGGTGACGGTGGAGCTGCGGCGGATGGGCGCGGAGGTCGTCGACGCCGGACCGGAACACATCGCGCCCGCCCTGGCCGACGCCTACATCAACCTCAAGGCCCAGGGGCGGCTGTAACGACGGGCGCCTGCTGTACAGAGGACGCTCGGCCGCATGGTGCCGGCCCGGGTCCCGGGCCGGCACCGCGTGTTCGTGCCTTCCGGAGCCCCGACGGGCCTGTGGACGGGCTTCCGCGCGGGCCCGGGGTTGGGCACCATGGACGCATGCCCCCTCGTGATCCGTATCTGAGCACCATCTCCCGCGGCACCGTGCACGGCACACTCCTGCGGGCCCGGCACCTCCACGACGCCGCCCACGACCCCTCCTCCGGGCCACAGGGCTCGGACTCTGCGTTCGACCCGCCCCGCATCACGACCGCGGTGCGGGGACGCACCAGGCTGCTCGCGGAACTCACCGCGGCCATGGACTCCGGCACACCGGTTCCGCACGTCCTCGCCGGTCCGGGCGGGTCCGGCACGTCCACGGTGGCGGCCGCCCTGGCCGAACGTGCGCGGGCCGACGGGTGGCGGGTGTTCTGGACGCGCGCGGGCGAGGTCCCCGTTGGGCAGCAACTCGACCACTCCCCCGAACCCTGGCTCCTCGTGCTCGACGGCACCGACCGGCCCGAGGCGCTCGCCCCTTACCGACCGCGATCGGGTCCGGGAGGGTTCGTGCTGGTGACGAGCCGTGTGCAGGACCCGGCTGTGTGGGACCCGGCCCAGATGCACGAGGTGGCCGAGCTGGACAGCGCGGCCGCCGGTGCGGCGCTGGCCGACCACGCCGGGGAGGAAGCCCTACCGGGCGCAGAGGAGCTCGCCGAAAGGCTTGGCGGGATCCCGTTGGCGCTCACCCTGGCCGGGCGCATCCTGGCCTCACACCGGGTGCTGTTCCCCGACGCACGTGCGCTGTGCAAACGCCTGGACGAGGACGGCCTCGAACCCCCGGACACGGGCTCCGAACCGTGCCAGGGCCGGGGCCTTCTCTCCGGGATCTGGGACGTCGCGCTGGACCTGGCCTCCCGGCGCGAGCCGAAGGCACCCGCGCTCCTGCGCCTGCTCGCGGTGCTGGGCAGCGACGGCGTACCGGTCCCGCTCCGCCGGCTCGACCCAGGGTTCCTGCGCGGTGAACCGCTACCCCTCAGCGACCGTCCCGAGCTCGCCCGTGCCGTCAACGCGCTCGTCGTGCACGGCCTGGTGTCGGTGCACGAGGACGGGGACGCGATCGACCTGTGGCTGCACCCGCTCGTCTCCGAGACCCTGTGTGCGCAACACGAGCGGTGCGCGCCCTTCCACGAGTTGGCCGAACGCATCGTGGCCGGACAGCACTGACCGGGCTCAGGCAGCGACGGGCGCGGTCTCGGGGGCGTTGCGGATCTCCCCCGTCTCGCCCTCCTCGTGGGCGCGCTTGCCGACGGTGTAGACGTACAGCAGGAACAGGACCTCCGCGGCGATGCCGATCGCCAGCCCCACCGGGGTGGAGATGTGGCCGCGCACCATGTTCCCGGTCACCAGACCCTCGATGAGGCCGCTGACGAACAGCACCGCGACCAGCCCCAGCGCCACGGCCATGGCGGCGCGGGCCTCCGCTCCGAAGGCGGCC
>NZ_ANBF01000031.1 GCF_000341025.1 Nocardiopsis salina YIM 90010 | reverse complement strand
GGCCATGGCGGCGCGGGCCTCCGCTCCGAAGGCGGCCAGGCGGGTGCGTTCACCGGGCGAGATGATCGTCCAGCCGAGCTTGAGCCCCACACCGCCCGCGACGAAGACCGCGGTCAGCTCCAGCAGGCCGTGCGGCAGGATCAGGGAGAAGAACTCGTCCCCGCGTCCGTGCACGATCATCAACCCGCCGGACGAGCCGATGCCCGCACCGTTGACGGCGAGCACCCCGATCGTCGGCAGGGCGAGGAAGGCGCCGAAGATGATCGCCTGCGCGGCGACCCAGGCGTTGTTGGTCCACACCTGGGCGGAGAACGAGGCACCGGGGTTCTCGGCGTAGTAGTTGGCGAAGTCGTGCTCGACGTACTGCCGCATCCCCTCGGGGGTCTGCATCGCGTTGAGCACCTCGGGGTTGAGCACGACCCATGCGCCGGCCGCGAAGGCGATGAGCAGTGTTCCCAGGCTCGCCCCGATCCACCACCAGCGCAGGCGGTACAGGGTGCCGGGGAACGTACGGGTGAAGAAGCCCGTGAACTCGCCCCACGAGGAGGAGTGCGCGCCGGTCACAGCCGAGCGGGAGCGAGCCACCAGCGCCGACAGCCGGGCGACGAGGTTGGGGTCCTGGCCTGATGAGCGCACCACCGACAGGTGCGTGGAGACGCGCTGGTACAGGTCGACCAGCTCGTCGATCTCCGCGCCCGAGAGCGAACGCCGCCGCCGGACCAGCTCGTCCAGTCGCTTCCACTCCTGGGCGTGTGTCGCCGCGAACACGTCGATATCCACGCTCCGGACCTTACTCGATGGCCGCCGGGGCACGTCCTGCGGGCGGAACGGGGTGCCCGGTGGGCGGGTAGTGTCGTGGGGGACGTGCGCCGCAGAGCCCGAGGGAGCGTGAGTTGGTGTCCTATCCCGGCGGTGGGCCGGTCCACGACGACCCCTACGGATCGACACCCCTGGTCACCGGAGACGCCGTGGTGCTCGAGCTGAAGCCAGCGGGGTTCGCGACCAGGTCCGTGGCCCTCTTCCTCGACGTGCTCGTTCAGGTCATCGCACTGCTGGCGCTCACCATGCTCGGTTCGTGGATGAGCACCGGCCTGGACGATGCGGCGCTGGCCGCCATGTCCCTGGGTGTGACGGTCCTGGTGATCGTGGGGTACCCGACGGCGTTCGAAACGCTCTCGCGCGGCCGGTCCCTCGGCAAACTCGCTCTGGGCCTGCGCGTGGTGGGCACCGACGGGTCACCGGAACGCTTCCGACAGGCGCTGGGCCGTGCGCTCATGTCCGTCGTGGAGGTGTGGATGACCATGGGCACGGTCGCCCTCATCACCTCTCTGGTCAACCGCGACGGCCGCCGCCTGGGCGACTTCGTGGCCGGCACGACCGTGGTGGAGGAGCGCACGGGGCGCCGCCGCAACGAGACGATCAGCATGCCTCCGCAGCTCGAGGGCTGGGCCGCCAACGCCGAGCTCTCCGGGCTCTCCCCCGACACCGCCGCGGACGCGCGCCAGTACGTGCTGCGCTACGACGAACTCGCCCAGCACACCCGGCACGAGCTGGGCATCGAGCTGGCCGAGGCGGTCGCCGCGCAGATCAGCCCGCCCCCGCCCCCGGGTACGTCGCCGCCCTACTTCCTGGCGGCGGTGCTGGCGGAGCGGCGCCGGCGCGGCCTGGGCGCGGAGGTCGAGGGCAACGGCGTGTGGACCCACGGATCCGGCTGGGCGGGCCCCCGTCTCGGTCGGGGCGGAGCGGGCTCGGGCGGGCTCGGCTCCTAGGGTCTGTTCGGTGGAGGCCTTCCGTTGCTCCGGCCGGCTACTGCGCTGCCAGGCGTCCGTCGAGGGCGGTGGCGGTTGACGGGTGGGCGCAGCCAGTGGTGCTGTCGCAAGGCCGAAGCAGGGGTCGGCCCGGATGCCGTCGACCGATGAGAACGCAGCGAGAGTGCCGCTGGGGCGCCGCGCAGCAGGTGATCGGTGTTCACCGAACAGGCCCTGGCTAGAGCCCGGTTCCGGGTTCGGGCCCCACGGGCCGCCGCGGTCCCGTCCCTGTGGTCGGCCCCTCAGACGTGCCAGGAGCGAAGATAGGACTCCTGCTCCGGGGTGAGGCTGTCGATCCAGACCCCGAGCGCGGCCAGCTCGAGCCGGGCGACCTCGGTGTCGGTGGAGTCGGGGACGTCCACGACGCCGGGTTCCAGTTCCCCGTGGTGCTCGGCGATCCAGGCGGTGGTCAGGGCGTGCACCGCGAACGACAGGTCCATGACGGCGGCCGGGTGGCCCTCGGCGGCGCCCAGGTTGACCAGGCGTCCCTCGGAGAGCAGCAGCAGGCGTCGGCCGTCCGTGAGCACGTACTCGTCGGCCTGTTCGCGCACGCCCGGGTTGACCTCGACCGCCATGCGCGCGAGCGAGTCCAGGTCGATCTCGAGGTCGAAGTGGCCGGAGTTGGCGAGCACCGCGCCGTCGCGCATCCGGGCCAAGTGGTGTGGGCCGATGACGTCGCGGTTACCGGTGACGGTGACGAAGACGTCCCCCATGGGCGCGGCCTCGTCCATGGTGGTGACGGTGTAGCCCTGCATGACGGCGTCCAGGGCCTTGACGGGGTCGACCTCGGTGACCACGACCCTCGCACCCATGCCGCGGGCCCGTTCGGCGAGGCCGCGGCCGCAGTACCCGAACCCGGCCACGACCACGGTGCGGCCGGCCATCAGGGCGTTGGTGGCGCGCAGGATCCCGTCGATCGTGGACTGCCCGGTCCCGTAGCGGTTGTCGAACATGCGCTTGGTGGCGGTGTCNGGGCCAGCCGCAGCTCCCCCTCGGCGCTCATACGCCGGAGCCGGATCACGCCCGTGGTGGTCTGTTCACAACCGCCCATCACGTCCGCGAGCAGGTCTGGGCGGGCCACATGCACCGTGTTGACGAGGTCGCACCCGTCGTCGAGCAGCAGGTGGGGCCGTGACTCGAGCACGGTGACGAGGTTGCGGTCGTATGCGGCGGTGTCCATCCCGGCCCAGGCGTACACGCAGACGCCGTACTCCGTCACGAGCGCCGCGGCGGTGTCGTCCTGGGTGGAGAGCGGATTGGAGGCGGCCAGCCACACTTCGGCCCCGCCCGCGCGCAACACACGCATCATGTTCGCGGTCTCGGCGGTCACGTGCATGCACACGGCCACGCGCAACCCCTCCAGGGGGCGTTCCTCCGCGAAGCGTTCCCGGACGCTGCGCAGGACCGGCATGGAGCGTTCGGCCCAGTCGACCCGGCGGACCCCGGCCCCGGAGAGGCCGAGGTCCGCCACCTCGTGTGAGGGCAGTGTCATCTGCTCGCGGGTATCCCTAGTAGCGGTAGTAGCTTCGCTAACCGTCGTGCAAAGCAGGAAATGCAAGGTCACGGTGACCATAGCAGCGACCGTCGTGCGACGGGTAGTGATACCGCCGAACCTTCCACTGAAATGGCAGAAAGACGGCACTACGGAGCTCTCCCGAAGAGCTCCTGCATGAGCTACCTTCAATCGACGACCGCGCACCCGCTCACGCACGGCGTGACCCCGCGGCCCCGCTCAGCCGCTCCACTTTGAAATGAGACCGGAGCTTCCCATGAGCTATCCCCCGAACCACGCCGGCGGCCCCGCCCCTGCCCCGAAGCAGGGCATGTCGACCGGCGCCAAGATCGCCGCCTTCGGGTGCGGCATCCCGGCCGTCCTGCTGGTCCTCCTCATCGGATGCGGCGCCGTGCTGACCGCAGGTGGCGACGACGTCGCCGAGGACACCACCACCGAGGCCGCCGAGGCTGACAGCGACGGCGACGGCGGCACCGAGGAGAACGCTCCGGAGGAAGAAGCCCCCGAAGAGGAGGCACCCGAGGATGACGGCGTCGTTGTCGGCGACGGCATCCACCGCATCGGGGACGACATCCCCGCTGGCGACTACACCACCGCCGGGCCTGAGGCAGACGCCATTGTCCCGAGCTGCTACTACGCCCGCCTCTCGGGGACCAGCGGGGAGTTCGACGAGATCATCGCGAACAACAACACCGAGGGCGCGGCGACCGTGACCGTTGACGAGTCCGACGCCGCGTTGGAGCTCTCCGGCGGGTGCGAGTGGGAGCTGATGGACTGACCCGCCACTGACTCACCCCCACAACGAAACGGCCCCGGCCGGTGCTACCCACACCCGCCGGGGCCTGTCCATCTCCACAGGACCTGAATGAACCCGGAGACGAACGTGAACAGCGTACCCACCCACGGCCTTGCCGCGGACCTCTTCGCCGTCCTCGACGCGCACGGCCACCACTGCCACGACGACGCCGCGCGCGGAGCGGCGATCGCCCTCCTCGGCGACGTTCTCGACGCCTACGAGGGGCGCATCAACTCCGCTCGCCTGTCCCGCACCGAGGGCGGTGCCCAGTGAGCGAGTACACCACCGCTGCCCGCCCGACCACCGGGCTCCTCGCCGACGTGTTCGCCGTCCTCGACGCGCACGGCTACCAACGCGCGCCCGGCCGGGTCCTGTGCGATGCGCTGCCCCACCTCGACGACCTCCTCGCAGGACTCACGGCCACCTACGAGGGGCAGGAGATGCCCGGTGCGTGACGTCCCGCTGTCCTACTACGCGACCATCACCGGGTCCCTGGCGATCGCCGTCGGGCTCGTGGTCGTCTCCTACGGCCACATCCGCACGTTCGCCATCGAGGCCGGCGCGGCCCCGTGGGAGGCCGCGGTCATCGCGGTCACCGTCGACGCGCTCGTGGTGTTGTCCATCGCAGCGATCGGCCACGCTCGCAGCGTCGGCCACACGCCCCCGGCCATGGCCAAAATCGCTCTAGTGGTGGGGATCGTGGCCACGACGGGGGCGAACGTGCACCACGGTCTCGGCTACGGGTGGGCGGGCATCGTGGTCAGCCTGTGGGTGCCGGTGGCCGCCGAGCTCGCGTACCAGTTGGCCATGTCCGCTGTCCGGATCGGCGCGCACGGCCACCAACCGGGGGAGACCCGCCCGGCCATCTGTGGTGGCCGGATGATCCACGTGGCCACGGTCATGTCCCGCGTGGCCGCCGCCCGTGCGGTGGCCGAGGAACAGGTCGAGCGCGAGGCCTCGGCCGTGTCCGCACGTCCGGTCATCTGTGGCCGGACGGTGCCGGTAGCCACCCTGACCAGGACGGCCCTCTTGGCCGCGCTGGACACGCGTCCGGTCATCTGCGGCACCACCGTGTCCGCAGGCACCCTCGCGGACACCTTGCCGACGAGGGAGGAGGCGCCGGTCATCTGCCACCAGGTGGCCACCGTCGAGGAGCTGGTCGCGCCGCTGTCGGGCGTCCGGCCGATGATCTGCGGCGGACACCTGGTGTCCGCGGTCGAGGTCCTTGCCCCTGTCCGCGCCGCCGTACCGAGAGCCCCATCCCCGGTGGCCGTGTCCGCCCCGACTTCCGTGGCCACCGGTGAGCGCGAGGACGCGGTCATGGAGTGGCTGACCGACCCGGCCACCGAGGTGGCCGTGGACACGGCCACGGGCGCGGACATCGTCGAGTTGCTGGCCGGGACCGGCCACGGCCCGGTGTCCGAACGCACCGGCCGCCGCATCCTGTCCGCGGTCCGAGCGGCCATGGCCGACACCCCCGTGGCCGCGTAGGTCCTTAGCCGGTGGCCACACCGGTGTGAGGATCGCGGACATGGACCCCGAGTACCGCCCGGCGCTCTCGACCGTCCCGCCCGTGGTGCGTGCGCGCACTGCGGGCGGACTCGTCTACCTCCTGGCTTGGGTGCACACCTCGGGCGGGCTCCGGGCGCGGATCACGTGGGTAGAGCAGTGGCGCGACTCCCCTGAGACATGGCGGTGGGAGGTCGCCGAGATCCCCGCCGGCGAAGTGTCCGAGGTGGCCGGGCAGGTCTACTCCGGCGTGCCGCGCGAGACCCGAGGTGAAGGGGCGTAGAGTCCCAGGTGGCTCGTCGCCGCCACTGGCCCGGCGTAGCGTGCGCGCCGGGCCTTTCCGGTATCTCGCCCGAACCGGTAGACTCCCGGTGGGAAATGCATTGGGTATGCATGCGTGAGGCCCCGGTCAACGACCGGGGCCTCTTCGTGTGGGTCTACTTGCGAACGATGCCGAGCAGTGCAGACCACTCGGCGGACTCGAACACGAGGTGCCCATGCTCGCGGTGCTGGGTGTCGCGGACGGCGGTACCGTTCGGCAAGTCGCCGACCTCGACACAGTTCTGGTCGCGAGCGCCGCTGTAGCTGGACTTGCGCCACGACTTGGGGTCGGTGTGGGAAATGCTCATGGGTGCTCTCTTACGTCGGTTCGATCAACGACCGGATCAGGTCTCGGGAGTCCTCCACCGACATGGCGGTGGCTTGGATATGCCGCCACAGGGTCTCGTAAGCCTCGATCTGGTGAGGCTCTTCGAGGTAAAGCTCATCAGACCAGGTCGACACGTAGACCGCCGAGGGGTCGGTGCCCGGGAAGTCCAAGATCACGAACGGGGCGGTGAGCGCGGCGTGCGGACCCGCGCTGTCTGGGAGCACCTGTATGCCCAGACGCGGGCTCTGCACATCGAGCAGGTGTTCAAGCTGGCCTTTGGGGCTCTTCCTCAGGGCTGCCTCGTCGACGATAGCCCAGTACAGAGGGGCATCGGGCCCGGAAATGACTTGCTTTCGGATCATCCGAGCCTGTGCTCGTCGATCGAGTTCGTCCTCGTCGGTGACCCCTCCGGAGCGGATCACGGCACGCGCGTACTCCTCGGTCTGGAGTAGTCCGGGGATGGCCAACGCCTCGAACGTCCTGATCGAACGGGTCTCGGCCTCCAGGCCGACGAACGTGCCGCTGCCGAGCACGTCCGAGTAAGACACCCACCAGCCCGGGACCCGGGCTTGCTTCACCAAGGCGAGGAACTCATCCCGCCGCTCGGCGTCGGTCACCTCATAGATGTCGAGGAGGTCCTCGATGTCGCGCCGGTTGGGCCGCTTCCACTGGTTCTGCTCGATGTGGGTGAGCTTCCCCCGCGACCACCCGAGTTCCTTGGTGACGTGCTGTGCAGTGAACCCCTTCCCTTCGCGTAGCTCCCTGAGGAGGTTCGAGAGGCGCCGGCGGCGCACTGTGGGGCTTCCGGACACGTCAGGACTCCTTTGGGCTCGGCTTCTCCTCGCCGATCCTACTGGGAACTTCGCATGATGGGACATTTCTCCGTCCGCCAATCTTGCAGGTGAGGGGCCAAGAGAAAGCTACCGCACACAGTATTGACTTTGGCATTGCAATTTCGGCGGCCAATGACGATGATGGTCCCACCCAATGCAGTCGCCGGGCTTCCCACCCGGCACCCACTTGGAGGTGTGCGCCATGCGCTACCGACCGACCCGTTCCCGCCGGGTGCGGGCCTACGTGCACCAACCCGGCGAGTTCGCCGCACTGGCTGAACTGGTTCGGATCCTGCTCACTCGGGGGGCGGTGTGAATGGCCGCCACCGCACCCCCCACCACGACCGCCTCGGCTGATCCCGAGCTCGCTGCCCTCGTCGCCGCCCACGGGACCGGTTGGGACATCACCCGCTACGCCGACCACGGCGGCGCCCCCGGCGCCTTCCACGCCGTCCGGCACGACCCCCGCCCTGCCCTTCAGGGCCTGCGGGCGGCCACCGCCGCCGAGCTCCACGCCGCGATCGAGTGCGCGGAGGCGATGCCCTGATGACCGAGGACCCCGTGCTCGACTACCTCCAGCGCACCTACGGCAAGCACTGGCGGATCTGGCGAACCCCGAACTGGTGGATGGCCAACCCCCGACGTTCGGGAACCGGTGTCACCCCGACGCTGATGGAGCCCACTCCACAGGCATTGGAGGCACGCCTCCACGAGCCCGGCGAGGCGATCGGTCAGGGGGTGGTCCCGTGGCCGAGGAGCTGCTGACTGTTCCGGCCGACCGCCCGCTCCCGAGGCGCATGGTCGTGCGTCCCTACGTGCTCGACGAGGAACACCGGCGCCGCCGGTGGGAGGCACGCGTGGCCACAGGCAGCACCGAAGCACTCAACCTCGCCGTACTCATCGAGATCGCCGAGCCAATCCCGGCCGCTGCCTNGTGGGGGTCGGCGCAGGGGCGCCCGCCCGGACGCTCTCAGGGAAACCCCCCGGGCGGGCGCCTCCCACACACACGGGTGCGGCCGGCGACAACACACAACGCCCCGACTCCCCAGACGGGGCCACGGTCGCACCCACAACCCCCCGCCCCCGCTCGCCGAAGCCGGGGCGCCTAAGCCCTTCCGGAGAGGAGAGACCGCGATGAAGACCTACGACGCCGACGACCCGAACGCGAACAACAACCTCAACAACGACGAGAAGGCCGCGCAGGCAGAGGCGGACCGACGCGCCCGCGAGCGCCGCGAAGCCGAGAAGAACGGCAAGTAGACCTCCCCCGCGTGCCCGGTGCGTTCACCCGGGCGCGCGGGGGAACCACAAGGACGGCCCCCACCCCGAGAGGAACCTCTTCGTGACGACCCCCCAAGCGACCACGACCCCCGAGACGTCGGTTCCCCCGTTGCGCTTCGTCTGGCTGGAGATCACCGGCAAATGCCAACTGTCCTGCACCCANNNCCCAGCCCCGCCGATGACTGGCGCCGCACCATCGACCAGGTCGCCGAGGCCGGCGCCGGTCTCGTGCAGTTCATCGGGGGCGAACCCACCCTGCACCCCGACCTGTCCGACCTGATCGACCATGCCCTTGGGTGCGGCCTCGAAGTCGAGGTGTTCAGCAACCTCGTGCACGTCCCCGCCCCGTTGTGGGAGGTGTTCGAGCGCCCCGGCGTTCGTCTCGCCACGTCGTGGTACTCCGACGACCCGGCCGAGCACGAGAAGATCACCAAGCGCCCCACCCACGCGCGCACCCTGTCCAACATCACCGAAGCCCGGCGCCGCAACATCCCCTTGCGCGCCGGTCTCATCGGCGTTCTGGAGTCCCAGCGCAGCGACCAGGCGCGCGCCCAGCTCGACACCCTCGACCTTGGCGAAGTGCGCTATGACGACCTGCGCGGGGTCGGCCGCGGCGCCGCTACCGAGGCCGAGCCGGACACCTCGGTTCTGTGCGGCCGGTGCGCACACGGCAACCTCGCCGTCGCGCCTGACGGTCAGGTCTGGCCGTGTGTCTTCACCCGCTGGCTTCCGGTGGGGTCCGTGCTGGAACAGTCCTTGAACGAGATCATGACCAGCGACCGAATGGCTACCGTGGTGGGACAGCTCGAAGCTGACTTCACCGAAGCCTCTGGGTGCGTACCCAAGATGTGCGACCCGCAGTGCGGCCCCTCGTGCAGCCCGGCATGCAACCCGACCGGCACGTGCACACCGGCCGGTGGGTGCGCGCCGGACTACAAGTAAGGAAGCACGCGTGTTCGTCCAAGGGATCGACATCCCCACCGGGCTCGACGCCCCGGACCCGGCCGAGTGGCCGTACTCAGTCCCGTCCGTGGGCGGCCTGCTCTCCGAACCACTGGAGCTGCGGGCGCCGGTCACGTTCCTGGTCGGTGAGAACGGGTCTGGAAAGTCGACCCTGGTCGAGGGGATCGCCGAAGCCTACGGACTCGACGCACGCGGCGGCAGGGCCGGACGCAAGTACGCCAACAACCGCCCCAAGGGTGTCTTGGGCGAGCGGCTACGCCTGGATCTGACCCAACGCGGCGCCCGACACATGAGTGCCGGGCGCCGCGCCCGCAAGGGCTACTTCCTGCGCGCCGAAACCACGTTCGGCCTCGCCGAAGCCGTCTCGGGCATGCACGGCTACTGGGATGAGAACCTCGCCGAGCACTCGCACGGCGAGGGGTTCCTGATCATCCTTCAAACCATGTTCGACAAGCCGGGCCTGTACCTGATGGACGAACCCGAAGCTGCTCTCAGCTTCATGTCGTGCCTGCGCCTGGTCGGCCTCATGCACGACCTCGCCGAGTCCGGATCGCAGATCATTTGCGCCACCCACAGCCCGATCCTGTCCGCCCTGCCGGGTGCCGACGTGATCGAGGTCGGCGACCACGGGGCGCGCCGCACCACGTGGAACGAGTTGGAGATGGTCGATCACTGGCGCCGCTACATGTCCGACCCCGGCCGCTACCTTCGTCATATCGTCGACCCATGACCACCGCCCGCGACCTTGCCGACCAGCGCCACCGCGCGCACATGCGCGAACTCCTCGACCAAGCCGCCGGCGGGTTCGGCCTGGACCTGGTCGGGGAACCGGTGTTCGGGTGGCATGACCGCACCATCGGCGCGCCCGCCCGCGGTCCGGGCGGTGACCGGTGGGTGCGGGTGACCAGCGAGTTCCCCGCGTGGGCGCACGGGGAGTTCTGGACCGGCAACGCCGACGCCTCCGCACTCACCGGGGTTGCCCGCCCCGAGGTGGTCGAGGTCGCCGAGTGGGACGACCCGCCCCGGCGGGTGCGCGCCGAGGCTGCAACCCTTCTTCCCGGGCGGGTGTGCTCGCCGACGCCCTTCCTCTCCGAGGCACCCGAGACGAGCGCTCGATGGTGGGTGGACCTGCGCGGCGCACTCGACCGGTTGGCCGAACAGGACACGGACCGGGTCGCCGTCGACCAAGACACCATCACGCGGCGCCTGGTCGTATTCTTCGGCGACGCCATCGACCCCACCGTGCAGAAGTGGACCACCGCTCACGCTGACCTGCACTGGAACAACGTCCTCGGCCCGGACCTGGGAATCCTGGACTGGGAGAGCTGGGGACGGGCGCCGGCCGGACTCGACGCCGCAGCGCTGTACTGCCACAGCCTCACCCACCCGGCCACCGCCGAACAGGTGCGCGAGGTGTTCGCCGACCAGCTCGACACCCCCGACGGGGTGCGCGCACAGCTCTACGTGATCGCCCGCCTGCTGCTGCGCATCGAACGCGGAGACGACCCAGCGGTGGCGCCGCTGTTGCACCGGCGGACCCGCGAACTACTGAACGGGTGACGACATATGGGCTTTTGGCAGGGCGCGCGTGTGATGGAGATTCGACCGGCAGTCGCCGACGACGCCGAGGGCATCGAGCACATGGTGGCCCAGCGCGTGCGGTGGTTGGAGGAGCGCGGCGTCGAGGTGAGCAGCCGAGCCGCGGCGGCCATGGCCGAACAGGCCGGCGACGCAGAGACCCCGAACTGGGTTCTACTCGACGACGACGGCACCGTCGTGGGGTGCACGACCACCTACACCGAGTCGCCCGCGTGGGCATTCACCGAAGAGGAACAGGACCTATCTGCGCTCTTCCTGGCCTCGACGTGGACCACCCCGAACGACCGGCGGCTCGGGTGGATCGTGGCCCGATGGGCCCTCGACCACGCCGCCCAGAGTGGCCACCGGGAAGTACGGCGAGGGACATTCGCCCCGGAGCTGGTCCGCTACTACTCCCACGTGCAGGGGTGGTCAGTCCTGCGGGAAGTCGAACGCCGGGGCAAGGTGTGCACGTTCCTGACCCGGTCGGCGGAGGTGCGTCCTGACCTGGACAACCTGCTCTCCGGCCGGATCACCCGAGCCTGACCGGGTACACCCTGTGCATGGATGATGACCCCCTGACCCGGGATGATCAGGCCCGCCTCGCGGAGATCCTCGACGCTGTCGGCCCAGAGGGCGCGTACCTCATCGCTGAGTACCTCGGGATCGACCTCGACGCGGACGACGACACCGAGTCCTGACACGACGAAACCGCCCCCGCCCCACCGAGTGGTGGAGCGGGGGCGGTCGTTGTCCGGGGAACTCAGGCAGGTTCGGTATGCAGGACCGGGAGCCCGGCCGGCGGGGTGCGTGCCCAGTCGACGGACAGGGCACTGTGGTCCTCTCCGAGGAACCGGTGGGCCACCCTCCTGTGGCCGCGGTCGTTGCCGCACAGCGAAGCCCCGTCCTGGTGTTCCACGAGGGAGGGAACGGTGTACCAGGTGCGCCACCGGAGCCGGTCCCTGTAGAACCGACCGATCCTCATGTCGTAGGGCATGCGACTCTTCGACGAGTGCGAGCACCACTTGAGCATGTCCGGGATGGTGGCCACGGGGGCGAGGATGGCGACGCCCCAGCACAAGGAACGCGTCGTCATCCACGCGTCGCCGCGCACCGTGGCGCGGGACAGAGCCCGGCGGATGTGGGTTTGGTTCGGCCGCCCGGTGCCGGTGTACGCGGACACTAGGCCCTCGGGGCCGATCTGGTCGAGGGCCTTCTCCAGTCCGGCGAGCAGGTCACGGGAGACGAGCGCGTCATCCTGGATCACCATGTGGAAGTCAGCCGAAGAGTCGTGTGCTTCCCACGCCCGCCGGCCTGTGCGCCACCGCTGCCGGGGATCCCGGGACGGCTCGGGCGCCTCGTCGTAGACGATCCCCACGTCCCGATCCAGGGCGTCGCGCACCCGCTGGGCGCTGTCCCTGCGCACGGGGTGGGCCATGATTGTGGCGGACAGCCTCACGCGACCACCTCCCCCTCGACCTGCTTGGTCTTGTTCCACCAGTGGTGACGGGTGTACGCGCCCTCGACCGTCGGCCGGTTCCTGGCGTCGAGCTCGGACCAGTGGAACGGGTACACCTTCTCCTTCGGGAGGATGGTGAGTTCGGGGTGTCGCCGGGCGGTGCGAGTCAGATAGTGCGCACCGATCTGCCGGTTCGACCGTGCCCGCGGCTGTGCAAGCACCGAGGCGCGGAGCCCGGCGAGGATGTCCCCCATCCACGCGGACCCGGCGACACTGCCCATGAACGCGTTGTTCAGGTAGCCGCGGCCCTCCTCGGCGATGAACGCGGTGTTGTCGAGGAGGTCATCGACCGGACGGAGAGGCTCAAGGTCGCAGTCGACGTACACCCCGCCGTAGGTCTGCAGGATCCGGTACCGGGCGAGGTCCGACCTCCACTGCCACACGTGAGACTTCGGGCTGTAAATCTCGGGGTGCTCGTACAGGTCCTGGTGGCCGCCGAGGTCCGGTGTTGTCTCGGGGGTCCACAAGCGAAACTCCCACGATGGGTGCAGGCGCCGCCACTCGTCGAGGTAGGCGACCAGGTGGGGCGGCATCTGCGGGCCACCCCACCAGGCGTGCAAGATGCGTGGGATCACCCGCGGCCCCGTTCGAGGTAGCGGTCGAGCTTCCGGTGGACCCATGCCCCGACCGCCATCAGAGCGCCGGTGCCGGCGGTCGTGGCGACTGTGGCCAGGGTCAGAGCGTCGCCGTCGCCGACGAGCTGGGTTACGGCGGTGGCCGCACCGACGACCGCGGTCACAGCGAGGGCCTGGAGGAGAGTTCGCCATGTGCGGGTGGCGGCGTCGTCGGGAGCCGGTGCAGGCCCGGTGTGCTCGCCCATCAGCACGCCCCCTCGGTCAGGTCGAGGCCGTCGAGGGCGCGCTCGATGTCGCGCTTGACCACCGCGCGACGGATCTGCGCGGCGGCCGGGCCGGACACGGACGCACCCGAGCTGGCGCCGGAGCCCACGTACTGCCGGGCGGCGAGAACGGCATCTTCGGTGCCCTGCCCGTAATCTCCGTCGACGCCGTCCTCGCGGGGGCCGTATGGGCCGAGCAGGTCCGCGAATCCGGCATGCCTAAGGCTGGTCTGCAAGCTCTCCACACGAGCGCCCTTGTCGCCACGGCTGAGTCCGAGCATTTCCTCATCTCCTTCGCTGGTGATGGCGCCCGGGGCGCCGGTGAACGTGCCGTCCTGCACCATCCGGTACGCCCGGTCGCCGGGGCAGGAGGTGGCGGTGAAGTCGCGGTGTCCGAGCACGGTGCCGGCGTTGCCGTGGTCGTCCATGAGCCACCGGCGCAGCTCGCGCACGGCGTTGATCTGGTCGTCGGTGATGGCGTCGTTGGGGCCGGTTGCCAGCGTCACCGAGTAGTGCGTGCGGTTCCCGCCGGGCTGTGCGGCCTGTTCCCGGCCGAGGCCGCGGCCCTCGATGACGTAGCCATGGCTGCAACTCAGCCAGCTGTAGCCCACGTCCGCCCACCCGCGCTGCGGGCCCATGTGGAAGGAGCGGGTGTTGCGCCAGTAGGTCAGACAGTCCGCGTGCGGCTTGTTGGCGAGGTTCTGGTCGCTGCTGTCGTAGTGGACCACCAGCCCCGACCGGGGCGTGGCCGAGTTTCCACCGCTGGTGGATGGCCACCCCAGGTCAGACCGGGTGACGTAGTTCGTGGGTTGGTCCACGGGGCCTCCAGACATGACGAAGCCCCGCGCTCGGCGGGGCTGGAGATGAAGAAAAAATTCTCAGCGCGTTTGCCCATGGATTCGAGCAGGCTGAAGAGTCCGGGCGACGAATCATCGTGACACGGTCGCCGCGATCAGATGATTCTTAGGTCTGAGGTTTTCGATATTGAAAACTCAGAGCTCGGCGAGATGCTATACCTGGGATGTGGGATCTGATCTCAACCGTCATCACGCCGGCAGATGATGGTTGCGCCGTGTTGGCTCACCGGCGCGGTGCCTGAGAGAAGGGAGATCAGTGACTCACAACAAGAAAAAATGGTGGGAGAACCCCGGAATTTGGCGCTTCGCTGCGGCGTTGGCGCGACTCCTCTCGGAGCTTCTCCGCCAGTGGTGAGACCTCATCTCACGCGCACGTGAGATGAGGCCCCGAGCAAGCCCCCGGTGTCCGCTGCCATGGCCTCCGGGGGTCTTGCTTTCAATATGAGTACATCAGTAGCTGACATGAATATAACAAACTGTCATGTCGTTTTCAATCTGATACTCATGCGAACGCACTCACAACCGCGGCAACGGCTGCGATGATCGCTGAGAACGCACTGACCGGAAGTGCGTAGCGCCACGCTTCCAGAGCGCGGATCCTCTGCTCGTGGTCGCGGAGCTGGGCGCGGGTCACCTCCTGGTGAGTGATCGCAGTGCTCAGCTTCCCGCTCATCTCCCGCAGTTCCCCGTACAGGTCCGCGGCCGTCACGGTGTGCCCAAGGATGGGGCGGGTCTCTCTGTTATTGGGCAACGTCAGCCCCTCTCATAGGTCGGGCCTGCCGATGGCCAACCAATCCACGTTGGTGGAGGTTTCGTTGGACCGGGCGATCACGATGGTGAAACCGTCGGTGGACACGTCGGTGTACGTGGCCTCGATGAACGTGCCACCAGGCACCGAGGTGCGGGCGGTCACCTGAATCGTGGGGATCTCGGCGAAGGGAACATCGAACGTGATGTCCGCTCGGCCTCGGTAGTACGAGGAGCCGAGGGCTCCGCTACCGACACTGGTGTCGGGCATGACGTTCACCAGCCCGAACTGGACTCCGCTGCGGAGCTTCTGGGCGGTGATGATCTCTCCGGCACGCCACTGGTAGAGCGACACGGGCACCTCCTTCTCTCATAGGGCGGCGGTGGCCGGGTAAGCCAGCCGCACAGCGGTGCCGGCGGCGTGGGTTTTGACCACGTCGTTGATGGCGCGCTCGACCTCGACTGACTGGCCGACTGACTCACCGGTCCCGACGATGCCGGTCACGCGCATGATCTCTCCTCCGACGGTGATGTCGAACGGGAAACAGCCGGGGCGGGTGTCACTGGTGACCCATGCGGGTCCGCGGGTGGTCGACACGATGAGCAGCGTTTCGGTCTCGTCGAGGCCGTAGTCGATCTCAGCCCCGGCCGTGTCGGCGCGCATCGGCGCATCCGGCGGTGCCTCAACCTCCTCCTCGCCGATCTTCCCGACCTGCCACGGTGACGCCGGTGTACAGGTCAGGGTGATCTCCCACTGGAACAGGCCGATGTGTTCCTCGTAGCCCTGCACGATGAGGTCGAGCGCGCGCTCCTGCGTCCACTCCGGTGGGTTCAGGATGCGGACCCGGTCGCCGGCGTCGAGGGCGAGGACGTCCTCCACCCGGGATGAAAGCCGCGGGTTGGCGAGGTTCAGGTGAATGACCGGCCACCGCAGCTCGTCGACTGTGCCCAGGCGGAGTCTCCACCCGGCCTGGTCGTCGACCTGACTGTCGGTGGCCAGGGACAGGGTGACGCTCTCGTCGTAGCGGCCAACGCGGGCCACGCCGAGGGGGCCGTCGGTGTCCTCGACCTGCACAGCGATGCCGGAGGACCTCTGCACCTCGACGTCGTTGCGGAGCGCCTGGTCGTCGTCCTCGGGCTCCATCGGCGGGGAGATCTCCCCACCCGCGTAGTCGAGGATGAGGGCGGGCTTCGCGTTGTACATCTGGTCCCGACCCCGGTAGGTGAGCGCCAGGCTCGCCCGGTCCTCCCCGGGTGACCCGAGGTCGGATGCCGTCGCCTCCTCGACGACGTCGAGGAATGTGCCCTCCTGCTCGGGGCCGAGCCGTTCACCGGCGATGCCGCTCACCAGAACAGGAACGTCGAAATCGTTTGCCATTCGCGTGAGCCGGAGTCGCGCTGTCTCGCCGTCCCACCCAGCAGACGCGTCCATGTAGTGGTAGACGTTGTGGCTTCCCCATACGACGACGTGGCCGATACTGAGTCCCTCAAGTTCAGGCCCGATCGTCGCCATGATCGCAGTTGGTGCACCCGGCGGCCCGGAATACGATTGCGGCTGAGTCAGGACCGATTCAGTCGTCCCAACCTCAACAAAGGTCCTCCGGATCGACACCTCGGTGGACGTACCATTCGGGGCGGCCCGAATAGCTATGCGCCTCCAGCCACCCCACAGCGCCGACGCAGACACCTGCGTCCCGGAGATTTCATCCCCGTCAGGAGAGAACAGCCGCCACCGCAGCGACACGCTGGGGGCCTCCTCGTCCCCGATGTTGATGAAATCAGCGGTCGCCCGGATCTCCGTCGAATCGATCGAGAGAAAATCCGCCTGGTTGTCGTCATCGGAAGTCCACGGCGTGATCTCCGGCTCATCCGGGAAATGCACCAACGCATGCACTTCCCAACCCAGCGCGTCGACATACGGGATTGGTCCCGACATTGTCGCGCCGGAAGCCCCCACCGTCGGTAGCGGCCGTGAAGCGTCCAAAGAATCGTCTTCGGAGAAATGCAGACCCGTTATCCGCATCGGCTCTACACCAGGAGTCGGGGAATTCGCGAAACGAGCGGTACGGCCTTCCTCCATAGGCCAATACGCAACCGGAAGGAACGAGGGGACGGCGCGGCGTGTCACCGACCGGATCGGTTTCGATCCCTGTCCGAGACGACGCAGGATCCCGGACGCCTCGATGGGCGCGGTCACATCCACGTCGGCGACGTCCCACCGAGACGGCCACGAGGACACCTCGCCGGTGAACCTCACCACGTGCGGCAATTCCTGTTGCCGCAGGTTGCGTACACGGAGGTCACGGACAGAGATGACCGACGGGTCGGTATCGAAAGCCTGGTTGGTAATGGTTGCTCGGAACCCGAACGCACCTTGTTCATACCCCGTGTCGTGTGCCTGCGCGTGCCACACCTCAGGTTCGGGAGACCCGTCCGGCCACACGCGAATACGAAGCTCGGGACCGACCGCTTGGGCCCGCACCCGCACCCACTCGCCCGGTGTGTACTCCATGCCGGGGATGGGCGCTCGAACCGGTGTCAGATTGGAGCCGGTGCCGTCATCCATCCGGCTGATGTCGGGGACGATGTGGGGGCCGCGCCCGGCGTCGACTCTCCACGCCACGCTGATCCGGTACCCGGACTCGGATGAGCCGCCGGCGTCCATGGTGCGTCCGGCGAGACTGAGGTAGGTGGCCCCACCGGCCTCTCCACGGGGCGGAGTGTCAAGACGCACCTCGCACGTGACGTCGAAATCGGTGAGGTCGGCGTCGTGCGCGTACACGGCGCGAGCGTCAGCGATGGTATCGAGGGCGATGTGCCCGGCCCCGCCCTCGACCGAGTACGACCCGTC
>NZ_ANBF01000030.1 GCF_000341025.1 Nocardiopsis salina YIM 90010 | reverse complement strand
TCCCCACCCGCCGGTGACGGTGCGGTCGAAGCTGTCGGCGAGGACCATGGCGCCCTCCTCAGGCAACGGGCCGACGCGGACCCTCACCGGCGTGTTCTTGCCGAGCTGCCCGTAGTACGGACTGAGGGGATTGTGCGGTGAGTACTTGCCGCCACGGTTGTCGAGGGTGAGGGAGCACGACGACGGGTCCGCTTGGGAGGCCTCATCTGCTCGGCCGCGGGTGATCTGCACGGGCTCCTCTGCTCGCACGTCGCCGCTGATGTCGACCCACTCGCCGCCGAGGTACAGCTCGGTGGTCAGGCGCGGCGGGAACGTGGGCCGGAACTGGCTGCGCATCTCGGCAGCGGCGATCAGGGGCAAGGACGCCCCGGCAGTGAACCGACCGCCCCGCCGGATCTGCGCACCGGCCCCCAGCCCGCCCACCTCGCCGGTCGCGTCCACCGTGGCGTGCCGGGTGATCTGCGAGGCGGCATCCAATGGCAGGTCGGCGGAGGCGTCCGTCCGGCCGACGCGGCGGATCTGAGCCGAGGAGGTCAGCCCGAGGTCGGCCTGTGCGGCGAAGGTCTGGTGAGTTGGCCACGGGCCGAGCCACTCGCCCTCGTCTACGCGGATCTGGTCGATGTAGGCAGGCGGGTGCTCTGCCTCGGAGCCCCCGCCCTGCACGAACAGATACCCCGAGGTGCTGGTGGATTCGACGGTGATCTCGTAGTCCGGTTCGCCGGTGCTGTCGGGGTCGGTCCACCAGAACCGCCACGTCACCTCGTCGGCGCCCTGGGAGGCTTCGCAGCGCACCCACCGGTCGTGCATCTGGTCGGTCGCCGCGGAGTCGAGTTCATCCCAGCCGACGAAGTGCGCGTTCGTGGCGTAGTCGAGGTACAGGTCCGAGACGTTGACGCGGCCGTCCTGCAGGAACCGGACCCACCCGTCGCCGGTCCTGAACAGGTAGAACGACAACGACCACTCGCCGAGCGGCTCGGTGAGCTGTACGTCGCCGTGGTTGCCGGAAAAGGCGTCGTCGGCGCCGAGCATCAGGGACGCCCGGCCGCCGTAGGCTCGATCGCCGTAGCGCACATGCGACACGTCCGCGCTGTTGCGCAGGTTGACGATCGGGTTGCCCCAGTCGCCCGAGCTGCCGGCCCCGCCGAGGTCCTCCGAGACCAGCGTCAGCGGCTCGCCGTCGAAGCTGTTCTGCCACACGACCACGGCGCACCTCCTGTCAGTGGGAGCGGATGCTCGCGGTCAGGGTCCCGTTGCCCATGTTCAGGTTCAGCACCTCGACCGTCGCGGTCCCGGCAGTGGGGTAGGGCTGCGGTGTCGAGGCGGGGGCATCTCCCAGCCAGTCGCCATCGGAGTTCCACAGGCCGACGTGGGTGACCTCGTCGGAGCCGAGCGCCGGCACGAGGAACTCGACCTTGTCGGCCGCGCTGACAGCCCCGTCGCTAGGGCTGTTCCAGGACACGGACTGTCGTTCGTAGTCGCCACCGTCGACCTCGTTGGATCCGTCGC
>NZ_ANBF01000029.1 GCF_000341025.1 Nocardiopsis salina YIM 90010 | reverse complement strand
AGAGCATCGGGTGGTACAGGGCGTTCGTGAAGGCCACTGGGGCCTCCCTTCTGTGTGGGGCCTACCGGCCGAAAGCTGTCTGAACGTTGCCGCGCCCGTCGGTGCGGACCATGCGGCGGATCATGCGCTTCATCTCTGAGTCGGCGCCGGTCACGTCGATCACCACCCGCTGCTCCTGACCCTCGACACGGGACGCCGAGGCATTCACGTTCGCGGGGATGCGCCCGGCGGCTCCCTGCATGGCGGCGACCCGGTCATCCAGCGGGGACATCAGGGCGTCGGCGGCCCGGTCGATTCGGGAGAGCTCGGACATGATCCCCTCGCCGAGCTGGTCGGCGATGCGTGCACCCGACACCTCGGGGGCGCCCGTGCCGGACATCGGCCCGACCTCAGCCGGGGAGAAGGGCAAGTAGCTGCGGATCGTGCTCGCGACGTTCGACATGGCCGAGCCGACCCGGCCGATCATGCCGCGGATGCCGTTGATCAGGCCCTGAATGACGTTGCGTCCGGCGTTGACCAGGAGCGAGCCGAGGTTGCCGACGGCGCCCATGATGCGACCCGGGATCTGGGCGGCCTGCGAGATCAGGTTCGAGATCTGACTCGCCGCGGTCGAGACCATGCCCGCGAAGTAGGAGCCCACCATCCCCGGCAGGGCAGCGAGTCCGGCAATGAATCCGAGCACCCCGGACACCAGACTGCTCGCGAATCCCAACGCGGAGGCCACAGCCGAGGCGAAGAGGCCGGTTACGGTCGACCAGGCGCCCGAGACCAGCGACGCCAGGGACGCCGCCCAACCTGTGACCGTCGAAATGATCGATTCCATCGCGCCGGAGATCAGCTCACCAAGCCATGTCGCCGCGGCCGAAGTCTTCTCGACGATCCAGTCCCAAGCGCTGGACGCAGCTGCAGCGATCTGGTCCCAATAGACGACGCACAGGGCGATCACGGCAATCAGCGCGATGATGCCCATGATGATCCAGGTGATCGGCGAGGCCCACAGAGCAGCGGAGAACAAAGCCTTCGCCCCGGCCGCAACGCGGAGCGCTCCCGCCACCGTCTTCAGCACACCGCCGATCTGGCCGAGCGCGGTGATCGTCATCCCGACCACGATCAACAGCGGCCCCAGGGCAGCGAGGACGGCGGCCACGACTACGGCGATCTGCAACAGGCGCGGGCTGGTGTCGTTGATCTTCTGTGTCCACTCGGTGAACCGCTGCACGACACTGGTCACGATGTTCAACAGGCCCGTGTCCCCGAGCTCCAGCATCAGCCCCTCGGCCGCGGACTGGAGCTCTTTGAGCTGACCGGACAGACCTTCCATGCGGATGTCGGCCATCTCTTGAGCGGCGCCCTCGGAACCTTCCAACTGTGCGGTGAACTCCGCCACATCGTCCGCGCCGCGCTCCACCAGCGCGAGCATCGCCGGGCCGGCCTCCTGGCCGAAGATCTGCATCATCTCCGACGTGTCCGCACCGGCGTTCTCTAGGTCCCGCATGATGTCCGGGAAGGGGCGCATCGCCCCGTCCGCGTCCTGGATGGACACACCGAGGTCGTCCATGACGTCCTGCACCTGAGCGGTCGGATTCAGAAGCTGGGACAGGGCACCGCGCAGCGCGGTACCGCCTTGCTCGCCCTGGATGCCCGCATCAGCGAGTACGCCGAGAGTTGCGGCGGTCTCCTCCAGACTCATCCCAGCCGAGGACGCGACCGGGCCCACGTAGGTGAACCCGCCGCCGAGCTGCTCGACGGAGGTGTTCGCGGACGCCGAGGCGTCGGCGAGTACGTCGGAGACCCGTGCCGCTTCGGACGCCTCGATCCCGAACCCGGACATGATGTTCGATGCGATGTCGGCCGCGGCGGCCAACTCCATTCCGCCGGCGGCGGCGAGGTTGAGCACGTCGGGTAGACCGGACATGATCTCGGTGGTGTCCCACCCGGCCATGCCGAGGAACTCCATGCCGGCGGCGGCCTCAGACGCGCTGAACTGGGTGGTTGATCCCATTTCGCGGGCGAGGCCCGTGAGGTCGTCGAGGTCCTGCCCCGTCGCGCCGGTCACTGCGCGCACACCGTTCATGCTGGACTCGAAGCTTGCGGCGGTGGTCACCACAGCGGTGCCGAGCCCCACGATGGGTGTGGTGACACCGGCTGTCAGGCCTTTGCCGACATCGGTGAGACGCCGCCCGGAATCCTGGACCTTGTCGAACCCGGATGTGGCTTTCTCGGCGGCCTGGTCGATTTCGTCGAGCCCGCCGGTATCCGCCCCGATCACGACGGTGAGTTCCTGGAGGGTGGCCACGGCTCACCCCCTCAGGCGTGCGTCATCTTCTTCTTGGCGGTGGTGTTGAGCCCGGCGGCGACTTCGCGGGCCTGGTCTGAGTCCAGACCGGTCCACTCGGTGCGGCCCGTCTCGGTGTCGACCACACTCGGTAGGGCCTGGTCGTCGCGTACCTGGTAGCGAGGCTGTCCCCGACGGGCGGGTGTGCGCCCGTTCTCGGCCCCGCCGAACGCGGCGTTCAAGGCCTTCGCGATGCTCTTGTGTTGCTGCCACGACTGCGGGGTACCGCGGCCGTGGTCCCACTGGGGCAGGAAGTCCTTCGGCTTGGCTTTCTTCTGCTTCTTATCCCTCTGGGCGTTGGCCACGACCGCGCACAACTGGGCGAACAGCACGTCCATTCTTTGCCCGCCGAGCGGACCGTTGAGCTGTTCGTATGCGGCCCACTCGGTCAGCTCCGCCGAGGAGGTCCGGCGGAGCATCTCCTCGACGGGTATGCCGAGGTGAGCGGCTACTCGGAGGTAGAGCTGTCGCTCGGGGCGGTCTCGGAGTCGTCTTTTCCCTCCTCTACCGCCCCCTGGCCGATGCCGGACAGGAGCCGCGCCACGTCGAACAGGCGATCTACGACTGCACCGTTCTTCTCACCGAGGGTCTTGGCCTTGTCGTCGGTGAACAGGCGATTGAATTCGCCATCCACGAGACACTTCACGAGGAGCTTGGCGCGCACGTTGCGCAGCCTCTGGGACGCAGGCTTGCCCTTGGCGTCCACGAACGCCGCCTCGTAGGAATCACGGTCAGAACCGGACAGACCGACGACTCGGACAGTCCCGCCCCACTCGTGAACCTCGACGTCCTCGTACTTGCGATCGTCAACCTGCTCGATCTGAGCAGCGGTCAGAAAAGCCATCAGGAAGTCTCCTCATCCATGAAGCTCGGCGGGCCACTGAGCTTGAACGTCATCGACGCCTCCATCGGACCGTCATGAGGGAAGTCGAATTCGCACCCCGTCAGCCCGGCGCTGAATTCCCACGACCCGCCGTCGGGGAAGCTCATGCGGTAGTCGTTCGGCTCGGACCCGGCGAAGTCCTCGCGGATCACATGGAGGTGCTGTTCGGAATCGAAATAGACCTCGCACTCGACCTCGCCGGTGCGCTTGATTCCGAAAATGATCTCTTCCCACTGCCCCGGGGAGCTGTGGGTGGTGACGTCGTACTCCTCGCGCTCCAGGCCGGGGCCGGAGACGTTGTGCACGTTCGCGATGGTCTCCCACTCACCCTCGGAGCCCCTTCGCTCCAGAAGAGTGGACCAGGCATCATGACCCGCCATCGGGTCCTCCTCACATACGAAGAGCCCCGCGCCGGTTGGCGTGGGGCTCGTTGTGGTCTTGGTCTGTCAGGTCTGTGCTGTGCGGATCCGGAACCGGATCACGGCGTGGCGTACCTCGGGGTTCTCGTCGCGGAGCGTCTGCCCGAACTCGAACCGCAGGCTGGTGGTGTACTGGCCGGGGCCGATGTCGAGGTCGGCGGGCCGGTGGTCGAGGAGCGCGGTCACACGGTTGGCGACGGCGTTCGCCTCGGCGAATCCGCGGTATTTGGACCACACGTGCAGGGTCACCGTGGTGTCCCGCCCGATGAAGTCGTGCGCGTTGGCCGGGGTCTCGATCGCCTCACCGATGGTCACGTAGGGCCAGGCTGCGGCCTCGGGCTCGGGCACGTAGTCGTAGACCGCCGCGCCGAGGTCGGCGTCCTCGGCGGTGAGGCGCTGGTACAGGGCGCTCTGAATGTCCGCCATCGGCCGGCGTGCGGGAACGGTGGCGCTCATGAGGGCGGCAGTTCTGTGTTCAGGAACTTCGCCATCCGGTCCGGGTAGCGCTGTTCGGCCTCGCGTGCGGACGGCTCGGCGAACGGGGTAGCGGGGCGTGTGCTGGTGCCGAACTCGACGAGCGCGCTCCACCAGGCGCGGCGCGCGCCGAACACGCCCACCTCCATCGTGAGCGGTCCCGTCTGGCGGCGTCCGATCGCACCACGCAGCGTGCCCGACGCGACCGGGACACGGTCCCGCATTGCCTCGTACACCTCCTCGGCCTCATCTCGAGTGGCGACCTCCGCCTCGGACTCCAGGCTTCGCGGCAGGTGCCGGAGCTTGCGTTCCAGTTCCTCCAAGCCCTCGACCTTGATGCGGCGCTTGCTCATA
>NZ_ANBF01000028.1 GCF_000341025.1 Nocardiopsis salina YIM 90010 | reverse complement strand
ACGCCCCGCCACGCCTCCCCGGCACCGCGGAGTTCGTCGCCACGTCGCACGTCCGCGCGCGGCTGCACGTAGATCGGGTTGGTGAGCTCGGCGCCCGCCTGGTGGGCGGCGATCCGCTCGGCCTGCGAGGTCCCCGCCTGGGACACCCGGGCCCGGACCGATCCGACCTCGACCCACTCGGTGATGACCCCGCCGGACCCGTCCGGCACCTCCTCGCGACGCCACTGGTCGAGCCTGCGGTTCAGGTGCATCCCGATCGGCGGCATCATGTGGACCTCACCACCGCCGCACCGCCACCGAACCGAGCCCGAAGCTGCGCCCGGGTGGTGGCGGGGAGTTCGAGTTCGGTCATGGTGCCGTCGTCGGCGAACGAAGCGGAGTAGTCGCCGATGCGGAGCTGAGTCACCCGCCGCACACCGATACCGCCGCCCGATTCGTCGGAACGGTAGGACATCAGGGTTGTCGCGGCGATCCGGCACACCAGCGCCACGATGTCGGCCGACACCGACGGCAGGCCGTGGGTATAGGTCACCTCGACTTCGCTCGCGCCCGTGCCCCACCCAAGGGCCCGGTACAGGGACGCGCGCGGACGGGACAGGCGCCAGCCGGTCGCCTCGGCGTCGTCGAGGAGGACCTGTTCGACCGAGGTAACCGGCGGGCCGGGCAGGGACAGGCGGGGCTCGCGCTGCCCTGCCACCACCACAGTGGACGTGGCCTCACTGATCGGCACCCCGGCGGCGGCGCGCACGCTCGCAGACGCCGCCGCCAAGTACCCCTCGACGAGTTCCCGTTCCCCGTCCTCAACAGTGACGCCGAGCGCCTCCAGGTCCTCCACGGTCGCCAGCGGTTCCACGACGTCACCCCCTCTCAGATCAGGACGTGCCGTCGTCGAGGCCGGTGATCTTGCCGTGCGCGGACTCGTTGCCGTACTCCAGGCCGATCTCGCCGTAAATCTGGGTGCGGTCCGAGGCGCCGACCTTGGCGAGCTCCTCCTGGAACAGGAACCCCTTGCCGGGGATCGGCAGGAAACGGGGCGCGCACTGCTCCAGACTGACGACCGAGAGGCTGTCCGAGGGCATCCACCGGTTCAGCATGATGTTCAACCGACCGAAATCGGTTTCGATGGTCTGGAGGTTGACTCCGCCGACATCGCGGGTCTGCTCCTGGTAGTTGCGTTCGGTGACGAAGATGCGGGACAGGGCGCGCTTCTGTCGGGCCCCGACCATCAGGGTTGCGGTCTCGGTCTCGGCGATCCCGCCGGACTCCCACACGTCCTGCATCAGGTCGAGGACCATCTCGTCGGTCAGCTCACCACCACCGGCGTCGACCGCGTTCGACTCGATGGCCTCCAACAGGCCCCGCGTGCGGCGCGGATCGGAGTTCGAAGAAGGGTCGTCGTACTCGCCCCGGATGAAACTCATCTCCACGTCACGGGCGACCTGCTTGAGGGCCTGGGCGATCTGCCACCCGTGCTCGTCGGTGACCGCGTTCGCCCCCGACAGGCCCTCGACGTTGGGGTGGGAGGCGCCGAGAGCGCCGAACTGACCCACCGCGGCCTGCTTCGTGTAACTGGTGTCGACGGTCTCCTGGTGGATCTCGACGACGTTCATCACCGAGAACCGGGCGCGCCCCTCTGCGTCCGGAGCGGACGCGCCCTCGACGCGCTGCCGGGTCGCCGACGCGTCCCGCAGGTCGTAGCCCGACCAGGTGAAGTGCGTGGACTCGGCGGGGGTACCGCCGGTCAGCCCGCCGATCGCGGACAGAAACGGGGTGTCCTCGGGGGACACGGCGAAGAGTTCGCCGACGTAGTTGGGCAGGTTGAACGTGGTACCCATGCCGGTGATTCCGGGCACTGGTTCCTCCTAATGCTCGTGTCCGGCACGGGTCGTTCCCGGCCGGGGTCTACTTGGTGTTCTTGCGGGCCTCGGCCAACTTGGCCTGCTTCAGGCGGAGGGAACGCCCCAGGTCACCAGCGGCCTCGGCCTCGGCGATCTGCTGATCGAGGCTCCTCGGCTTGGAGTCGCGCCCCGCTCCCCCGTCGCCGCCGCCCTGGAACCGGCGCTTCTCTCCGGAAGCGAGGTGGGGCTTGCGGGTCAGCAGGTCGGTGATGGCCTCGCTGATCTCGTCGGCGTCGAGTTCGCCGTCGCCGTCCACCTCGAACTGATCGAGGTCGATGAAGGCGTTCACGTCGGACGGGTCGGCGAGCCTGCCCGCGGCGGCGGCCTTCAGTTCGGCCTTCACGATCCGGCGGTTGGCCTTGGCCGTTGCGGCCTGCTCGGCGTCAGCACGGATCTGGTCCGGAGTCGGCTCGTCGCCATCGCCCTTGGTTTTGGTGGCCTCGGCGAGTTGCTTCTCTAGCTCTCGGCGCTTATCGCGTTCGCTCCGCCACTTCTGCTTCTGAGCGGCCAGGGCCTTCTTTCCCGGGTCGCCGAGCTGTGCGGCGCCCTCGGGCTCACCCTCGCCGTCGCCGGGCTCGCCCTGGTCGTCGTTCTGCTCACCGCCTTCGGGTTCTCCGTCGCCCTCGCCTTCGGGGGCGTCGGGCTGGCCGGTGTCACCGTCTCCTGTGCCGTCGCCCCCCAGGACCGGCCATACGATCCGGCCGGACGGCAGGACGGCGAGCGCACGCAGCCCCGTCGCGGGGTGCACAGGCAGGTGGTTGCTGGTGTCCATCACATCTCCCGTTGCGGGTGTTCATCAGTCGCCCGTCGCGGGCGGGTCTGTCAGGTAGCCGTGCTCATAGAGCAGGCGGAGCGCGGTGTCTCGGTCGGCGGCATCGCGCATGATCGCGTCCGGCATCAGACGGCGCCGAGTGGACCGGGCGTACCGGCCGGAGGTGTCCGTCAGGTCCCCGAGGCGCCTACCGGCGTAGCCGCGCCGGGTCGTGCCCTCGGTCGTGTACCGGGCCTCGGTCCCGGCGGAAGGTGAGGACATGCCGCGGCGGGCGTTGACGACCTGGGACATGTCGGCGCCGGCGCGGATGGCCTCGGCGCCGTCCCGGCCGAACCGACGGTCTTGCTCGGCCTTGGTGAGGTCGTCGAACAGGGCCCGCGGGCTGTCGCCGGGAACGCGTGTGCCCGGGTGCATGGGGCGCATGGTGCACTTGCACCGTGGGTGCCTCAGGAACCCGGTCGACCAGCTGTATTCGCGGCCAGCGAGGATCATGCAGCGCGAGCACGCGCCCGCCTCGACCACGCGGGTGTAGGCCACCACACGGGGGCGAACGGCCATGCCGAGTTGCTCGGCGGCCCGTGCGGCGTCGGCGGTCTGGGTGGTGGCGATCATGCCGAGATGCTCCCGGCCGGACGCCAGCGACCGCCGTGGGGACGCGCCACGGCGGATCGTGCGCAGGGTGCGGATGGCGGGTTGGAGGAGGAGCGTGCCCAGCNCTACGGACGCGGCAGCCATGCCGAGGAGCTCGGACAGGTACTCCTCGGCTCCCAGCGCGGCGGCGAGCTGGGCAGCGGCCAGGATGGTCGTCGCGCGGGGGACCAGCTCAGCCCATGAGGGCCCGATCGCGTTCGGGTCCACCTGCGACCACAGGTCGCCGAGGGCGGCCTCCGCCTGGTCGGCGGTCTCCTCCTGGCGGCGCTGATGGTCACGGGTGAGCTGGGCGGTCACTCCTCACCCTCGACGGCGGGTGCCGACGGTGCCGGCGGCTGCGGTGGTGAGGGCGGTTGGGTGCTTTCGATCCGGTCAGCCAGAGCGCCTACAGGGTCCATGGCCATCTCACGCTCACGCATGCCCATGACCCGCTGCACTTCGTGCGGTTCCATGCCGTACTGCTCGGCGACCCACTCGAACGGAAAGCCCATCTGGTGCATCTTCTGGAGCGCGTCGACCTTCTGGGCGAGGCTGCGGAACTGCACATCACCCCACGCCACGCGCCCGCTGAGGGCCGACTTGGCGCGCTCGGGGTTGCCCTGCGCGGCGGCCACCAGAGAGAAGATGCGGCGGATGCCCGGCGTGAAGTAGGTGACCCGCTCACGCGTCTTGCTGACGAGTCCGGTCTCGGCTGCCGTCAGCGCCTCGGCGCTCAGGTTGGCGACCTTGCCGATCAGGTAGTGCGGCGGCGTCCTCGTCTGGGCGGCGATGTGCTCGATGGCCCGCTCGATCACCGACGAGAACACATCCAGCCGGGCGGCGGACCACTCAGTTGCCGATGCGTCATCACCCGGAATCCACAGGATGCGGTCCTTCACGAGCTGGTCGAGGTCGACGGGCTTCTCGCCGACGACGTCGCCCTGTGCGTTCAGGATCGGGATGCTGGGAACCTCAGCCCCGGTCACCACACGCTGCGGCAGCGACGCGTAGTCGAGCGCGTTGAACAGATACGCCCAGATCAAATTCACGGCGTCCTGCATCGCGATGACACCGTCGATGTCCGACATGGGGGCGTCGTCGAGGAGCGTCTGGTTCCGCAGTTCCACCAGCGGCACCATGCCCATCGGGTTGGCGAGGGGCCACACGTCATCCTCGGCAGGTTGGCGGGGTTCCCATCCGCCTGTCGGGTCCACGGCGGGGCGCGGGTCGTGGCGCACGGCCAGGGTGACGCCCCGCCTCTGCCACTTCCACACGCGGTCGCGGGTGTACAGGGTCGCGTACTCGAACCCAGCGTCCTCGTCACTCCAGAGCTTGAGCCCGGCAACGGGCTTACCGGTGTCGGGACGGTAGGACACGATGGCCTGTTCGGCGCGCTCCCACGTAATCACTGGGGTGTCGGGGTCCTCCTCGTCGCCCCACACCAGAGCGAACGCGCGGGAGGCGGCGAGCCCCACCACGAACGCCTCGGAGGAGGCGCGTTCGCAGTTGTTGACCCGCCACACCCGAGACATCTCCGCGTCCGGGCGAAGATCCTCGGCGTCGAGGCGGATGCCCTGCACGTCCAGGCGCTCGGCCGGGGTCTGCACGATCGGCAAACACCAGTTGTCAGCGAACCCGGTGAACCGGTCACCCATGTAGCGGGCGAACTCCTCCGAGGCGTAGGCCAACGGGTGGCGTCCGCGCACGTAGTTCATGCGCCGCTGGATGGCAGGCTGGCGGAGCCGGAGCTCGGAGGCGAGGCGCTGCATGGTGAACAGCGCGTGCTTGGTCTCCTCGTCCATGAGCGACAGGAGGTCCTCGCCGGTCTGGTCGGTCATGCCTCACCTCCTGGTGGTCGCCCGGGTTGTCGACGCCGTGTAGATGTAGTTCTTCTTCTTGCGGGCCCCGCCGGCGGCGATGGTGTCCATGGCTGCCTCATGGGCGAGGATGCTGGTCACACAGGCGTCGATCTTCTGGTGTTCGCTGGCCTTACGGAGCACGTACCGGTCACCCGGGCGCGCGGCCGTCCTCGCGTTAGCGATGTGGTCGGCGGTGAGCTCGCACCCGTCGTGGGTGAACGTCGTGTCCTGCTTCAGGACGTCGGTGCGCAGGCGCTCGGCAGCGGCGTGCATCTGCACGACCCGGCGGGTGTGCCACCGGATGACCCTCCGCTCCCCGTACCGATCCACCCACTCGTCGACCTCGGTCTCCCAGTACGGCGGGTCGGCGTACAGGCGCACCACGTCGAACCGCCGCATGAGTTCATCGAGGGCGGCGTCGACCTCCAGGCGAGGGACCTGTCCACCGAAGTCAGCGGGGTTCCAGATGGTGGGCGCCTGGTCAGGGCCGTAGGTCGGGGTGAACTGGAACCCGTCGAGGGTTTCCGCCCTCAGGGCCGTGTGGTCATCGATGTCAGAGCCGTCGAACCCGAGGACGATCCGGGTGCCGCGGGGAACCTCGCGGGCATCGACCCGAGCGGCCCACGCCTCCGAGTCCAGCCACGACCCAGTGCCGCTCACAATCCGGTTACCGAAGAAGCGCTCTGCCTGGGCGGGGTCGCGTTCGAGGATCTCGGCGGCCTCGGCCTCGATCGCGTCGAGGTCGACGTGTGAGGACCCGGCGTACACGTGTCGGTGGATTTTCCGGCGTTGGCGCTTATCCGCGTAGGACAAGCCCTTCGGGGCCTGCGGGTGATACTTGAAAATGTCCGGCCGCTTCGACTGCGACGTGCGCTGAGCGACGCTGTCCTCGCTGGGGTCCCACGCGTTCGTGGTCTCGATCGCCCGGCCACCCATGCCGGCCAGACCGCGCCTTTGTGTGTCGGCCGTCCGGGTCATCTTGTTCGTGGGCGTCCAAATGCCGGTCTCGTCCTGGAGGACGAACGTCACCGGCTGCCCCAACCGAGATGTCGCCGAGGAGGTGACCACGTCGATACGGCCCTCGTCACCAATCCGGATGAACTCCTCACCGGCCTTCGGCAGGACTTCGGCGAGGGGCCCGAGCCGGATCATGGAGCGCAGGGGCCGGTACACGTTGTCGGTCTGGTCTTCGGCTGTGGCCGTCAGCTGGATCAGCGGGGACGCCCACGGGCGCCCCATCGGTTCGCCGGGCTCATACGGGTACCACCAGCCGCACTCGCACCCGTGGTCCGCGCACCGGTACACCTCACCGCCGTGCGCCCACCCGGCGAACACGGTTGGCCCGACGGCCTCGGCGAGGATCAACGTTGCCGACCACGGCCCCTTGCCGGTCTTCTGTGGCGCCACCACCTGTGAACGCCGGTAGGTGAACGCCCGCGCGAGCTGTCCCAGCTCAGCACCGGGGCGGATGCGGTAGTGGTTGACCGTGCACCACGTCTGCCACGGGTACATCTCCAGGTCCTCACCCGCCCGGAACCCGTCCGGCACCGGGCAGTGAGCCTCGATCCAATCCACCACGACCCACAGGGTCGGGAAGTCGACCACGAACCCGTCTTCAGGTGCCGCTGTCATGCGGCACGACCTTCAGTCGGTCCCGAGCAGAACGGCGCCGCGGCGAAGCCTTCGGTGACGACGTCGGCGTCGGGCTGTCGTCCTCGTTGGTCGGCGCGATCTTCCACCGCAGCCGCGCCATGCCCGGCGCTGTCAGTCCCAGCGACTCCAGGTATTGCCGGGCAAGCTTGGCGTCCTCGGTGCGCGGCTTGTGCCCCTCGGCGCGGGCGAGTGTGCGGGCGAACAGGGCGACCTCGAACGCGAGCCCGTTCTCCTCCCACATGATCGCCTGCGGGCGAGTCCACAGCTCCCGCCATAGGTCCCATTCGCGCGGTTGGACATCCTCCAACGGGAACTCGGGCGTCGGAGCGGTGCGCCCCTCAGCCGGGAGAGTCCGCCATCCGGCGGCATCGGACTTGCGGGCACGGCGTAGCGCGTTCGGATCCGGCGCGGGGCCGGATGTCGCGCGTGCTCCTCCTCGGGGCATGGGTACTTCCTCCTGTCGAGCTGCGTTGCGCAGCACAGAGCACCGTCACGTTGCGTGGCGATGGTGACCCTCTGAAGTTGCCTGACTTTTTCGCGCCCTCCCCGGCGACCTTTTGGCGATCTTCGGAAGGGGGTCATCCCCCGGGTCGGCTCACTCTCTGTCGTTCCACCCGGCTGGCTGTTCGAGGGCGGTGGTGCGGCTGTGGCAGCGCTTGGTCAACGCTTGCAAGTTCGACCAGTCGAAGCCGCGCGGTCCGAGCGGACCGAGTCCGTCGACGTGATGAACCTCTGTCGCTCGTGGCCTGATGATCCACGGCTGAGCGCTGTGCTCCTCGCACTCGCACAGCGGATGTTCACGCAAGTACGCAGCACGTGTGCGGTACCACCTGGTGTCGTAGCCCTTGGCAGTGTCTGTGCGGCGGCGTCGGAGCGCTGAGCTCTTACAGTCCTCGCACCGCCCCTGTGGGGTGAGGGTGGGACAGCCTGGGGTCGGACACACCTGGAGGGCTTTGGGGGACATGGGGGTCACCTCCATAGGGGTGCCTCGCGGCTGGGGTGGGTCACGGGAGTGGGCCCCGTGTCGCGTCACCCAGGCGGTCAGTCGCAGAGGTTCACCTCGGCGTGCCCCCGCGGTAAGTCGGCCTCGGCCATACGGGTGCCGCCGCCCCAGTCTGTTCGACGGACTGCACAACCTCTGTGGGGGCCATGCCATTGACGGGCGAGCGCTTGAGAGGCGGACGGATGAGACTGGACATCGTCGGATGGGGTTTTCAATATTGAAAACTTCGAATCGGGGGATTTCGATAGTGAAAACTAATGATGAGCCTGAACCCAAGGATTTCGATTCATTGATTTTGCTAACGTGTTCGCCCTGGTCATACCATGACCAACACCGTCAGGGGATGCGGGGGGAGGCTAGTGGTTTCGTTTCATTCGTCTCGCGCTGCCTCAAGCCCTCGTTATGTCAGGTGTACGATTAATACCACCCTCTCACCTGCGCTATTGTCGCTACGGGGCGCACAGACCGACGAGAGGGCCCGTCGGCGGTCAGCGGCGCCACCGTCGGAGTATCCGGCCGCACAATTCAAGGAAACAATATGCCCTACCCCGAAGACCCCTTGGGTGACCCGCAAATCTGGCGCATCCTCGAGGCTTTCACGCGATTGGCGGTCGAATTGTTGCGACTGAGAAAGTAGAGAAGGGGACCCAGCTAAATCGCTAGGCCCCCGAGAGGGCTCCCGGTATGGGCTGACATCCGACCCGGGAGCCCGCACATCAAGTAGATCACGCCAGGTATCACCAGTCATAACCAAGTGAAGACCGCATGAGGGCCCCGCTGGGGTCGTCTGGTGGCCCTCACGACGGGCACGACAAAGGCCCTGAGCGTGTGCTCCGGGGCCTGAGTGCAGAAGTCCTATCTAAGCACTCAACTTAGGCCGGTCTGTCAAGTCGGGCAAGCGCGGCCCCCGCCTTTTGTCGACCAGGTGTTGCACGTTGGTGGTGTGGGCCTTGTCGAGGCTGCATCGGATCTCGCCGTCGGCCCGGTGGCCGGGGGCGATGATGGCGTGGAGCTGCCCGCCGCACGGGGCAGGGGTGTCCCCGTAGAGGGTGACGGACTGGCATGGGGTGGGCAGTGGCACCCACCGGTGAGGGCGGTCGACAGCGCGCACGGCCTGGTGGTGGGCGGCGAGGATCTCGTCGACCACCTCGGCGCCGTAGGAGCGGGTGCGCNGGGGGGGGGGGGGGGGAGCCACTCGGCCATGGACCGGACGGTGGCCGCGCGAGGGTGCGTGGTGGCGCCGTCGTCGGCGAGGACGCGCGCCCATCCGGCGAGGGTGTTCCGCAGAACGGCGAGAGCCTCGGACGCTCGGAGATCGAGGGGTAGAGGCTGCTCGGCCTTCTTAGTGGGCTTACCCCCGCCGCCGGCCGCGCCGAGGGCCGTCTGTTTGGCCACAGCGGTGATGAGGTCGTCGGCGAGCCAGTCGGCGATCTCGGTGAGGGCGGTGGCGGCCTGGTGGGCACATGAGGTGCAGGCGGGGGCGTCGTCGCCGGACGGGCGGCCGCACAGGTCGCACGGGTAGTGGCGGTGCTCGGTCTTCATGGTTCCCCCGTTGTGGTCGTGCTGGTGGTTCGTGTCAGCAGTGCGGCCGACACATCGGGCAGAGCTGCGCATGGGTCGGGCGGCGCTTCTTGGAGGAGGAGGCACGCCACCCGTCGGCGCGTGCGAGGTGTCGGGCATCCGAGGCGGTTCGGGTCGCGAGCTTCGGGGTGTGGGTGGCGCCGCACTGGTCGCACCGGAGGCGGTACAGGCGGCCGTGGGGTGTGGTGACGAGGGTGACGCTCATTTGTCGTCCTCCTCGGCGGGCAGTGGATATCCGGCTTGATGGAGCCGCCACACGAGGCCGCCGGTGTCAGCGAGCCCGCGCTCGGTCTGGCTCACCCAGTGGGCGATCAGGTGCAGTACCTCGGCGAGGGCCTCGTGCTCCGGGGTCTGGTGGCTCATCGGGTCGTCTCCGTCGTGGTGAGGCGGGTGAGGATCCAGTTGTGGGCGTCCGTGACGGGGATTCGCACGGCGGCGCCGAGGCGCAGGGCGGGGAGTTCGCCGGCGTCGATGGCGCGGTGGATGGTCATGGTGGAGACCCGGAGGTGGTCGGCGAGTTCTCGGGCGGTGTAGTAGGCGACGCCGGTCGGCAGGTCACTCATGCGGGGGTCTCCTGTCAGAACGGGAAGCCGTCGGGGACGTCGTCGTCGATGTGGGTGAAGAGGTCGGGTTCGGCCGGGTTCGCGGCCGGCACGGGTGCGGACGGTATGGCGGTGGCGGGGATAGGGCCGGGGCACTCGTGGGTGGCAACGACGGGGTGCCCGCGTGAGGCCATGTGTTCGGTGTCGCGGAGGTGGAGCTGTAGGTCGTCGCGGCCGAGGACGTTGTAGGTGAGGCGTCCGGACAGGCGCGCGTGGAGTTCGGTCTCGGCGTCGAGAGGGAGGGGGTCGGCGCGGACGGTGAGTGCGGCGGTGTGGTGGTCGAGGGCGACGATGATCGCCGCGCCGCATCGGGGGCAGGTGTCGAGCCGGGCGTGGATGGTGGCGGCGCGCATCGGGGCTCCTGGAGGTCGGGAGTACCCCTCAGTACCCCCTACGGGCGTTTGTGCATTGACCTGATCGTGCGCATGTGCGTGCGCGCGTGAAGGTGGAACCATGCAAAAGGGGGTACTAGGGGGTACTGCCTTGGATTGGCCAGCGACAACGCCTGTGAAAAGGGGTACTGCCAAGGGGTACTTGGGGGTACTCGCAGGGGTCCTAGGGGGTACTGCGAAGGCGCCGAGAGGGCACGGGAGGGCGGGGCAGTACCCCTTCGCCAGTACCCCCTCGGCTGTCAGTACCCCTTCGTCAGTGCGCATCAGAACCCGGCCCGGCCGTCGTCCTCGGTACCGTCGTCGATGAGCGCCAGGCCCTCGTAGAACTTCCTGCCGTTGGACGCCTTGCGGGCGTGGCCGCGCCCAGTGAGTTCCCGGCCGAGGGCCTGTGCGGTCAGGGGCTTGACCCCCTCTCCTATGCACCAGGATTCGTAGGCCGCACGGAGCTTCTTGGCTTCCTGCTTGATGTGGCTACCGCCGCCGGTGTGGCAGCACTCTTCGAGGAACCGGCCGACGTGGTCCTCTTCGGAGGCGTACTTCTCGGTAGCGGCCTTGACTGCGTCGGGGTCGGCGAGACCGTCGGTGAAGTACTGGCGGGCGCCCTCGATGATCCACGCGAGGATGCCAGGGCCTTCCTCCTCGACGAGGATGCGGGCGAGGTTCTCCACGCGCCGCTCGGTCGGGACGGTGCGGGTGAAGGGGATGAGCCGCAGGCGTCGCCAGAAGCTCGTACCACCACTCTTGACCTCGGGCTGGTGGTTGCCCATGAGCCACAGGTGGTGGGTGGGCTGGAAGGTGAAGTGGTCTTGGCGCATATACCGGGCGGTGATGGTGTCGCCGCCGGTGAGCATCTTCATCTTCGCTTCGTCGAACCGGTCTTCCTGGTTGACCTCGGAGCAGATGACCAGGCGCATGCCTTGCAGGCGCGCGAGTTCGGTCTCGTGTGAGGAGCGGGTGTGCATGAGGAAGTCGTGGGGTGCGGTGGTGGCGTAGTCGCCGAGCAGCGCACCGAGTACTTCGAGGAACACCGACTTGCCGTTGGAACCACCGCCGTGCAGGAACGGGAGGACGTGCGTGCCGACGTCAGCGGATGCTGAGTATCCGGCGAGGCGTTGGACGTACCCGGTGATTTCGGTGTCGTCGCCGAAGGTGTCGGCGAGGAAGGACTCCCATCGCGGGGTGCCCACGTCGGGGTCGGGTGCGGTGGTGGCCGAGCGGGTGTGGAGCTGGGTGGGGTCGGGGTCGGACAGTTCGCCGGTGCGCAGGTCGGCGACGCCGCCGGTGGTGTTGAGCAGGTGGGGTGCTGCGTCGAGGTCGGCGGCGGGGGCGACGATGCGCGGGTCGGTGCGGGCGAGTTGGACCATGGCGCCGAGGTTGCGCGCGGCCAGTGACCGGGCCTTGTGGGCGGCGTCTTCCTTGGCCTCGTCGGGGAGCGCGCGGGCGATGGCACGCGCCTTCTCTGGGACGTGGCCGCGGTCGTCCCACGCCCACCGGTGGCCGTCCCATGTGAGCCACTTTCCGCGCTCGGGGACGTAGCGGATCTCGCGGGCGTGCTCGTCGACCAGGCGCAGTGCGTTGCCGTCGTCGGTGCGGCTGTAGGTGTCGAGTTGGGTGACGGGTGTGGGTTCGTCGATGGCGAGCGCGGCGGTGCCGTCGGTGGCCGGGGTGGTGCCGGGCTGGGCGAACTGGGTCGGGACGGCGGCCAGGTGACGGACGGGTTCGGGGGCAGGGCGCCCGTATCCGGCATCGCGCAGGGCACGGGCGGCGGCCTTGTAGTCGTTGGCGTGTTCGAGCTGCGTGTAGGCGGCGAACTTGGTGATGGGCGTCTCGGACTCGAATTCGGTCGAGGTGGTGAACACGTACAGGCGGTCACGGTCGTCGGCGTGCCCGGTCGTCGCCGAGATGCCCATCCGCTTGCCGGGCCGCCGCCAATAGCGGGTGTTGCCCGAGCGGAACAGCTCGGTCCACCCGTGGGGGGCGAGGATGTCTGTCCAGTCGGTGCGGTTCTCGCAGTCGTCGCCGGGGCTGAGGCTGCCGTCGTCGTGGCGGGGCGCGGGGACGGGTTGGGCTAACGCGGGTGCCTCGGGGGCGGGCATGGTGTCGCACATGCGGGCGAGGTCGAGGAGGGCGTCGCTCACTTCGCGGTCGAGGGTGGCGATGGTGTCGGCCCCGCCGGCGTGGAGGGTCCACGGGTGCCCGTTGGGGTGGACGGGGCCGGAGCTGGGGGCGACGACGAGGAACCCGCCCTCACTCTTGGTCTCGATGAGCACCTGGATCTTCTGGCCGGGCTTCTCGGCGAGCTCCTCGTCGGTGGAGGGGCGCCGGGCCAACTTCAGGTTCTCCACGCCCTGACCGTCGGCAATCCTCCAGAGGAGGTGGAGCCCTCCGGATGCGGTGGCTTCGGTGTAACCACCCATGACCTCGCGGAGCACCTCGCCGAGGCCACTGTTGTCGGCGAGCTCGACGTACCGCGCGAACACACCCTCAGAGACGGCGCGGCCCTCGACGTCCAGGCACACGAGCCCGCCGGACACGGTCCCGCCGACGACACCGACACCGGGGTGGCTGTTGGCGAACCACTGCCGGACCTGTTCCTCGGTGGGGCGCGTGGTCATGTAGTCGCGCCACCGGCCGGTGCCGGGCGCCTTGGTGCCGTCAGCCGCGGCGGGGATGACGCACAGGCCCGCGTGGTGGAGGGCGAGGGCGGCGTCGAGCGTGTGAGTCACAGGTGTCGGTGTCCTGTCCGGGTGGTGCTGGTTGGGGCCGGTGGGGGTGGTGGCGCTCATCGGACGCCGCGCCAAGTGCGGACGGGGTGTGCGTGGGTGCCGGGGTCCGTCGAGGTGATGTAGCCGGTCGCTTCAATGACGCCTCGGCGTCGGGCGTGGGCAAACCGGGCTCCGATCGCTGCCGTCTTGATCCCCTCGGGCAGGTGGGCGCGGATGTCGTTCGCGGAGAACACCTCACCGGTGGCGGCGGCGCGTGCGATGAGGAGGTCGATCGCGGCCACGTCCGCACCGGCGGTCTCGACGGCGGCGTTCATCCCGGCGTCGCGTAGGCGTTGCCCCTCGGCGGTTCCCTGCATGTCTCCCCCTCGTCGTCGTGCGGCTGGTGTGGCGCCCGCCCCGGGCGTTGCTCCCGGGGCGCCGGCTGGATCCGGGCGGGCTGGAGTCCCCTTCACAATCAATCAAGGGCCATCAGAAGTGAAGGAAAGAACTTTCCGATTTCCTATTTCCATGGAGCTGAAGCCGGAAGAAGATTTCCGATTTCCTTAATGATCTGGGGGTTCAATGGCCCTTTGAGTGCGCCGGTTCCCATATTTCTCTCGACAGGACCGGTTGGCCAGATCAGAGAAGAGCTGTTTGGCATCTCCTCAAGGCGGAAGTGTTCTCAGGAGAGCACTTCTTACTTCTGCTGAAGGGACTGGAGCAGCGCCTGGACGGCGGGGTCCGAGGGATCGGCCATCCCCTGCGCCGCGGGCGCCTGCTGCTGCGGAGCCGGAGCGGGCGCAGCCTGCGAGGCGGGCGTCTGCTCCGGCTGGGCGGCGGGGGCGCCGCTGTTCTGCTTGTCGAGCCACGCCTGAGCACGCGCGGGGTCGGAGTTGGGGTCGAACTCGGCGAGCACCCACGCCTCGAACCCGTTCTTCGTCAGGGCTTTGCCGATGCGCCCGAGGACCATGTGCGCCCCGGGCGAGAGGCGGTTCACGATCCCGGTGTGGGTGATCAGGACGCCCTCGCGAAGCTGGGCGGAGTCGTCGAGGTCGACCAGGTCGCACGTAGCGGCGGGCACCTCATGCTTCTTGAACTGGTCGTAGCGGTCTTCGATCTTGTGCACCTGAGTGATGAGGACCAGGTGGCCGTCGTGCTCGGCGGGCCTGAAGAAGCCGCCCGCGTTGTTGGAAGGCTGGGTGAAGGTGAAGCTCATGGTGTTTCTCCTGTTTCCTATGCGGCCGTCTTGGCCTGGTGGGTGGTGGTGTTTCCGGGGCAGCCGACGGCGAGGTCGGTGGATCCGGGTTTCCAGAACGGGCAGAACCTGCACGCGCTGGAGGGCTGGGCGGGGAGGTGCTCCCACATGGCGGGGCGGGACTCGGGGTCGAGGGCGATCACGGCGTCACGCACGGACTCCAGACGGGCGAGGGCGTCCAGGGCGAGTTGTCGGTCGTAGACGTCGGTCCACACCCACAGGCCGCCGAGCATCCCGCCGCGGGGGTAGAACGCGAGGGCGACGGTCTGCGGGGTGTAGCCCGCGCGTTCGAAGCCCAAGCCGTAGAGATTGGCCTGAACGCGGTACTGCTCGCGGATGCCCTCGTTGCGGTGCTTGCGCATGGCGGTCTCACCGACGCACTTGTGGTCGATCACCGTGTTCGTAGCGGTGTCGT
>NZ_ANBF01000027.1 GCF_000341025.1 Nocardiopsis salina YIM 90010 | reverse complement strand
GAGCCACTCGTGTGTGGCGGTGCCGACGATGGACGGCCACGGGTCCCCGCCGGAGTTGGTGACTGGCCAGTCGAGGAGCTTGTACGCCAGACGCCTCGGGCAGGGGTCGCCGACCTCGGACGGGCCGATGCGGCGTTGCAGGGAGCGGGGCGCGTTCGCGGCGGTGTCGGTGATGATCTCGGTGAGCATCCGGCGGATGCCCTCTGAGGAGTCGGGTTCGACGCCGGGGGTGTCGCCTGGCTGGGTGAACATCAGGCCTCCTCGGTGGGGTCGAGGAGGACGAACCGTCGACTGCCCGGGGCGAGGCGCGTGTACTGCTTCGCTACCTCGGGCTGCTCCTCGCGGAGTGCCTTGATGTCCACCTGTTCGCGGGGCTTGGTCCACCGGTAGGTCACGACCGGGGCGCCCCCGATGCGGGCCTCGGTTGCCTCCCCCAGAAGGTCCTTGAGCTTGCCGACGATGGCGTTCTCGATTTCCCGGTGCTCGGCGATCCGGGCGCGGGTCAGACGCAGGGCCGCCACGAGGGTGGCCTCGTCGGTGAGGTCGACGTGCTCGGCCATCAGGCCACCGCCTCGGTGCTCGGAGGTGTTCCGTATCCGGCGGTGTGCAGGAGCTCGACGAGCGTGGACACGTGCATCCGGACGGGCTCGCCGAGGATGGTGGGGGCGAGCGGGGACCGGGCGGAGACCACTGCGAACAGCGTCATGAGGTCGAGGTGAGCCCACCAGTCGCCGACCCGCTCGGCCGAGTACCCCGCCCTTTTGGTGATGAGCACGCCGAGGTCTGCGTCGGCGTGCTCCCGCTCGGTCTCGGTCTCTTCCAGCCAGCGGGCGACGCCCCCGTCGGCGGCACGCTCGGCGACTTTGCCGCTCTTGATCTCCCAGCACAGGCCGGGCGTGCCGGTGATGTCGCCGAGGTCGGTGCCACCGGCGAGGGCTCGGCGTTCGGCGGATGGCCAGCCGTGCTCTCGCAGGTATCGCACGACACCGCTCTCGGCGCGGGTGCCGATGGCGCGGGGTCCGGACATGGTGGGTTCTCCCTCTGGTCGGTGGGTGGGCCCGCCTGCAAGGACGGTGCGGGCGGGCCCGGTTCGTGGTGGTCAGGCGTCGTCGAGGAGGCCGAGGACACCGAGGAGGCTGCGGAGGTCGTCGGCGTCGTGGGTGCGGCCGGCCACGACCAGGCGGGCACTGTCGACCTGTTCCGGGCTGGGGTTCAGGTCCTCGCCGGGCGGGATGGCGTGCGCGAGTTCAGCCACGGTCGGCCTCGATCTCGCAGGAGGCGAAGTGCGCGGGGAGCTCATCGACGTCGTTGTCGAGGAGNCCGTCCCCGCCGCACGTGTGGGTGTGGGTGACGGTGCCGAGCGCACCGGCGGGGTGCGGCGCAGAGGGCACGATCGTGGTCACGTGCGCCCCGATGTTGAAGTCAGACATCGGAGGGGAGTCCTGCCACGTACCGGGCGTACAGCCGCAGCTCGCCGTCGATTGTGAACGAGCGAGCCTCGAACGCGCCCTCGGGCCTCCAGGGGACGGTGATGCCCTTCGCGATCACCCTGCGGCGGTTGTAAATCTGTGGAGTGCCGGGCTTACCGGTCAGGATTAGCGCCCACTGGCCCGGGCGGTTCGTGAGCTGATGGGCGATGGTGTGGCCCCATGCGCGGGGGCCGGACCTGCTGTCGTGGTTGGGCAGGTGATCGACGAATTCGATCTCGGTCACAATTCCTCCTCGGTGCGGTGGTGGGCGCCGCGGGCGGCGGTGATGATGTCGTCGGTGCCGCCGGTGAGCCGGTCGACGAGCGCCTCGGTCTCGGCGAGTCGGGTTTCGAGCTCGCGGATGGTGCGGTCCTGCCGGGTCACCACGGCGGCGAGGCGGCGGGCCCGCTCACCGCACAGAAGCCAACTCACGGCCGCGGTCGAGACCAGCGCGGCGAGGACGAACATGGGCATCCAGTCGGCGACGGTGAACATCCAGGAGGGCAGAGCCGGGTTCATGCGGCCTCACCGCCCGGGGTGTCGACCACAGTCACGACCCGCACAGCGGCACCCCGGTAAGAGCCCTCGATCACGTGGTGCTCCCGAGGACCGTCGGGTCGCACCTGCACAGGTCCGGCGCCGATGATGCGCTGCCACACGGCGAGGCCCCGCAGGCGTCCGATGTCGAACTCACCGCCGTGGAGGTGTCCCTCGATGCGGCGGTCGTGCCCGTGGCGGCAAGCGGGCAGGGTCCACGCCACGGGGAGCGCGTTCTCGCGAGCGAGGTCGGCGAGGATGTCGACGAGGTCGGCCTGTGTCGTCGGGGTCGGGGCGGGGGCGTCGAGGTCGACCTCGGCGGTGAGCTCGNNTGGGGGAGCCGCAGGGCCCGGCGGGCGGGGTGGGTAGAGTGGTTCATGCGAGAACTCCGGTTTCTCGTGTACGCCCTCACCGGTTGCGTCGGTGGGGGCTTTTTTCGTGCCTAGGGGTCAGGCGGC
>NZ_ANBF01000026.1 GCF_000341025.1 Nocardiopsis salina YIM 90010 | reverse complement strand
ACCGGGAGCCGCTGGTAGTACGCCTTGCGCGCGGACTCGGCGGCCTTGGCCCGGTCGGCCGGGCCCATGACCCCGTCGGGGTCGACCTCGGCCTCGAACCGGGCTTCGCGTGCGCGGTTCGCCGGTGCCATCCGTTCGGCCCGGTGCGGGGTCCTCGCCCACGACGTGTGCGCGGCCAGGCTGGCGATCTGGGAGCGGCGG
>NZ_ANBF01000025.1 GCF_000341025.1 Nocardiopsis salina YIM 90010 | reverse complement strand
ACCCCCGACGAACCACCACCCCCGAGGCAACACCACACAACACCCCGTACCCCAGGAACCGCCGCTCCTCGCCCTCGCCCCGGACCGCACCTGATTCAGGGCCGGGGTCGGTCGCCGACCGCGCGGGCGTGCACGCGCAGGGAATGCCCGCCGACGAGCACGGTGAAGGGACGGCCCGCCTCGATCCCTCGTCCGGCCCCGTCCCGCTGACCGGGGCGGGTCAGCCGCCAGAATGCGGAGGCCAGCAGTACCGGGTCGTGCCGGTGGGCCGTGTCGGGGGTGAGGCGCACGCGCGAACCCTCGCGCGTGCGCACGAGGCAGTCCTGGCCCTCGGCCTCGACCGCCATGTGCGCTCGCGGGTGCCCGGTCAGCGTGCGCCCGAGCCGTGGCCACGGGTCGCCCTCGTCGGGCCCGCACACGACGATGTCAGTGGCCTCCCGCCACCGCAGCTGCGGTTCGTCCGCGTGCGCGACCACGTGCGCGCGGGGCACGGCGAGTCTGGTGCCGACCACGAGCTCGGCCGGGTACCTCGCCACCCGCACCCCGGCCTCCTCGACCTCGGCGGTGCACATGAGTGGTGCGGAGTCGGCGGTGTCGGGCCATCCTCGCCGGTAGGGGACCGGCGGTTCGGGCGGGGTGACACGAACGTCGTGTACCGGTTCGGGCAGATCGAGCAGCTTGTAGAACAGCGACCTGGTAATACGCCCGGCCTCGCCCGGGACGGAGGTGAGCAGGTCGGTGGTCTCGGCGAAGCGGCGCGGGTGGTGGTGTCCGGCATCGGTGGTGATCTGGGGAAGCAGGGGCAGGGACGGGTCGAGATGTGTGGCGGTGCGGCCGAAGTCGGCGATGGGGGAGCCGGTGGCCATCTCGTGGTGGGGGAAGGCCCCGAGCACGGTGTGGGTTCCCAGGGCGGCCCCGTAGAAGGTGACGGATCCGTGGTCGCCGATGATGTGGTCGGCGGCCACGAGCGCGGCCTGCCACCCCTGACGGTCGGGCAGTACCCGGAGTCCGGCGCGTTCGGCCTCGGCGAGCCAAGCGCGTACCTGCCAGGTTCCGTGGCTGTGCCAGACGTTGGGGTGCAGGGCGAAGGCGATGCGGTACTCGTCGGCGGGCGCTTCTGCGAGCAGGCGTGTGAGCAGCTCGGGGCGCGACCCCAGGAGGGAGGTGGGTCCCCAGGTGGAGCTGATCAGGACGAGGGACCGGTCACCGGTCTCGAGGTGGTCGCGGTAGCGCTCACGCCAGGGGAGCCCGGCGTGGATGCGGTCGTGTGTGGGGTCGCCGGCGACCACGGCCGAGGATGCTGCGTCGGGGTAGGACGCGGTGAGCCGGTCGAGCTGCTCCTCGTGCGAGAGGACGAGGGTCTGCGGGATGAGCGCGCCGTCGCGGGCGAGGGTGTTGCGGGAGAGGCCGAACACCGACTCCGAATTCTCCGGTTTCCGGTTTCCGGTTTCTCCAATTTATTGTACCCGGCGCCGTGGGAGAAGGCGACCACGGGGGCTTTGATCCTGTGCAGGTCGTCGCCGTAGCTGGCAGTGATGGCGAGGTCGAACTCTTCTTCCATGGCCTGTTCCCATGGTGCGACGGCCACGCCGAGGTCGTGCAGGAATTCGGTGACGCCCTCTCGGAAATTGGAGGTGCGGGCCCGGGTGAAGACGATCTGCACGCGCGGGTCCGACTCCAGGAACGGCAGCAGGTCGAGCAGGCGGGTCAGGGTCGTCACGGTGTGGGCGACCACGAGGACCTTCCGGCTCTCGGGCCGTGTGGACCACCCGGGCGCGGTGCCGATCGGTACCCGCAGGTGTTCGTGGACGGACATGCGCCTCCCACCGCTGTTCGTGTCCGGTTCTGCCCCGGCTTGCGCCGATCGAGCGTACCGGAGCGCTGCTGCGCCCCCGGTTCCGCCCTGACCCGAATTCCACCTCCGGTGCCCGGACGCCCGGGCACCGGAGCTTCGGGGTCACACGCCGTGGGAGTCCCGCCGCGTCTGGGCGTACCGCTCGTGCAGTCCGTCGAGCTCCTGTGCCTCCGCGATGAACTCCGGCTCGCCCACGCTCCATTCCGGGGGCTCGTCGGTACCCGCGAGCACCCAAGCCGCCTGCCGTGCGGCGCCGATGGCCACGTACTCCGCGGGCGGGGGCACCTCCACGCGGGTGCCGAGCACGGCGGGCGCCACCTCGCGCACGGCCGCCGAACGCGCAGCACCTCCGACCAGCTGGACCCTTCCGACGGGGATCCCGCTGTCGGTCAGCGCGGACAAACCGTCGGCCAGCCCCAGAAGCATGCCCTCCACGGCGGCGCGGGCGATGTTCTCCGGGCGCATGTTGGTCCGGGTCAGGTGGTGCAGCGACCCTGCCGACCCGGGCAGGTCGGGGGTGCGCTCGCCGTCGAGGTAGGGGAGCAGGATGATCCCGCCCGCTCCCGGTTCGGCGCCGGCGGCCAGTCGGTCGAGCCCGGCCAGGTCGGTGCCGAGCATGGTGGCGGTCGCGTCCAGCACCCGCGCTGCGTTGAGCGTGCACACCAGTGGCAGGTACCGGCCGGTGGCGTCGGCGAACCCGCAGATCGCGCCCTTCGGGTCGTGCGAAGGCCGGTCGCCGACGGCGAAGACGGTGCCGCTGGTGCCGAGTGAGATCACGGCGTCGCCCGGGCGCAGCCCCAGGCCCAGGGCGCTGCCCATGTTGTCGCCGGTGCCGGGC